>NZ_JBXCIY010000003.1:0-375384 GCF_056786395.1 Paenibacillus sp. Y951 | reverse complement strand
TATTCAGCTTCCTTGGCCTTCGTCTATATGAGCGAGACTCAGCTTCCTCTTGTCCCTCTTGCGAGGCCTTTTTGACGACGCGGCAGGATTCACTTTATGTTACGGCCTGGCATGTTGCTCGCCCTCTGACAGGTACTTTCGTCGATACGCTTCTACGCACAGATTTCGCCATACGCAGGTATCCCAGCTACGAAGGTGGCTTGGTCCCTCCTTCGGTTGGACTTTCACCAACTAGATAATGCGTGCCTCTGGGCACGCCTCATATATAAAAGTATTGAACTCTTCTTATAGCATCTATAATAGTTCTTGTTCCTTAATGCTTGAAGGAGCAGGACAACCTTTTATGCCGTATCGAGATATTCCACCACATACATATCGTTCGCCACTACATCTATACCATAACCCTCGCCCACACCCTGGACAAAACACAATATTAGTAAAGAGATGCGTTTGTTGATTGGATTTGATACTTTTTCTTGAATACAGTAACTCCTATACTCGTTTGAAATCATCCTTATCAATTATTGGTTCATGTGTGTTTTCGAAGATAATATATTCATCAACCTTTTTCTTTTACGCTTGGAGATTATTGCTCTGCTTTACCTAGTCTTAAAGACGCAGGCTATGCTAATTTTGACTGGTTCTACTGGATATACGGGCAGATGTACTAGTGTTAAGGTGGTTTGAAAGCCAATGTTCGAACGGTTGAGTCAGTTGCAAATCCAATGGATTTTAGGGGGAGAAATGAGGACGAGTGGTGGAGATGATGGAATCCTCCTTTGAGTTGAGAGGTGAAACTTTTTCCATTTCTTCATCAATATTTAATATTTCCGTTCATTAGCATTTTTCACACTTAAGAACACACCTTCTTCCCCCTCGATAATTTAGGAGCTTCCCATTATTTGTCGATACAATATATTGATACTACCTCCTCGACATGTTTGGAGCGCTCCTCTCGGTTTCAATTCGGTAAAGACTTCGCTGTATTTTTCGTTGACTTTCTTAAAATCCGCTTCCGCTAATGATTTTCGATCCAGCGGACGCTCTGACAACTGTCGCAAGTCCACATATTGACAAAGCGGCAGCATTCACTTCATGTTACGGCCTGATATCTCTCTAGCCCTGCCTTAATGATGATTCAATAAATGCTTCAGTTTTTCCGGGTTCCTAACAAAGTACAGGTTGCGAATCGAACTCCTCTCGACATGCATAAGCACAACGGTCTCAATACCCACGTTTGTTCGGACAACAACCCCTGTTTGGCCATTTATTTCTCTTATTTCGACTTGTATGCTTCCTTCTTCATGTAGAGTCTTACGAACGAGACCGAGAAGGAAGCGGGTGACGAGGTCACGCGATTTAATAGGATGGACAGCCGCGACTGCTTTGCCTCCTCCATCGGAAACTAGCACAACATCTTCTGCGAGCATCGATACAACTGTATTTACATTGTCTTGTTCGAGAGCTGTAATGAATTGACGGACCCATTCCTCGCTTGCTGCTTCAACATGAATCTGCTCTTCGGTAGTAATTCCTATTTTTCCCTTTGCACGGCTTAGAACCTTACGGCAATTGACTTCGCTTTTGCCAATGATCTCTGCAATAGCGCTATATTCAAAACCAAGTGCCTCCCTAAGCACAAAAACCGCTCGTTCCAAAGGAGATAATCTTTCAAGCAGCACAAGCATCGAATAAAACAACAACTCTTTACGTACAACGAATTCAAAGGATTCATCATTCGAAGTGAAAATCGGTTCGGGAAGCCATTCTCCGAAATACCGTTCCCGCTTTTTACGTGCGGATTTGAGGAAATCCAAACAGCGATTCGTTGTCATTTTGCACAAATATGCTTTTGGCTCAACCAGAAGCTCAAGATCTACGTCACATATCTTCAGAAATACGTCATGTACAATATCCTCCGCATCCGTGGACGATCCAGTCAGTTGATAGGCAAGCGTAAACAGCAAGCCTTTATACTGCTCATATAATTCTTGCATCGCACCACTTCCTTTCTTATACATTAATCATCTTTCTCCTATTATAATAGACTTGCTGAATTCCAAGTGAATTTTCTTAGAATCCATCCGAGTTTACCTGTAAAAATAAAATCTATTCCCCATAAATGTGTCCATGCCATTCCTTTCTTCGGTCCCATGCCAAAGCAGAAGAAGTCAATAAATCCCTTATGCTCGGGTGCCGGACGACCTTCAAGATCGGCCAACACGATCTTAGCAAGCCTTGTAGCTTGAGCAATGGCTTCCTTACACGTCTTTCCGTCAGCCTGTCCGCTGGCTGGATCTACGATCCGTGCGCAGTCTCCGATACTGTACACACCATGAGTACCCTGTACCCTGTAGCTTGTATCGACGATCAGATGTCCATCCGAGGTAATCGGCAGTCCAATGTTTCGCAGATTAGGGTTGGGTAACAGTCCCAGCGTCCAGACACATAAGCCGACGGACATCGTCTCACCGCTAGACAAGGTAAGTACTCCCTCTTTCTCCTGTAGTATTTTGACCTCATGTTTAACAGTTACACCGCTAGTACGAAGAGAATGCTCTAATTTCAGTCCTACTTTAGGCGGACCATCCGGGAAGAGACTCTTGTTTGTGTTAAATAAATTTATCCTTACACTACTCTGGTCAAGTCCTAACTTCTGTGCATCTTCACGTACGTAATGAGCCAGTTCGGCAGATGTCTCAATTCCGCTTATTCCTGCACCACCAACGGCAATGGTCATCAACCGCTGACGCTCTCTAGCATTTGTTTCGATAACAGCTTTCTTTAAGTTCGCACGCCACGATTCCTTGATTTTAAGTGAGGTATCCAAGCTCGCCAATGCAATCCCTCCTTGAGCAAGGTCAGGTTGCTGCACGACGCTGCCTATCGCCACAACAATCATGTCATAGTGCATCGATTTCCAATTTCCTTTAACATCCTGGTAGTTCAACTTCTTCTCCTCTGATTCAATGTTCTTTACGGTAGCTTGAACGAATTCAACACCTTCAGGAAACAAATCCGTCAGAGAGACCCTAATATCTTCATTCGTGACTGCGGGCTTGAAGAGCAATACTTTACGAAAGTGATACGGATTCTTATCAATTAGAATAAGTCGAAGAGGACGCTTGTTTGCTTTGTCCTTAAATGTATTTCGAATCGCTTTAACGGCATTAATACCAGCATATCCTCCACCGATGACTATGCATGTCAACTCTTTCATTGCAACCACTCCTATTTCGTTTTGCATATATGACGAGAATAGGAGGTTTTTTGTGACACAACACATCATATATTCACGAATAACATGCTATGCTACTAAGAAGAAGGCGTTGCTGCCCCTTGATACTCCAAGAAGTCCAAGCGCAAACTTAGCTTGGACTTCTTGGAAATTACATTCAAAGATGAAATCATGAAGACTTCGACTTGGATACGCCGTGAAATCCCCAATAATAGCGAGCTTCACTTGATATTTGACGAACTTCTGAAGGATTTCGCCTGCTGCTTACTTCAGCGAATAGAAATCCACTTAGGTTCTATCAATCCCAGTCCGTATGTAAGGGATTGCTAATTGGATAAATTGTTCCGGCAGCATCTTCTGACTGTCTCTTCTCCATTCTACAGAAGCCCCATAGATTCCCCAGCTTAGTAGGACAGCTGTAATTTTCAGAGCTTCATCCTCTTCAGTTTTATTTTGTTTTAACAACATTTTATGAAAAATAACTTCGAGCTGTTCTCTAATAATGCGGGCAATAGTATCTTCGTAACCTCTATGGCAACGATTGGATAGTGACTTTTGAAAATCTGTTATAGCTTTGAAAATACTAACGAAGACTTCTTCATTTAGCTCGTTATTTTGGTGAAAATCATAATTCAAATTAACTAACAATACTTCTGATAACACTTTTTCCAATAAGTCGTATATATCTTCAAAATGATAATAAAAAGTTGCACGATTAATCATCGCTTCTGTAGTTATATCTTTTATAGTAATATCCTTAAATTCCTTTTTCCCTGAAAGTTCAATGAAAGAATCCATAATTAGTTTGCGGGTACGAAGAACTCGGGGGTCCGTCTTTGATTCGGTCATTTTGTTAACCTCCTACTTTTCAAACAAATTCTTAAATGTGTTGTATAAACGACAAATCCACAGATTTATTGGTGTTAATGATTTTTATTATGATCTAAAATTCAATTACAGGCAAATCATTCGTATTTCGCCTTTGAAAAGTAAAGTAATTATAAAATGTTTTGTTACAATATTTCATTAGAAATGAGGAAAATATAATGACGAACAATAATAATATGGTTTGTGATCTAAAAACAGGTGTATGCGGAGTAGCTGGAGAGGAGGATATGGAGGTTATTGATTTTAATCAACCCCCAAAAATGGTTAATCTTTATTATGTGACCGACCCTATTTGTTCACATTGCTGGGCACTTGAACCTGAGCTTCGACGTTTTGTAGAGCAGTATGGAGGTTATTTTAACTTTCATACGGTTATGGGTGGTTTGCTGGAAAAATGGCATGACGGACCAATCGATCCTGCCAATGGAATTAATAAACCAGCCGATGTTGCTGTTCACTGGAGAGAAGTTGGAGAATATTCGAGAATGCCAATTGACGGGACTTTAATGATTGATAATCCAGTTCAATCATCCTACCCTCCCTCTCGTGTATTTAAGGTGATTCAAAAAAATCATACTGAAGTAGCAGCATCCGAATATTTACGCCGCTCAAGAGAAGCACTTTTCGCATTTAATCAAAATATTTCA
This sequence comes from Paenibacillus sp. Y951, assembly GCF_056786395.1. Lineage (NCBI taxonomy): Bacteria > Bacillati > Bacillota > Bacilli > Caryophanales > Paenibacillaceae > Paenibacillus > Paenibacillus sp. Y951. The sequence goes on along the minus strand of NZ_JBXCIY010000003.1, from coordinate 370,611 downwards.
GATAAATCCGTTATGATTGAAATCGTAAATAAACTCGGCCTTGATGGAGAAGCTATTGTTAATGAAGCTGAACAACCCGTCGGTCTACAATTGCTGCATGAAGATTTTGATCTAGTTAGAAGCTTGGGTGTAAGTGGTTTTCCGACTATTATTATGACTAATGAAGAAAACAAAGGTGTAAAAATTGTTGGCGCCCGTTCGTTGGAATACTATGTAGACGGATTGAAAAAAGTTCTAAATCTCGATGAATTACAACCCAAACCAATCCCTTCCCTTTCTAGCTTGCTTGAAAAAGAACAACTTCTTTTCTCCAAAGAAATTGAAGTAATGTATGATGTTGAACAAGCAAATGTTAAATCTTTTATTGAACAAGAGCTTTCAACAGATCGTTATCAAGTGAACGAAATTTTAGGGGAATTGTATTTTTCTACTACTAAATAAACAAAGGTGAGTGACCACTAGCAGATTAGCTGGTTTTGGTATAACAGATATCAATGCAAAAATCTTTTCCGTCAATTCCAAGCTTACTGAAATCACTAAAGGACCTGTAAACCTACAGAATATATAGATCCAGCTTTAACACCCTAATTTCGAGTATCCGCGTATGATCACAACCTTATGAAAGGCAGCTTACATCGTCAATTATAAGAAGGTATTGCCGTATATGAAGGATCTGTCCATTCAAGCGGATTAAAGCTTCCAATATACATCCTAGGCTACCAGCACACACCGATTGAATATCGATGCGCGCTGGTAGTTTTGCTTCTTATAACTGTCTACTTGACAGGGGTATGACCAAATTTTAATTCCAAAACATTGAAATTAAAGTCGTTTTGTTATTATCAGTCTCGATCCGAGAAGTAATCCGAACGTCATTTACTAATCGTATCTTAAAGATGACTTGGCAGCCTATCATGTACAACGTCTGTTCGACGATAGACCGAAAGCAGTATTCCAAGCAGTACCATATTGACTAAAAATCCAAACCCACCAAAAGAAAAAAATGGAAGAATTACGGTCATTGGTGCAATGACACCAATATTAGAAAGAACATATAACACAATTTGTCCAGTAATTGCAAGGCAAGCCGCAAAAGAAACAAGAAATCCATACGTGTTTTTTTGTTTAAACACCGATACAAACATTCTAATAATAAGAATAAGTAGAATAGCAACTACTGCCATTCCAGGAATATAGCCAAATCTTGCAATAATGTAGGTTAACGATAAATCTGTTGACCAGATTGGCAAAATGCGATCAATACTCATGATCTCTGACTTGTTTTCAAGTGCAGCTGTACCAATAGGCTTAGCTGCGGAAACTAGTTTTCGGATCAATACCGTTTGGTATCCAAACCCTGATGGATCTTGTGCTGGATTAAAGATCTCTACAATTCTTTTAACGAAATAGGGAGATCTGCGACTTGCAATAAAGACCACTAGTATAGATACTAAGAAGGTTGGTACATATACGAGTGCATAGCTTAACTTCTTATTCCCGCCAAAAAAATCCTTTGCAATCGCAACTGTTAAAATAATTAGACATGAGATCGTAAGTAATGCTAGAGCAGTAAAAGAAGGAGCGGCTATGCATATCAATGCTGCTCCTGCATAAAACAAACCTGAAATAACAATACCCAGATACCTCTTGTTTCTAAATCCATATATAATTCCAGCAAATAAAGGAATACAGATTAATGTTGTATAGTAGACATGTTGGTATGTACCATTAATCGTATATGAAGTTAAGAATCCTGCTACCGCAATAGCAAAAACCACAAAATATGCGAGCTTGGAATAACGTCCTAGCCATGTATAATCAAGAAAGTACATAATCGCAAAGGCTACTATGCCGATTGGTGCGTATTGAAGAAAACCTGAAAACATATTTATACTGTTTGTGTTTACTCCTGTAAGAATGTATTGGAAAACAGCACCTAGCACCACTAAAATCGCAGCACTGGAAAGGATTGACCATTCCGTTCTTGGCCTATGAGTCTTGTCTAACTGTTTACCAACAATAGCCGGATCACCCATTTGTTCCACTGCCTTCAAATTTGCAGTTTCTTCATCAATCCCTTGATCTATGTACTTATTTTTCTGATCTTCAATATGATCCAAAAGCTCCCTTGTTATATGTTCATGGATGCTTTTGAAGCGAACCTCTTTACAAACCCCTTGTATAAAATGTTGAACATGCTGATTAGTCGAGTGCATAGTTTGATCCTCCTAGCACTTGATTTACAGTAGTTGTGTAAGTGAGCCATTCAGATTTTTTCTCTTCAAAAAGTTTCTTACCGCGCTTCGTAATTCGATAGTACTTGCGTGCCCTTTCACTTTCGGATACTTGTTCATAGCATTCTACCATACCTTGATTTTCCAAGTTATGTAGTAGGGGGTATAGTGTGCCTGCTTTAAGAGTAAATACATTTTCTGAACGTCGTTCTAATTCATCAATCATTTGGTATCCATACATATCACTACTATTAAGTAATTTGAGTATTAGCATTGTTGTACTGCCACTTATCAGACTTTTATCAATCTTCATTTAAAAAGTTCACATCCTTAACGGTTATATCGACCATCTATACATAATATAGTATAGATGGTCGATATATGTCAATAAAATTTAGCACTCCAAGTGTGTAACAAAAAAACGGCATCTCTGCCGTTAAGGAATTGGTGGAACATGTGAGATTCTAATTTTTCCTTTCTCAGTCAAATTACTTTGCTAAGCGTCATTCAGCCAATTACTTACTGAATCTTGAACATATTTTGTAGGATCTGACATAACCGATTGGATAAGCGGCAGCGCAATGGAAGGATTTTCTTTCAAAACAGTAATATGCTTGGCCCACACACCTTGTGGACATGTCAATTCAATAGCGAATCTCCGGATATTTACATCTTCATCAACTACCCAATCACGCAAATATTGAATCGATTCTATTACATTGTTGATTGTATCCTCCCTTAATGCCATCCAAGCAATCTCACGGACACCAAAATGCGAATCGGCAGCAAACGGGCGAATACTTACTAATTTATCATGTAAACTTAATCGTTGATTTTGACCAATGATGTAGGCAGCCCAACAGCGAACACTATCCGAATGATGTTGAGATAACGCAGCGTAAAGTCTGGAGCTCTCTACCTCAGATTGACAATCCAATAGCATTTGCCATTCACGAGCAATTGCAGGTATTATTTTCATCACTTTCTTGTCGGATTACATGAATACCTAGCTTAGCCAGCTTATCAACATAGTTTTCCCGAGATTCAATCGTCTTGTTCGTTAGAAACACTGCACCCTATCATTCCCCTTTCTGATCCCTGCTCATTTACTCTAAGCTAATCGATAACAAATCCTGACCCATCGTAATTTTTGCCAATGTACCTGCAGGCAACTGATCCAATACTTCATCATATGGCTCATCATCCATTAGATGTACGAGTACTAGCTTCTCTATCGCATCCATATTGTAAAATTCCACAATATCCTCTAAGCTGCTATGAGTAGGCATTGCGTTACGTGCCGTTGTTGCTTCATGTATAAGCAGATCAATCTTCTCATATCGAGTGATCGCGGGATTCAAAATAGTATCTGCCGAATAAATAACGACTTTATTATGATATATAGCCTCCACACCTACAGTAGGAACATTACCATGGCTGGCAGGAAATATTGAAAGCGAGCAATCATTGTTGCTCCAAATTAGTGATGGCTCCTTCCAGTTAAACGAATGGATGCGAATTTCGAATAAACATGGCCACTCATTCAGCTCCATTAAGTTTAGCCAATTTTCTAGCCATTCTCGTCTTTCCTCGACACAATAAATATCGAATGGCTCTGTTCGCCCATCAATCCACATTCCCCACAATAAGGAAGGTAGTCCGTAAATATGATCATTATGAAAATGAGTAAATAATAAGCGCTTAATATGATTCGTCGGAATTGCTAAGTTTTTAAGCTTGCCTAATGGATTTCCACCAACATCAATTAATGTACATGACTCAAATTCTCGAAGTAGGAGATACGTATTGTCTCGATCGATTCCAGATGCTGCACATGCTGTTCCCATTAAAATAATTTCCTTCATAAGCACCTCCTACTTTATGCCTGAATGCATGAAGCTTTCTACGAACTGTCTTTGGAAAAGGAAAAACGCTGCCAGTAGCGGTGTAATAACAAGCACGGTCGCTGCCGTTACAGTTCCCCACTGTGCACCTGTTTCGAAGGATTGAGCAAATATCGCGATCCCTACCGTTAACGGACGAGATTCGACCGAGTTGGTAACAACGAGCGGCCACATGAAGTTACTCCAGTGGGCACTGACGGAAATCAAGCCAAAAGCAACAAAGGTCGGTCTAGCTGAAGGTAAATAAACATACCATAGCGTTTGATACCATCTACATCCGTCCACTTTAGTTGCATCATCAAGCTCAACCGGTATTTGCTTGAACGTTTGTCGCAGTAAAAACACCCCGAATGCAGAAGCCCAATAAGGCAGCATAATCGCTAGCTTTGAATCTATTAATCCTAATTCCTTCATAATGGCGTAGTTCGGGAAAATAAGAATATCTGGTGGAATCATAATTTGTACTAAGAACAAGATGAAGATGAAACCTTGCCCAATAAAATTCAATCTAGCGAAAGCGTAAGCCGCTAACGTAACTGTAAATAATTGTACAGCTAAAATCCCAACGACAATAATAATCGTATTAAAGTAATATCTCATAAAGGGAATCGTATCCCACGCGGATATATAGTTGAAAAAAGTTGGATTTTTAATTGAAAATGGATTTGCTCTCGTTATGACCTCAACCGAAGGTGTTAATGATGTAACGACTGTCCATACGAGTGGGACGAGAAAGATAAGCCCGATAATCCAAATAATAACTCTGTTTATAATATTATTCATAACGTGAAAACTCCCCCCTCCTAGTAATGGATCCGCTTATCTAAATATGCGTAATTAAAGATCGATATTGAAAGTAAAATGACGAGTAGAATAACGGTTAGCACTGAGGCTCTCCCCATATCCCAGAAGCTAAATGCCGTTTCATAAATATGGAATAATAGCAGATTACTCGCATTATTTGGACCGCCCTTCGTCATAATATAGAGATGATCTACCATCTTAAATGCATTCGTAGTTGCAATAACCATGACGAACAACGTTGTAGGCATTAGTAATGGGAATGTAATCGTACGGAATATGCGGAAAGGACGCGCGCCCTCCATTTTGGCTGCTTCATAAACTTCCCCTGGCAGGTTCTGTAATCCCGCTAAGTAGAAGAGCATAAAGAAACCAGCTTCCTTCCAGATCAACATAACGATCATGGAGAACATAACCCATGTTGAGCTACCTAACCAATTGGCACCATTGATTCCGAAAACGCTTAGAAACTTATCAAGTAATCCAAAATCAGGTGTGTAAATGAACAACCAAATATTAGCAATCGCAATCATTGGGATTAATGTAGGGTAGAAAAATGCCGCTCTCAGCAATCCTATACCTTTTGTCTTGTTATTCACCCATATTGCAAAATAAATAGCAAAGAAAATACTTACGGGAACTGTACCAATCGCGAGTAACATATTGTTAGTAAGTACTTTGTAAAATACTTCATCCTGAAACACATGCTTATATTGATCGAATCCTACAAAGGTTGCATTCTTGAATGAAGAGCTTAGAAAGCTTGAATAAATAGATTTAATAATCGGATAAAATGTAAACATAACAAGAAATATAAGTGAAGGAAAAAGTAGCGCATAAGCAAAAATATTTTCTTTCCAGTTGATTTTTCTTCTTAAACTTAAGCTGCGGTTTGTCAATGCAATACCCCATTTCTACAATTCTCACACGAAAAAACCACGTTGCATATTAAACCCACAACTAATACATAGAGTTTAATATACAATCGTGGCTTCTCATGGGCTCTAGCCAATTAATATATCAATATGAAGTTATAGACTGATTTACTGAGTCTACTTAAAAGCTTTAAGAATTTCATCAGCCTGTGTTTGTGATTTCTCCAATGCTTCCTTAGCAGTCATATCACCTTGTAATGCAGCCTGAATATTATCATTGAATAACTTCGTAACTTGACCATTCTGGTAAGTAGACAATTCACTCTGCGCATATTCCAGTTGATCTCTGGCAATTTTCGCCTGAGGGAACTCTTCTACATATGCTTTCAAAACATCTGTTTCATAAGCTGCCTTAGTCGTTCCAACATAGCCAGTCTCCATCGACCATTGTGCAACACGCTCAGGCTGCGTTAAGAACTCAATGAACTTCGCTGCTGCCTGCTTGTTTTCTTCCGGAATATCTTTGAACACATATAAATTTCCGCCGCCAGTTGGTGAACCGTATTGCTTGTTAGCAGGCAAGAAAGCTACACCAAAATCAAATGCTGCTTCGTTTTTCACCTTCGTTAGATTACCTGTTGTATGATACATCATTGCTGTTTTTCCGCTAATAAAATCAGATGGGACAGTCGCCCACTCAATGATGCCTTCAGGCATAACTTTATCTGTTTGCCCTAAGTCCATATACATTTGCAAGCCTTCTTCAACATGTGGTTGATTGAAAAACACTTGTTTTCCATCCGTAGACATAATGTTGTCTCCACCTTGTAGAGCCAATGCTTGCAGCATCCAGTATTGGTAACCTGTGCTTGGTATTTCAATACCCCATTGCGATACGTTACCTCCTGTATCCTTAGTCGTTAATGCTTTGGCATATTCTCTCATTTCAGTCCAATTCGTAGGTGCATTTTCTGGGTCTAGACCAGCCTCCTTAAATGCATCTTTGTTGTAATAAAGTACGATCGTGCTGCGTTGGAATGGAATACTCCATACCGTATCACCTGATTTGGTATTACCCATGAAAGCATCATAGAAGCCATTGAAATATTCTGGAGTAAATCTCGGTGTCAGATCTTCAAGTGCATCCATAGAAAGAAGTGAATAGAGATCCGTTGATAGAAGTACAGCAATGTCTGGTGCATTATTACCTTGTACGGCAGTCATGACCTTCGTTACAGTATCTTGATAACTTCCACCATAAATCGGCTTTATTATAATATTTTCATTTTCTTTTTCAAAGTCTTTCGCCAAATTATCAATAATTGTAGTAATAGGCCCCCCTACAGCAACTGGGAAATAAAACTCTAACTCAACTGCTTTGTCACTGCTTCCATCAGGCTTCTGGCTTGATCCAGGATTGTTAGACTCCCCTTTACTACATGCTGAAATAATTAATGCAAACATAGCTAATAATACAATAATCTTCTTCACTTAAATCCCCCCAAAATAATTATTATATTGTAATAATGGTAATACCTGTCTAACTATAATGCATTTTTGTAAATAACAATCACGATTTATATGATTATTTTGTAAAGCACCATGCTAATCATGCGTTAGGATATTCTAAATAATGTCCATGAAAATATTAAAAACCCTGCGCAAAGAACACTTTCATTTCTGAAAGTGTTCTTTGCGCAGGGTTCTCATTATCTCTACCGCACTATTAAATTCGATTATTTTCATACTAACGCATTTCACAAATTTGACAAGTTTTATTTATTAACCTGTTGCAAGTTTCATTTGCTCTTGCACTAGCATACGCTGTCGATCTACTTCCTTTGCATCAACAACGCATACCGATAGTGGTATGATGTTCTGCAAAAGGGTTCTCCATTTTCTCGCCCGTTTCAGCAAAGTTATTTAATTAGTGATTTTCGTGCATACTTAACACTAGTTTAGCGGAACATACTCCACAACTTTAGCAAATGAAGTGTATTGTTCGGATCGATTTTTTGCGCTAATACGAAATTAACAATTTGTTCTCCCTGTGTTTCGGTTAGTTTTTCCTGCAAAATAGTTGCTGCTGATTTGGTAAGCTTACGTACCTTTACTCGATCCTGCAAATCGTATTTGGTAGCATCACCAAGTAATTTGCGCAGACGTTCCTTTGTCGCTGGATTTTTCGACTTGAATTTCACTCTTTCTACTAACTGTGGACTAATACCGAACTTTTGATAACTCATTAACCAGACACCTCCGTATAGGCAACTACCTCTAATGAATTAACTATATGCAGGCAATCACCAATAATTGCCTAATCTATTTGTTCTCCTTGAAATAAAGGATCATTCCGCAGCCATTCTATTACTCGAGCATACGCCGAATCATGCCAAAAACTATCCTGAGCAACAAGATCAGAGGCATCTTCCCTCGCTTGCTCAAGTAATTCATAGTCAGCAACCATATCGGCAAGCTTAAACTCTGGTAGACCGCTTTGCTTCGTCCCGAAGAAGTCTCCTGGACCGCGCAGCTCAAGATCTCGACGCGCCACTTCGAAACCATCATTCGTATCGGTCATAACCTTCATTCGTTCTCGACCGACGTCTGACTTAGGATCAGCAAGTAATATACAATACGATTGATGCTCGCCACGCCCTACTCGACCACGTAGCTGATGCAATTGCGATAATCCAAAACGCTCAGCATCCATAATCATAATAATCGTTGCATTAGGCACATCGACGCCTACTTCAACAACGGTTGTTGCAACTAACACTTGTGACTCATTCCTGGCAAAAGCACTCATCGATGCTTCTTTCTCAACTGCACTCATCCGGCCATGCAGCAATCCGACTTGTAGATCAGGAAATGCCTGTTGCATCGTAATATGAACGTCAATGACATTCTGTACTTCGAGCTTCTCTGACTCTTCAATTAGCGGGCATATAACATAGGCTTGACGCCCAAGCGCTACCTGCTTACGAATAAAGCCATGTGCGCGATCTAATGCACTATGTTTAACCCAAAATGTATCGATCGGCTTACGCCCTTGTGGGCGCTCACGAATCGTCGATACATCCATATCACCAAATGCAGTAATCGCAAGCGTCCGCGGAATCGGAGTCGCTGTCATTGTAAGTACATCCGGATGAATGCCCTTCTGACGTAATATACTGCGCTGATTAACACCAAAGCGATGCTGCTCATCGACGATAACAAGACCTAATTTTCTGAAGAAAACATCCTCTTGAATAAGTGCGTGAGTACCAACAACAACATCAATAAGCCCCATCTGCAAGGAGGCCAGCATATCACGTCGCTTACGCTCACCTAAGCTTCCAGTTAACAGCCCTACTTGAATGTTCGTATGCTCAAATAGACGCGTCAAGCTCTTCAGATGTTGTTCTGCTAATATTTCCGTAGGAACCATTAATGCACCTTGGTAACCTGCTTTCACTGCGCTATAAAGTGCGATCGCAGCGACTACCGTTTTCCCTGAACCAACGTCACCTTGCAGTAAACGGTTCATCCCATAGTTACGACGCATATCTACGGAAATCTCATTAATTGCTTTCTTCTGACCATCCGTTAGCTCGAAAGGTAACGTCATGGCAAATTCGCGAATCCATTGACTTTCAATCGGCATAGCGATGCCTGCTTGTCTGCGATGAGAAAGTGCACGATATGCCTGCAATCGAAGCTGGAATAAAAATAATTCCTCATACACCATCCGTCGTCGTGCTTCTTGTCCCGCAGCAAAATCTCCAGGATGATGGATGTGCGTAATAGCTTCTGTTCGATTCATCAAATTATATTTTTGAACGAGTGCATACGGTAAAACTTCTTCTACCATACTGCTATATTGTTCAAGTGTTGCTGTAATTAATTTGCGAATCCACGGTTGCGTAATCTTTCCACCTACCGAATAAACAGGCTGCAATGTATCCATCTTGGCAGATGGCTTCACCGCATCAACAAACTCTGATTCTGACACGGTCAATTGCATACGGGATTGTTCCCACTTACCAGTTAACATAATTTCTCGATCGGGAATTAATCCTTCACGTAGAAATTGACGATTGAACCACGTTGCAGTAATTAACTGAATACCAACTTGTATTTTACACGTTAGACGAGATTTGGACTTACCATAACGTTGCAGCACAGGAACGCCACGTACCGTTCCAATAACAGTAGCTTTTTCCCCGCTTTTTATTTCAGTTAAGTCACGCACACGATAATCTTCATATCGAAACGGAAAATATAATATAATATCATTCACAGTATATAAGCCAAAGGCGTGAAGCTCCTGTTCCTTAAGAGCACTCACGCCTTTCAACTGTTTAACTGGAATTTGATCAAGTTTGATCATCCCAAGCTCACACCTTATATAAGAATACAGCGGAAGTACCAGGACCAGTATGAGTACCGATAACGGTACCAACAGCTGTATAATGGATTTCCTTAACATTAAGTTCAGCAGTAACACGTGTTTCAAGCTCTTGTGCGATCATTACATCATCTGTCTTAGCGACAACAAGACCAATCTCAGCATCACCATAAGCTTCTTTCAATAGCTCGACAATTTTGGACATAGCTTTTTTACTACCTCTTGCTTTATCAGCAGAGTATACTGCGCCTACTTCATCTAGCGACAGAATCGGCTTAATATTAAGCAAAGAACCGATAAGTGCAGCTGCTCTGCCTATACGTCCGCCTTTTTGTAAATATTCAAGTGTATCCACTAAGAAAAAGATTTCTGCACTTTTCTGTCTTTCTTCAATAGCCGCTATGATTTCTTCAACAGAAGCACCTGCTTCCGCCATTTTTGCCGCAAGAATAACTTGCATGCCATTACCATAGGATGCTGACTTGGAATCAATAACTGTAATATTCGCAGTTTCATCTTCAATCATAGAGCGGGCAATCGTAGCCGATTGATACGTTCCACTTAGAACCGAAGCAAGATGAATGGAGATAATTGGACCGGTAGGGTCCTCTGCTAGTAGACGCTCATACACATCACTGAATTCAGCAGGTGATGGCTGAGATGTTGTCGGCATTACTGATGATGATTTCAGACGCGCATAGAAATCATCCGTTGTCATATCAATAGCATCTCGATAGGTTTCCTCACCGAACAATACTTTAAGTGAAACCATCGTAATTCCGTATTTCTCACGTACATCTGCTGGAATGTCCGCAGTACTATCCGTAACAATTCGAATATTTCCCATCTAACGATATTCCCCTTTCCTTATCGCTTTATTGATCTTACTCGACTGCAAAAATATATGGATATAGCGGCTGACCACCATACTGCAATTCAATTTCTAGATCGCTGTAATGCTCGCCAATCCACTCGCTAAGCGAAGCTGAAATATCATCCGTGGAGCCTTCACCAGTAAGAATGGTAACAATGTCCCCTTCTTCTTCAAGCATACTTGCCAGTAGTGCTTTACATGCATCTAGCAGTTCCGCCTCAGAAGTAACAATTGCTTTTTCCTTAATACCGATATAATGTCCTTCAGTAATTTCTATACCGTCAATACTTGTATCACGAACAGCTTTCGTAATCTGACCTGATACGACCGTACTGGCTGCAGAAATCATCCATTCTTTGTTGCGTTCTGCTGTTTCATCTTCTTTGAAAGCAAGTACCGCTGCAATCCCCTGTGGAATTGTTTTCGTTGGTATTACAGTAACCGAGCGCTCTGTTAATTCCACCGCCTGCTCAGCAGCTAATATAATATTGCTATTATTCGGGAAGATGAAAATATGATTAGCAGATAATGCTTCAATTGCTTTCACAAAATCTTCTGTACTTGGATTCATCGTCTGTCCACCAGATAATACGATATCGACATCACTACTGCTGAACAATTCCGCAACACCATCACCAAGCGCTACTGTAATCATACCGTACGGTGCACGCTCGAACGCTTGCTCCGTTGGACGATTATCAATAGCCTGTCCTGCCAACAGCTCTGCAGCAGATAAATTCACAGTTGATTGGTGAACCTCTTCTTCAAGCAATTCACGATGCTGTTCACGCATATTAAGAATATGCATATCTGTAAGCTCACCATATGGAACAGACAAATTGAATACATCGCCTGGTTTACGAGAATGAACATGAACTTTAATAAGGTCATCATCTGTAATTACTAGAATTGAATCCCCGTCTTTAGATAATGCTTTCTTGTAAGCGGATTCATCAAAAAAAGCTACGGACGCTCCCGATATATTACGTTTGATGAAAAATTCCATGTCATAGAAGAATTCAATATCTAAAGTCTCTAGTTTTGCTTGAGCGGAGAGCAGATCCGTGTGACGTACAAGTTCTGGAACATATACATCTGCTGGTGCAGCTTCAGATATGAAGTGATCTACTATTTCTGAATTGCCGGATAATGATTGCACAAAACCTTCATAAATATAGACTAGACCTTGACCACCAGAGTCTACAACGCCAACTTGCTTCAATATTGGCAAAAGGTCAGGTGTTTTTTGCAATGCTTCATAAGCTCTTTGATGTACTTCTTTCAATAATTCAAGTACTTCAGTATTGCGACGAGCAAATTGCACGGCATGACGTGCTGCTTCTTTTGCTACAGTAAGTATCGTTCCCTCTACTGGCTTCACCACAGCCTTATATGCCATATCCACACCATGTTGCAGTGCAACAGCAATATCGATAGCTGTAGCTTCTTCAGCATGAGCTAATGACTTAGAGAATCCTCTAAATAGTTGAGAGAGAATAACTCCTGAGTTACCTCGCGCCCCCATCAATAACCCTTTAGATAATGCTTCTGCTGTTTTTCCCAGATGAGCAGATTGTTTGTTTTTCAATTCAGTTATTCCTGAAGTCATTGTTAGATTCATATTTGTTCCAGTATCGCCATCTGGCACTGGAAACACGTTAAGTGCATTAACTTGTTCAGCATTACGCTTTAGTAAGTCAGCTCCTAATAATGCCATTCCAGCAAAATCGGAACCGTTAATAGCTCGCTTACCCAATGAAATTCCCCTTCCTGCTAGGTAGATACCCTTACATCTTGTACAAAAATATTAACTTGGTTAACTGCAAGTCCGATTACATCATTCAACACATAAGTCACTTTTGACCGAATATTACTTGCTACTTCGGATATTTTCGTTCCATAACTCACAATAATATACAAATCAATATATACACCTTGTTGATCCTGTCTTATTTCAACACCCTTAGTCCAATTATCTCGACCGAGAAGAACTGCGAGTCCATCCTTAAGTCCATTTCGTGAAGCCATTCCTACGAGTCCATAACATTCCATAGCGGCAGAACCAGCAATTGTTGCAATACAACTATCAGATACATTAATCTGACCATAATCATTATCTAATTGTATCGGCATAAATTTTCACTCCTCGCCATATATTATGGACTAATTTCCATTGTACTATAAACATCAATTTTATTGAAGTGCGTAGTGAAAATTTGCAACATTTTAATTAGAATTAGGTTGAACAGAGACCGACTTTGTGTTACGATATTTAGGTCTGTTTATATTAGAAGTAATATGCATGATTAATTATTCAAGAAGCATAGTCTTTACATAGCTGTAGAGGCAATGAGCTGTTAAAGCAAGAACACTTGATATTTGGTGAAGGAGGTGTACTTATGTCCCGCAAATGTTTCGTAACTGGCAAAGCGCCTGGAAGTGGTAACAACAAATCTCACGCGAACAACACAACTCGTCGTACTTGGGGAGTTAACGTTCAAAAGGTTCGTATCCTAGTGGATGGTAAACCAAAACGTGTATACATCAGCGCTCGCGCGTTGAAGAATGGTAAAATTACTCGTGTGTAATTTACCATAGACAAAAGCACCTGAATCTTCAGGTGCTTTTTTTGTTGTAATGTTGTACGTTATCACGAAGTTTATGATTGCGTCAGCCAGCATTATGTTTTAGCTTTTTTGGAATGTATTAAGCACTGCTTTTACAAAACCACCCAAAAATTTAGGTAATTTAATGGTATAGAACTTCATGTCCACCCCTCCTCGAAACACGCGGTTACATTTTCCGTGTGAACTCCACTCTTGTAATCATAATATGCAAAAAGAGCGCAACGTATACCACCACATGCTTCAAAGAAAGATTATTTCACGCCCATTTTTAAATTACTGTCCTGATAAAAATTCAGGATTCGTTAGGCTTTGATAGACGACAAACATAACTACGCCAAAAAAGTACATGAAAATAGCTAGTAGAACAAATGTAATTCGTAAACCAATCGTTTCAAAACGTCTGAAAAAGCGAATACCGATATAAATCGTTAACAAAGAAAAAAGATACTTAATAAATGAATCTATCGATGAAAATATCGCTAATGTTCCGCCAGCCATCACTGCATAAAGGATAACCCAAAGCGTCGTTTTTATGTTGAATTTCATCAGTATCCATTCCTCCTATTATCGTAATGAAGCGATAGCTTCAGCACGATTAGAAGCGTTGAATATAGCATTACCCGCTACAAGGACATTCGCGCCAGCATCACGCACAAGCTGCGCTGTATGCGCATTAATACCACCATCTACTTGCACGTCGATATGAGATAGCTCACGTTGCTGCAAGAGCGCCCGCAACTCACGAAGCTTAGCTACAGAATAAGGAATAAACAATTGTCCACCAAATCCAGGATTAACGGTCATGATAAGTACCATATCAATATCTTCAAGAATTGGTATTAACGAAGAAACAGGCGTAGCTGGATTAAGCGCAACACCTACAGGCAGACCTTTTTCCTTAATAGAATAAATCGTTCGATGTAGATGAGCACATGCTTCCAGATGAACCGTAATCCGATCAGCGCCAGCAGCAATGTAATCAGCAATATACTGTTCTGGACGTTCAATCATAAGATGAACATCAAAAGGAAGCTTCGTTTTCGAACGAACTGCCGCAATAACTGGAGGGCCAAATGTAAGGTTAGGCACAAAGTGACCGTCCATTACATCGATATGAACCCAATCAGCGCCTGCTGCTTCAATTGATTGAATTTCTTGACCTAATAGTGAAAAATCAGCCGATAAAATCGATGGTGCAATAATAGTCATGAGTGTTAGTACCTCCGTTTTTGGTCTTTGAGTTCTGCAAGAAAAGTTATATAATGCTCGTGTCTGCTTGCTTCAATCTTTCCTGCTGCAAGTTGTTCAAGTACGGCACAACCAGGCTCCTGAACATGTGAACACCCTCTAAATTTACAGTCTGGAGCAAGCTCACGCATTTCGATAAAACCATAGGCAAGATCAGAAATACCAAGCTCCGTAAAATCAAGCTGACTGAAACCTGGAGTGTCTGCGACATAGCCCCCGCCAATATCGATAAGCTCAACATGACGAGTCGTATGTTTACCACGACCAAGCCGATTACTTATTTCATTGGTTTCAAGTGTTAAACCTGGAACGAGCGCATTCAATAGCGAAGATTTCCCCACTCCTGATTGCCCAGCAAACACTGATACATGTCCTTTCAAGCGTTCATGTAACGGGGATATGCCTTCTTGTTCCACAGAACTCGTCCCATAAATTTCATAACCCAAATTACTGTAGATACGAGTGACTTCCTCGATACTTTTGAGTGCCTCTTCCTGCAATGATTCCTTACTATTGGCATCATGAGTTAAATCTTGCTTACTTAAGCAAAGAACAGGCTGAATACCTGCATGCTCGATATGAAGCAAAAACTTATCCAACAATTGCAAATTAAGTGCAGGTTCATGAACAGAAAAGACGAGAATAGCAAGATCAACATTGACGACAGCCGGGCGAATTAATTCTGAACGTCTAGGTAGTAATTCGACAACCGTTCCTTCCCCGTTTTCCGTGAGCACATAATGAACATCATCACCAACTAAAGGAGTAAGGCCTCTGTTTTTAAACACTCCTCTAGCACGGCATTGTACCGTGCTAGAATGAGTTCGATCATGCCTGGGTTGAACGTAATAATAACCACTTAGCGCTTTAACGATCACTCCCTGGAGACTAGCGGAAGAATCTGTAGTTGTCTCATTATTCTTCTGACCATGCTTCCGTGGATTGCTCGGTTTGCTCATTATTGTCGTTACCCTCCGTTTTATGATCTGGCTTACCATTGGAATTAGAATTAGGGTTAGCATTAGGATTAGTATTGGTTTCTGTATCTGCAGGTGTTTCCGTAGGCACGATTTCATTGCCGGGAATTTCTAATCCTGTTGTTGAACCCTTTGAAATATCTTTATATCTAATATCCTTAGTATCCATGAATGCACCATCTCTATATACAGATACTCTCGCAACCGTATCTGGATCAAGCACAAGCGTTACTGGAATATCAACCGTACTTGTAATGGTAATAGGAGCAAGCTCCACATTTTCACCACGAGCATCGGAATATTGAATTTCCACTTCACTTGCCGTGCCACTGTTAGCAGGTGAAATTCGCACATTAAATTGATACGTTTTGGCATCTGCAGGTTGCCCTGTACTTACAACAATAAAAACTTTACTACCTTTAACAACTTCCTCATTCGGCATGATATCTTGGCTTATAACCTCGTCTTTATCGAACAAATAACTAGCCTCATATTTAATATTACTGTCTTCAAGTATTAGACCGTAAGCTTTCAAAATATCTTTAGCATCAGCTAATTTTTTGCTCTCTAGAGATGGCATAACGACTGTCTCTGGGCCAGCACTCACTGTAAATGTAATTTTCACATCATCAGGATTAATTTCTAAGCCTGAATTTGGTGTTTGCTCTAAGATAGTTCCAACCTCTGAATCATCGTTCACTTCGATAAATTCGAGTTGCGCTTCCTTAATGCCAAGCTCAACTAAGGCATTAATGGTAGCTATTTTCATTCCACCAACATAGTTAGGCAGTTCTTTCAGCTCAGGTCCACTACTTATCGTCAATTCGATAAACGAGCCGACTTTCACCTTCATACTCATCTTCGATTGCTCCATAACTACACCTAATGGAACAATTTTACTTGGTTCACGCGTAACTTGTTCGTGAACTCTTAAGCCTACCAAAGCAATCTCTTCGCGCGCTTTTTCCTCTGTCATGCCAACAACGTACGGTAAATCTACGTCATCCATTTGCAATGTATCTAATAACTTGAAAAACCCCCATATTAACGCCGCTAAAAACACTAACGTAACAAGCACGACGATTAATGGCTTTTTCCAATTCATAGTTTTCGTAGCTAATTCGTTGTCTTCCAGTTGTACCGTGTTCATCGTCTCAGTAAATCGAGTAGTCTGACCAATCGGTCCCGTCGCCTGCTGCGTACGAGCAGGATTCGTATCAAACATTTGCGAAGATCGAATCGCAGGCATGACTTTTGTTTCCTGCAATTCATCCACATGCTTAAATACAATTTTTGGTTCGTACAAGCGGTGCGGCTGAAGACAAGTTTCCAAATCCTCTATCATTTTCTTTGCCGAAAGATATCGTTCGTCTGGATTTTTTCTCATCGATTTCAAGATAATATTTTCTACCGATTGGGGAATATGCGAATTGGCAACTCTCGGTTCCACAAAATCATCCTGCAAATGTTTCAGTGCAATGCTTATCGGGCTTTCTCCGAAAAATGGAAGTTCTCCCGTTAACATTTGATATAACACAATACCTAAAGAATATAAGTCCGATTTTTCACCTGTATTCACACCTTTGGCGTGTTCAGGTGAAAAATAATGTACAGAACCAACAACGGAGCCCGTATGTGTAATCGTTGAAGACGTTACCGCTCTAGCGATACCGAAATCCGTCACTTTCGCTCGACCGTTATTGCCAATAAGAATATTATGCGGTTTAATATCGCGGTGAATAATATGGTTCGTATGTGCATGATCAAGAGCTTCACATATTTGCTGGGCGATATGTACTGCTTCTTCAATTTGAAGAGGAGCACGTTCGATAATAACTTCATTCAAGTTATGGCCTTCTACATATTCCATAACAATATAGTGAATATCTTCTTCTTGACCAACGTCATATATGCTAACAACATTAGGATGAGAAAGTGCCGCTGCTGATTGACCTTCACGACGAAAACGACGAATAAACTCTTCATCGTGAACAAATTGTTGTCGCAATACTTTAACCGCTACTTTCCGATTAAGTAGGACGTCATGTGCTTTGTATACTAAAGCCATGCCGCCTCCACCTATACGGGAAATAATCTCATAGCGTCCAGCAAGATCGTGTCCAATCATAGTGTCTCCTCCTTTCCTTGTGCATGACCGCTTGGATCATACAGAACAAGCGTAATGTTATCTTCTCCACCTGCCTCATTGGCTAATGCAATTAATTGATCTGCACTTATTTCAAGTGGTTGCTGATTCATTACGATTTGCTGAAGTTGAGACTCACTAACACGATTAGATAAGCCGTCACTACATAATAGTAAAGTATCTGCGCTATTCCATTCCATAATACGCACATCTACCTCGACATCATCGTCAGTACCAATCGCACGTGTTAAAACGTTTTTACGGGGATGATGTTCAGCCTCTTCCGCTGTTAATTGTCCTGATTGTACTAACGCATTGACTAAGGAATGATCCGCGGTTAGCTGCTCAATGCCTTGTTCATTAATACGATAAGCTCGGCTATCGCCTACATGCCCAATGATCATCATATGATCCCAGATTAGGGAAGCAACAATAGTAGTACCCATATTGTGATACTGTTCCATATGTTTCGCTAATTGAAATATTTCATCGTTCGCTTGACGAATAGCAATACGCATAAGACGTTTCCCGTCTTCTGCACTCCAATTCGTTATTTCCTCATGCTGCGCGAGAATGCGCTGAAAGGCTGATACTGCGATTTGACTCGCAACATCACCAGCCTGATGACCGCCCATACCGTCTGCTACAATAGCAAACGATAGCTGGGCATTAATATTACCAGTTAACGCAGAATCCTCATTCACTTGACGAATTCTACCAATATCACTGCGACTAACCATTAACAAACGTAATCACCTCGTCGTAGATTCCATATGTTTGGCTCTTAATTGACCGCAAGCTGCTGCAATATCATGACCTTGCTCTCTACGTATCGTAACATTGATGTTATTCTTTTCTAATACTCTTGCAAATTCAAAAATATCATCACGTGGTGTACGCACATAATCTCGCTCGGGTACGTGGTTAACTGGAATTAAGTTAACATGACATAACATATCTTTGATTACACTAGCTAGTTCTTCTGCATGTTCCACTTGATCGTTCACTCCGCCGATAAGCGCATATTCAAAAGAAATACGACGGCCTGTTTTTGCTTGGTAATAACGAATCGATTCAATAACATCATCAAATGGGAAGCGACGGTTAACTGGCATCAGCTTAGAACGTAGCTTATCATTCGGAGCATGAATGGACAGCGCCAAATTAATTTGCGTGTTTTCATCAGCGAATTTGTAAATACTTGGCACAATTCCACTTGTGGAAACGGTAATATGACGTTGACCAATATTCAGGCCTTTCTCATGAATCATATTACGTAAAAACGTCATAGTTGCATCATAGTTTTCAAATGGTTCACCAGAACCCATAATAACAATGCTGGATACGCGTTCTCCCGTAGCATCAAGCATCATTTGTGCGGTAACCACTTGAGCAACAATTTCTCCAGCTGTTAAGTTACGCTTTAACCCGCCCAGTGTAGATGCGCAGAAGGTACAGCCAATCCGACAACCTACTTGCGTCGTTACACATACGCTATTACCATAGCTATGGCGCATAATAACTGTTTCAATCCCATGATTATCTTGTAGTCCAAACAAAAACTTGACAGTGCCGTCGCGGGATTCGAATTTCGTAATTTCTGTCAACGTTAGGAATTCGAATTTATCCGTTAAAGCTTGACGAAGACTTTTCGATAAATTCGTCATTTGTTCAAAGCTTGTTACACGTTTCACATAAATCCAGTCAAATACTTGATCAGCACGGAAAACGGGCTCGCCAATCTCTTTCAGCCACTCTTGCAACTCATCATGTCTATAGTCATAAATAAATGGTTTCATCTCATCACACCTGTATAGTTTATAGGTACTTCACTTTCGCTAAGCGAAAGTAAAGCATGTTTCAATATATTTTAGCATAAACGCCGCTTTGGAGCTATCTGTCAATGTTATGTCACCTTAGCACCCATTATAACAAACTAATTTTGCTTATTGGTGACGAACGAGACGAGCAATGAAAAACCCATCGCTATTGGCATATTGCGGTAGTAACTGTAATTGTCCATCGAATGAATCGTCGATAATATGTTGCGCTCGTAGAGATTCTAATAGTGGCTCTGGCCAATGCGCGTCTAGCTTATACTGCGGATGTTTAGCAAGAAACTGAGCAATCTGCAGTTCGTTCTCTTCCTTGGCGATTGTACATGTGCTATATACCAATGTACCGCCTAGCTTCACCAGATCACTCATAGCATCAAGCAGTTTACTTTGAATGGCTGCTATCGCTGTGACATCACTATTCTCTTTCGTCCACTTAATCTCAGGTTTACGGGGAATAACGCCAAACCCACTGCATGGAGCATCAAGTAGGATCGCATCAAAGCTTTGTTTCTGCAGTCGATCAGCAAGCAAGGTCGCATCTCCGCTCATCGTCTCAATATGTGATAGCCCAAGTCGCTTCGCTTGCTCTTCAATTAATTGGCGCTTATGCTCATGCAAATCGTTAGAAATAAGTTTTCCTTTACCTTGCATCAATTCCCCGATGTGCATACTTTTCCCGCCTGGTGCGGCGCAGGCATCCAGAACGACCATCCCTGGCTTAGGCTGTAACACTTCCGCTACGAGCATAGAGCTTTCATCTTGTAGAGACCACTGACCACTAGCAAAGCCTGCTAAGCCAGCAAGATGACCACCACGATGTACATTAATGCCCGCTGGTGCAAGTGGAGACATCGTTGCATTCAGACCCTCTGATTCAAGTGCTTGCAATACTTCAGCTACCGATGCTTTCATCGTGTTGACTCGAATCGAGCTATGCGGCACTTCGTTGCTGCTACTTAAAATTTGCTCGGTTGTCTCAAAGCCATACTCATCTAGCCAACGCTTTACTAGCCACTCAGGGAATGAATAGCGAACCGACAGCATCTCTACTTTACTTGGCAAATGGATCCCACTAATGACAAGTTCCTCTTGGCCACGAATGGCGCTACGTAATACACCATTAACCATACTAGAAATTCCTTGATGACCTTTACGCTTGGCAATATTAACCGCTTCGTTCACAACAGCATGCGGCGGAATACGATCCAGCCATACCAGCTGATACATACTAAGTCTTAACAATTGATGCACCCAAGGTTGCAGCTTATGCAAGCCTTTAGCAACAAACTTCGTTAACCAATAGTCGATCGTTAGCTTGCGACTAATCGTACCGTAGACGATTTCCGTTGCAAGCGCAGCATCTTGCCGAGATAGTTGTTGTTCTTGTAACGTCTTATTCAATTGCAAATTACTATAAGCTCCCGCTTCCTCTACTTTAACTAGCACCTCTAAAGCGATTAGACGCGCTGACTTCGGTTTTGGTTGCGCAGATTGTCCCTGACTTGTTCCTGGAGCTCCATTACTAGACTTAGCTTTGTTAGTAGATGGAGCTTGTCTATTTGTTGAAGGTTTCTTATTCATAGTCTACTCCTGTACGGCTGAAACGAGTTCAACACCAATAATTGCTCTAGCACCTTGCAGCCAATCTGCGACATCCATCATTCGCTTGCCTGCAGGCTGAACTTGTGTAAGTAATAATTGCCCATCGCCAGTTTGCACCGCAATGCCTTCAGCACTAGCAGCAATAATCGTGCCAGCTGCTGCATCTGCATGTGAAGATAGTGGCTTACATGTCCAAATTTTGAAAGGCTCATTATTCAAATAAGTGAATGCACCAGCCATCGGTGACAAGCCACGCACTTGATTGAAAATCGCTCTCGCAGACTGCGTCCAATCGATACGTTCATCTTCTCGTGTCAAATTAGAAGCATAAGTAGCTTCATCCTCATTTTGCGCCACGGCAGGAAGCTCACCCGCAAGCAGCGGCGGTAATGTTTCTATGAGCAATTGCGCACCAGCAACACTAAGTTTGTCAAACATCGTACCTGAAGTATCTTCGTCGGTTATAGGAAGCGCAACACGGCTAAGCATATCGCCAGTATCAAGACCTACTGCCATATACATAATCGTAACGCCCGTCTCAGCTTCACCGTTAATGATCGAGCGCTGGATTGGAGCACCTCCACGATAACGTGGAAGTAAAGAGCCATGCACATTAATGCAACCATGCTTTGGCAAATCAAGCACAGCTTTAGGTAGAATTTGACCATAAGCTGCTGTAATAATAAGATCTGGCTTATAGCTTGCTACTTCAGCTACGGCCTCTTCATTACGCATACGTTCAGGTTGAATGACCGGCAGTCCAAGCTCTAGCGCAGCTTCTTTCAATGGTGGTGCTGTTAGTACTTTCTTGCGACCTTTCGGGCGATCTGGCTGCGATACGACTGCGACTACGTTATAGCCTGCTTCCATCAATGCACGTAGAGAAGGGACAGCGAAAGTCGGTGTCCCCATGAAAACGATACGCATATTATTTTTCGCCACCTTTTCTTACCTGATCAGAAACATCATACGTATTCAGTGCAATATCTGTGAACAATACACCATTCAAATGATCAACTTCATGTTGAAAAGCACGCGAAAAATACCCTGTCGCTTCAACGGTAAATGTCTCACCATCACTATTTTGACCTTGAACAACAATATGGTCAGCACGAAGTACTTCACCATTAATATTAGGAATACTTAAACAGCCTTCTGGACCTAGCTGTTCACCATCACGTTCAATAATGACAGGATTAACCATTTCAATCAGACCATTCTCATCACCAACATCTACAACAATAACACGTTTCGATATTCCTATTTGCGGCGCTGCAAGTCCTACTCCATCCGCATCGTACATCGTTTCAGCCATATCTTTCAATATTTTTTTTAAATTAGCATTGAATTTCGTTACTTCCTTCGCAACTTCACGCAACACTGAATCTGGTTCTTTAACAATTAGACGAATACTCATACTATGACCTCACTTTATCTTCTAAATATTAATTTTACAGTTTACTATCTGCTTTTTGAATACCTCTTATAGAATTACTTGCGGATCGACATCCACACTGAACAACACCTTATTTTTTGAGTTTCCTACAAGAAATGGACTAATTGCTCGCTGCACAAGACTTCCCGCATCAATACTACCACGATATTTTATCACACATTGATATCTGTAGCGATCCTTGATTCTCGCAAGTGGTGACGCAACAGGTCCTAATATTTCAAGCGCACGCATCATTCGGCTCCGTAATGGGACAAGCACACCTTCATATTCCGCTAACTCTCGTAGTTCGGTCACAAACCGCTGACTTACATCCGAAAGCAATGGAAGCTGTTCATGTGACATTGTAATCAGTATTAATCTACAATATGGCGGATATGCCATTATAGCACGCAATGACAGTTCTTCCTCAATAAATTGTTCATAATTATGATATTGCGCTGCAGTAATCGCATAATGATCGGGGTTATACGTCTGAATAACGACTTCTCCGCTTAGATGATGGCGACCTGCTCTACCTGCAACTTGCGTTAATAATTGAAACGTTCGCTCTCCTGCACGAAAATCTGGTAAATTCAACGTCGTATCAGCGGCGATGACACCAACCAAAGTCACGTAAGGGAAATCTAGACCTTTCGCAACCATTTGCGTTCCTAACAGCACATCTGCTTGACGATCGCCAAATGCTTTCAATAACTTTTCATGTGAATTCTTTTCAGTTGTTGTATCTACATCCATCCGAATGACACGGATACCTGGAAATAGCTTCGCGAGCTCTTCCTCCACCTTTTGCGTGCCCGTGCCGAAAAAGCGAATATGCTCTGATTCGCATGAGGGACATTGCTTAGGTGATGCTTCGGTATGTCCGCAATAATGACAACGAAGTGATCTTGTTTTCTGATGATAGGTTAATGAAATATCACAATGCGGACATGTTGCCGTGTGACCACAGGATCTACACATAACGAAAGTAGAATAACCTCTTCGGTTAAGCAGCAACACCGTTTGCTCTTGTCTTTCTAGTCGCTCTTTCAACGCATCATAAAGTGATCCACTGAACATCGAGCGATTCCCCCGTTGCAGCTCCTCACGCATATCAACAATTTCAACTTTAGGCATCTCTTGTCCTGAGACCCGTTCTGGCAAACGAAGAATTGGAGCTTCGCCGCCATCGGCAGGGATTCGACTTGCAGCAACATACGTTTCTATAGATGGCGTAGCTGAGCCTAGTACAACAACTGCACCATGTTGTCTTGCCCGCTTCACCGCTACATCCCTTGCGTGATACTTCGGGGTGTCTTCTTGCTTATAGGAGGACTCATGCTCTTCATCAATAATGATAAGTCCAATCGATTGAAATGGAGCAAAAATAGCGGATCGTGCCCCTACGACAACTTGCGCCTGCTCATTACGAATTTTCCGCCATTCGT
Source organism: Paenibacillus sp. Y951 (assembly GCF_056786395.1). NCBI lineage: Bacteria > Bacillati > Bacillota > Bacilli > Caryophanales > Paenibacillaceae > Paenibacillus > Paenibacillus sp. Y951. The sequence continues at coordinate 346,209 of NZ_JBXCIY010000003.1, read as the reverse complement.
CAAAACGCTCTCCTTCAGATAAACGACTATGCATCACAGCAACAGCCTCACCAAAGCGAGATTTGAAACGCTCAACCATTTGCGGCGTAAGTGCAATTTCAGGAACAAGTACAATCGCTTGCTTCCCAATTTGAAGACACTGTGCAATACTTTGCAAATATACCTCTGTCTTACCACTACCTGTAACGCCGTACAAAAGCATTGTTTGTCCTGTTTCAGCAATCATGCTCGTAACGATACGTTCATAGACGCTATGCTGCGAGGAAGTCAATGGTAATGCTGAGCTAGCTGCAAACTGACGATCCTTATAAGGATCGCGTCCTTGCTCTCTTTCTTCCAAAAGCAATAACCCTTTATCTACTAAGCCGTGAACAACACTCGAACTAGTATGTAATGCCGCCACTAACTGTTGCATCGGAATCGGTTCAGGATGTTCGATCATGTAAGTAAGAACCTCATACTGCTTGCGCGCTTTTTTCATAAGTACAGGTAGCTGCTCATTAGCGATATCAAGCTGATCCGGTAACAATACTGTTAATATTTTTTTGATCCCAATGCGATCCTTCACGGATGCCCGCACAGACAATATATTTTGCTGCAATGCTGCTTTAATATGTTTATGAGCATCGGGATAAGCGGATAGTAATTTATCGAAGGTAACTACTCCACCTTCCGCAGCAATGTATTGCAACCACGGCTTATCTGAGTGCTCTGCCTGATCAAAGAATTCAGATAAACCGATATATTTTTCTTCTTTACCTTTTAACGCTGATGGAAGCATCACTTGTAGAGATGCAATTCTAGAACAACAATATTTATGACTAAGCCATTCCGAAAGGTCGATAAGATCGGGCAATAATGGCGGAACAGGATCAAGCAATTGAGACACACTTTTCAGCTTACTTCGATCATAATCTGTGTCCGTCGAAAGTGAGATTACAAACCCTTGAAGTACACGACTACCAAAAGGAACGCCAACTCGACTACCAACCTCAATCCATGACTGCATGTCAAATGGCACTTCATAATCAAAAGGCCGATCCGTCTGTCGGCTCGGCACATCTACAATAATATTAGCGATCATGACTATCATCCTTAATCTGTTGTAATCGGGCTGCTACAATATTCATAAGTCTTTCCGCAGCTTGAGTTTTGCTCAATAACGGAAGTCGCTCCACAATTCCTTGCTTATTATAGATTGTAATAATATTAGTATCACCGTTAAATCCTGCTCCCTCAGCGGAAACATCATTGGCGACGATAAAATCACAGTGCTTACGTTCTAATTTATCCAATGCATATTTTTCGACATGCTCAGTTTCAGCAGCAAAGCCTACTAAAATTTGAGATTTCTTCTGCTCACCTAGCGTTTGCAATATATCCGTCGTACGCTCTAGTTCAAGATGTAGCACATCTCCACTCTTCTTAATCTTCTGTACATTACGTTGTACGGGACGATAATCTGCTACAGCTGCCGATTTGATGACGATATTAGATTGCTCATAGCGAGCTAACACTTCCTCTAGCATTTGCGCTGCTGATTCGACTCGAACTAATCGAATACCGGGAGGCGGTGCCGCACTCGTTCTACCTGCTACAATCGTAACATCTGCACCTAATGCTCTAGCTGCTTCAGCAACAGCAAATCCCATTTTCCCAGAAGAATCATTCGTCAAATACCGAACTGGATCAAGTCGTTCGATTGTACCTCCCGCCGTAACGAGTACGGATTGACCTTGTAGTAGCTGTGGCTTACTAAACCATCGACTTAAAGCGTCTACAACTTCCTCTGGCTCTGCTAGACGCCCCTTCGCTACATAGCCACAGGCAAGCTGACCAGTACCTGGATCAATAAACATTGCCCCACGCTCTGCAAGCAACTTCATATTGTGAACGACAGCAGGATGCTCATACATATGAACATTCATTGCAGGAGCGATCACAATCGGACAAGTTGCTGCAAGTAGCGTCGTACTTAGCATATCATCTGCGATACCATTGGCTAATTTACCAATAATGTTCGCTGTTGCCGGTGCGATAACGATAAGATCCGCATGATCTGCCAGATTAATATGGTTAACCACCTGCGGATTATTTTCGTCAAATGTATCAATATGGACTTCATTTTTGGAAAGTGTCTGTAATGTTAATGGCGTAATGAACTTTGTAGCAGACGTTGTCATAATAACATGCACATTAGCACCAGCTCCTACAAGCTTGCTACAAATGGTAGCCCCTTTGTAGGCTGCAATGCCTCCACTAATTCCGAGCACTATAGTCTTGCCTCGTAACACTATGCCAACTCCTTCGATAATGTAGTTCAAAAAGCGGACTTTGATAACGATGGGTATGCTGACGTAGCTTAGTCGACATCGAATATGAAGCGAATTTGGAAAGTACGGTTCGCATGTACCAATTACGTACATTTGCGCTTCCGCCTTTCGAAAATTAGCTCCATCTTCTCGGTTCTGAAAGCCCTCTTTTTGAACCTTTATTTAAATTAAAAATGTTTTAATTACCAATCATTACGTTGTTTCAATGCTTGAATATGAGCTAAATGATGATACGAATGCCATCTTGAATAACTCAAAAAAAACTTCAATGATATTTGCACACCTTTTTCCGGATGATAAAACTGCCGTTCAAATTCAGCCATACTCATTGATTTTAGTAAAACGAGTAAACGCGCATACGTACCATCAATAATACTTAAGCTTGGCTGGATGGGCATGGAACGAGTATCAGGTAATAGTACCCATTTTTCTTCCAAGAAAGGTTTGATCGTTGGATTGTTTTCCGTTAAAGCAAGCTTGAACCGAGTAAGTACATTTATTGAGAAATCTGCAACATGATGCACAGCCTGCCTTACCGTCCAACCACTAGTGCGATATGGGGTATCTAGTTGTTCCTGAGAAAAACCTTCAACTGTCGCTCTTAGTAATGCTGGATACTGCTGGATTTGTTCAATCCATTCTTGTTTTTGCATAGCTGTCATGCCTTCAAACACAAATCTTCCGATTGGATAAGTAACTTTTTCCATCTCAATCCCTCCTAGAAAATAGGTTGATGTCATCGCTTTCGCATAGAAATAATAAGCATATTCCGTCGTACACTACCTATCTTATCATATTTCCATATAGGTGTAGTAATTCAACATTAAACTTATTTTAACCTTCTTTTGTGCAAATAAAAATAAAAAAGATGTACGCATTACTTATGCGCACATCTTCTCACCTAAAGCAATAGACTATCCACGTTCTTCGCGGCGCTCGTCTTTGCGTTCGTCTTTTTGTTCATCCTTCTCTTTACCAGGAATATGCTCAACTTTAATCATATCAGCATAAATTTCCTCTAGCGCAAAGCCAACTGCTTTGTGAGAGCGTGCACCAATTAGTTCAGACTTCTCACCATTTCGTAGCATTCTTGCACGTTTGGAGGCAGCAACTACTAAAGTGTATTTGCTATCAACTTTTTTAACTAGTTCGTCAATAGACGGATATAACATTGGACATTCTCCTCACTCATGCTTTCTCTGTTGCAGCACCCATCGCTAAAATATGGGCAGGAAGACGTTCTCGTCTACAGTTTTCCGAAAGAATGATGCTGCGGATTTTATCGCAAGCAATGTCAATCTCATCATTCATTACCGCATAATCATACTGACTAAGAAGACTTAACTCTTCTACTGCAACATTCATTCTAGTATTAATCGTATCAAGTGTTTCCGTTCCACGACCGGTAATTCTTGATTTCAACTCAGCTAATGATGGTGGAAGCAAAAATACCATAACTGCTTCAGGAAACTTTTCCTTCACCTTCATCGCACCTTGAACTTCGATTTCCAAAATGACATTTTTCCCATTAGCTAATGTCTCATCAACGAAGTCACGCGGCGTTCCGTAGAAATTACCTACGTATTCTGCATGCTCAAGCATAGCATCTTGGTCAATCATTTGCAAAAATTGTTCTCTCGTTCTAAAGAAATAATTCACACCATCAATTTCGCCTGGTCGCGGTTGTCTAGTCGTAGCTGATACTGAGTATACTAGCTCAGGCATACGTGAACGTAACGCCGTACATACAGTTCCTTTGCCTACTCCTGCAGGACCTGACAAAACAATTAACAATCCCATTTGTTTCAAACTCCTCGTACTATTCGTCGTTATCGTCATCCTTAGTGGACAAGCGGTGCGCAACAGTTTCTGGCTGCACAGCAGATAAAATAACGTGATCGCTATCCGTAATAATTACGGCACGCGTACGACGTCCGTATGTCGCATCAATTAGCATATGTCGATCACGCGCTTCTTGAATAATGCGTTTAATCGGAGCCGATTCAGGACTCACGATCGAAATAATACGATTCGCCGAAACAATATTTCCGAAACCGATATTAATAAGCTTTATTGCCAAGCTAGATCCTCCTCCACATGCATCTTTCAACTAGATCAGATACAATTGCATCACGCAGTTCATAATCAATAGATGTATAGAAAAAGATTCCTCATTCTAGTGTTGACGAAAAAATAAAGGTACATACTATACAGAGCTATCATAACATAAGCTTCATTTTAATTGATTTTTCTATTATGAACAAGCTTTTCGTCTATAATTGCATTAATAATGAATAATTTGCACAAAGATCGGTTGATTTTTGTAGGCCAAACTGATTACGATGTTTTATTTTTCACGTACTCCGTCAACTGCACCGCCATATTATAATGTAAAAATGGTGTCATCAAATAAATCCCCTTGAAATGCAAAACAGCACAATCTAATAGTTCCTTGGCAATTTTCACACCTTCTGCCCTGCCCTCTTCCCCTTCAAGCCCTGCCATACGAGCTCGCACTTCATCGGAAAGCTTAATTCCCGGTACTTCATTATGAAGATATTCAGCATTACGACCGTTCGCTAACGGCATAATACCAAGGAAGATCGGTACTGACAAATGCTTCGTCGACTCAGCAATTCGTTCAATTAAGCCAGTATCATAGACCGGCTGCGTCATAATATAATCGGCACCCGCTGCGATCTTCTTCTCCAAACGTTGTACCGCTTTATCTAAATGCTTCACGTTAGGATTGAAAGCAGCACCAACGATAAAATTAGCCTTTTGCTTGAGTGGCTTTCCTGAAAACGCAATACCGTCATTAAGCTGCTTTGTCATCCGTATTAATTCAAATGAAGTCATATCAAAAACGGAGCTAGAATCCGGCAAATCACCAAAACGAGCAGGATCTCCAGTTACCGCAAGTACATGATCAATCCCTAATGCATCTAAGCCCATTAGATGTGATTGCGTACCGATAAGATTACGATCACGACATGCAATATGAATGAGCGGAGTAATTCCGATCTGTTCTTGAACTAATGCAGCTAGCGCAAGATTACTCATCCGAGTAACAGCAAGTGAGTTATCTGCCATCGTAATAGCATCAACTTGGATATCGTTCAACGCTGCGGCACCATCCATAAATTTCGAAATATCAAGATCACGAGGTGGATCAAGCTCAACGATTACAGTATGACGCTCTTTCACTTTATCGAGAATCGTCTGTTCATTACGACGAGCAGTTCCCCACTTAAACCTTGATACAGCATCGGAGGAAGCTGCCTGGCTTGATTTATTCGCCTTGACATTCCGCGCTTCAACTGGGACTGGTTCATAACCTGTAAGAGCTTCTGCCATTGCTTTCACATGTTTTGGCGTAGTCCCACAGCAGCCACCAATAATATGAGCACCACGATCAGCAAACTTTGTAGCCATAGACGCGAAATACTCCGGTCCAGCTGTATATTCGTATTTCCCATCAATAAAACTTGCTGCACCTGCATTTGGATATACGGAATAAGGTAGATCCGTTTTATTATCAATACCATCTAATAATTTAAGTATGCCGTTCGGTCCTGTTCTACAATTGAAACCAATGACATCTGCACCTTCTTGTTTCAACTGCGCAAAAGCATCTTCCAATGTATAACCATCAACCGTTCTGCCAGAATCCTCTGCAGCAAATTGACAAATAATCGGAATATTGCTTTCTTCTCTTGCGATACGTACAGCAAGCTTCATTTCCTCTAGATCATAAAAAGTTTCAAATAGTAGTCCGTCCACATTTTCTGATAGCAGTGCATGAATTTGCTCATGAAGAGCGTTAGTCAACGTTAATGTTCTAACATTTCCTCGTTTTCCATCACGAATAGAACCAACGGTACCTACTACGAAAGCTTTATCTCCCGCAGCTTGTCTAGCGAGGCGAACAGCTGCACGATTAATCTCATCTACTTGATCCTCGATGCCATAACGTGCGAATTTCACACTGTTTGCTTGATATGTATTCGTCTGAATCACTTGTGCACCCGCATCAACATATTGCTGGTGTACAGAAAGAACAACCTCTGGCTTCAGCACATTGTATTGTTCATATGGAACGCCAATAGGGAACCCCATTTTGTATAAAAAGGTTCCCATCGCTCCATCGCCGACTAAAATCCGCTGTTTCAGCGCATCCCTGAAATTCAAATCCATTTCTGCAACGCCACCTATATCACTCTACTCGAACGTACCGCTGAACACTTCCTGGGCAAGTCCTGTCATATATACATGATTATCGCTTGAATTCCATTCAATGTAAAGGTCTCCACCCTTCAATGAAACGGTTGCCTCACGATCGGTGACACCACATAGAGCAGATGCTACGACTGTAGCACAAGCACCTGTACCACACGCTAGTGTTGGTCCGGCACCACGTTCCCACACTCGCATTTCAATATGTGAACGATTATAAACCGTTATAAATTCAACATTAATTTTTTTTGGAAACAGCTCATGTGTTTCAATAATTGCTCCAATTGTCGAATAATCTAGTGTAGCAGCATCCTCAACTGGGATGACACAATGTGGATTCCCCATAGAAACCGCGGTAAATGTGAACTGTTGTCCATTCACTTCAATCGGATGTTCGACGATGTGATCTTTATCAATAATAGTAGGAATCATTAGACCGTGTAAGATCGGAGCTCCCATATCTACACGTACTTTTTCAACGATACCATCATGAATCATTAACTGCACATTTTGTACACCTGCGCCCAAAGTCTCAATTGTGAGTTCCTTAGTTTGTATTAGCCGCTTGTCATACACGTATTTGGATACGCAACGAATCGCATTGCCACATTGCTCTGCCTCTGTTCCGTCCGAATTTATAATCCGCATGCGGAAATCCGCTTTATCTGAAGGTAATATATATACAAGACCATCCGCCCCTATACCGAAGAAACGGTTACATACTTGTAGAGCTAATTCTGAGGCATTAGCAGGCAATTCCTGCTCCCCATATACGATGACGAAATCATTTCCTAATCCTTGCATCTTTGTAAATTCCATAATTCTCTCTCCCCGCCATCGTGTTATTCTATGTTGTCATTAAGCATAACGAATGGCGAGCGAGATGAGAATTAATGATCTGTTCTATTATTTGCACAATTATTCAATTAAGCAGCCTTGGCAGCCGAGTTCCATTTATTACTTTTCTTCTTAGATTTGTTACTGCTGAGTACACTTCCAATTCCAAAAAACACCGATGGAACGGCAGCGGCCACAACGACAAGACTCCATTCACGCAAACCGATAGCTACTGTATTGAAGATTGGCTGCAATGGTGTAATATACATAACACCAAGCATTAATACTAATGATGAGAATACTGCTAACAATAAATATTTATTTTGCAGTATATTACGGTGAAAAATCGAGCGCGAGCTTCGGCAATCAAAGACGTGAATAAGCTGGGCAATTACAAGTGTAGCAAAAGCTACCGTTTGTGCTTTAACAAGATCCCCCTCTTGCAATGTGATCCAAAATGCTGCAAGTGTACAGACGCCGATTAAAATACCGCGGCTAATAATTTTCCAGCCCAGACGACGTGAAAATATACTTTCCTTCGCTTTACGTGGACGATGCTTCATCAGATCATTTTCCGCTTGGTCTACGCCAAGCGCCATCGCCGGCAATCCATCCGTCACGAGATTAACCCATAGGATTTGAATCGGCACTAAAGGTAACGGTAAGCCTGCCATCATTGCTAAAAACATAACGAGTATTTCACCAACATTGGATGCTAGTAAATAACGAATGAATTTTCGAATATTTTCATAAATGCCACGGCCTTCTTCAATTGCAGCAACGATTGTTGAGAAATTATCGTCGCTTAAAATAAGCGATGATGCTTCCTTCGTAACATCTGTCCCATTAATACCCATTGCAATACCGATATCTGCAGCTTTAATTGCTGGTGCATCGTTTACCCCATCGCCGGTCATCGCTACGACATGCCCTTTACGCTGCAACGCTCGTACAATTCGCAGCTTATGCTCAGGCGATACCCTAGCATACACGTAAATATTTTCAACACGCTTGTCAAGCTCATCATCGGTCAACAATTGAAGCTGTCTACCCGACATCGATTCTCCGCCTCGCGGAATAATTCCCAATGAGCCGGCAATTGCTTCAGCAGTGAGCTGATGATCGCCTGTAATCATTACAGTCTTAATACCAGCTGCGCGACATGTTGCAATCGCATCCTTCACCTCAGCACGTGGCGGATCAATCATCCCCGTTAATCCGACGAAAATAAGTTCACGTTCTGCATCCTCATCTCGTTCACATCTATCGTAGCTCGATAATTCTCGATAAGCCATCGCCAGTACGCGAAGTGCTGATTGTGCCATTTGTTCAGAAGCAGATGCGCACTTCTGACGCAAGGCGGGCGTCAAGCTAATCACTTTTCCTTGCCACAAAATATGCGAGCATTGTTCTAGTAATACATCCGGTGCACCTTTCGTAGCAACAATTCTGCCGCCTTGATGCGAAAGTATAACAGACATGAGCTTTCGCTCAGAATCAAATGGAAATTCCTTTATTCTCGTATATAATGTTTCGAGCATTTTGGCAGGCGATCCCAATTTCGTAGATAGAACAGATAGTGCACCTTCTGTAGGATCACCGTTAAGTACCCACTCTTCTTGTTCTACTTGATTTTTTCCCCTTCGATCGATATTTTCATTTTGAACGAGCTTAGCATTATTACATAACGCACTAATTTGCAGCAATCGTTTAATTGAATTATCATGACGGGTATCGATTTCTCGCCCATTTTCAAATAGCCCGCCATTGGGAACATGACCATGACCTGTTACCGAGAGTGCGCGATCACTTAACCATATATTTGTGACGGTCATTTTATTTTGTGTCAGCGTGCCTGTTTTATCAGAGCAAATAACAGAAGCACAGCCGAGTGTCTCTACAGATGGTAATTTACGAACGATCGCTTTACGCTTAATCATCCGTTGTACACCAAGCGCTAGTGCTACAGTTACAATAGCGGGTAGTCCTTCTGGAATAGCTGCAACCGCTAAGCTTACCCCTGCGAGGAACATACCGTAAGTTGGCTGACCATGCATAATCCCAGCAACGACAACCATCACAGTCAGTGCAATCGCTACTGCAATTAATATTTTCCCTAACTGCTCCAATCGATGCTGCAATGGCGTTTGCATTTCTTCTGTCGATTGAATTAAATTCGCTATTTTCCCCATTTCAGTCGCCATCCCGGTACGAATAACGATACCGATCGCAGTGCCGCGAGTAATTAATGTGCCCATAAAGCCAATATTGCGTTGATCACCTAATGGAAGATCAGCTTCATGTAGCGAACTTTCATGCTTGGAAACTGGAATCGACTCACCGGTCAGTGCAGATTCTTCTACATAACAGTTGTTGGCCTCGAGAAAACGAATATCTGCTGGAATGCGATCTCCACTTTCTATGAGCACAATATCGCCAACAACAACTTCTTTCGCCGCTATCGATATTTGCTTGCCATCACGCAATACTTTCGCCATTGGCGCAGACATTTCTTTCAATGCTAATAAAGAACGCTCTGCACGATACTCTTGAACAAAACCGAGCACAGCATTAATAACAATAATCGCCAGAATTGTTATCGCGTCCAAATATTCGCCAAGAAGGCCTGATATTAACGTCGCTCCCATCAGTACGAGCACCATAAAATCTTTGAATTGGTTCAAGAACAGATGAATTGGCGATACTTTTTCGGCTTCTGTTAGTTCGTTCCACCCATGTTGTGACAATCGCTCAGTGACAGTATCCTGATTTAAGCCGCGTGTTTCCGAGCTTTCTAATGTTTCAGTAAGCTCTTCACGATTTAATTGATGCCATAGAATTTGACTCATTCTCTGCTTCCCTCCTGTATTTGTCCATTTTGCTAGACAACCTTTCTAACGTAAATGTATTCGGACAACATATAAAATATCCCTAAAGCACTTAAGTTTTCACAAAAGTTATGGCATGATAGAGATATGAAATAGTAAAGTGAGGTTTACAGCTATGGCTTTGGATGGATTAGTAACAAAATCAATTGTCGATGAGCTACAAGCTTGTGTCGGCGCAAGAATCTTGAAAATACATCAACCTACGAGCCATGAACTTGTATTCAGCGTGCGTGGTAACGGTATACAAGGCAAGCTGTTGCTATCAGCTAACCCAACTTACCCTCGTGTACATTGGACAACAGCGCAATATAGTAACCCTCTAGAGGCGCCTATGTTCTGTATGCTTATGCGCAAATATTGTGAAGGTGGCGTGATCGAAGCCGTTACACAGATTACTCGTGAGCGGGTTATTCATCTTGATGTTCGCCATCGGGATGAGATAGGTGATACTTCTTTCAAACGGATCATTATTGAGATTATGGGGCGACATAGTAATATCATTCTCGTTGATCCAAATACAGGAATTATTCATGATGGTATTCATCATGTTACACCAATGCTGAGTAGTTATCGTATCGTGATGCCAGGCTGTGCCTATACGTCACCTCCAGAGCAACATAAAATTGATCCACTTACTGTGAGCAACTACTCCGAGTTCGCAGACATTATAGTGTCACATAATGAGGATATAACGACAGAGAGCTGCCTAACGAGTAAGCATCTCGTTAATAGCTTCAGTGGATTAAGTCCATTGCTCGCTAACGAACTCATTTATCGTGGCTTAACAGGTGAATATGAGCAGTGGCTACCCGCTGAACAGCGTCCCATGCTGCTTGGAGGTTCACTGGAAATTGAAGATTGGCAGTCATTATGGCAAAGCTTCAACCAATTACAGCAGCAAGTGCAAAACAAGCAGTATCAACCGCTCATTATTAGGAACGAGCAAACAAGTAAGCTCGCCTTCTCGATCACTGCACTTACACATATCGCTGGCGAACATGCTGTATATAACACGATAAGTGAATGTCTTGAAGCTTTTTATGGTGATAAAGCAGAACGCGATACCGTTAAGCAGCGTGCTAGTGATCTCATTCGCTTTATACAGAACGAAAAAGCGAAAAACATTACGAAATTATCGAAGCTTGAATCCACATTAACGGAGGCAAAGGATGCTGATCGCTTCCGTATTATCGGAGAGCTGTTAACGACCTATATGCATCAGATTAAGCGCGGCGATACTTTCATCGAAGTAGCCAATTATTACGATGAAGCTCAAGCCATCGTTAAAATCGAGCTAGACCCTCAACAAACGCCATCGGAAAATGCTCAGCGGTACTTCAAACGCTATAGCAAACAAAAAAATAGCCAAATCGTCGTCCTCGAGCAATTGGAGCTTGCGCAATTAGAAGTTGAATATTTCAACAATATTTTGCAGCAACTTGAAATTGCCATGGTCGGCGATATTGAAGAAATTCGCGAAGAACTTGTTGCTGGCGGTTATTTACGTGAGCGTGTTCGTAGAGGTCCTAAGAAGAAAAAAAATGCGAAACCAAAACTACTTTGCTATACTTCCTCAGATGGTATTGAAATCTTTGTCGGCAAGAACAATTTGCAAAATGAGTATGTTACGAACAAGCTAGCCAACTCCAATGATACATGGCTTCATACGAAAGATATCCCTGGTTCGCATGTCGTCATTCGCAGTACCGAATTTGGAGATGCAACATTGGAAGAAGCCGCTATGCTATCTGCACATTATTCACAAGCAAAAACTTCTAGTCTTGTACCAGTGGACTACACGCTCATTCGACATGTCAAAAAACCGAATGGCTCAAAGCCTGGTTTCGTCATCTATGATCACCAGAAAACAATATTTATTACTCCTGATGAAGCAAGATTAAAGGCATTACCACAAGTTGTTAAATAATGAACTGAACATAAAAACAGGCATGTATAAACTCACCTTCGTGAGAATGTACATGCCTGTTATGTGACGAAGTCCGCTTTTCGAACTTCCTATTCCAATAAAGGTTCAAAAAGCGGGCTTTCAGAACCGAGCAGGTGAAACGCTACTTGAGAAAGGCGGAAGCGCAAGTGTACATCATTACGTACACGCGAACCGTACTTTCCAAGTTCGTTTCAGATGCGACGTCGAATACGCTACAACGCGTTACATCGTTATCAAAGTCCGCTTTTTGAACTTCCTTACAGACGAGAGCGATGCAGGGAATAGATCTCATTATAGACATCCATCGAAGCACATACACTACCTAGATGGCCATGAATTTGCGTACCCTGTTCATCGATTCCATGAAAATCTGATCCTGCTGTCGCAAGCAAGCTATATTGCTTAGCTAAAGATTCGTAGTATTGTACTTGCTCTGGCGTATGATCAGAATGGTTCACTTCCACTCCATCAACTCCAGCTTGTAGCAATTGTTCCACTAGCAGATCATTATGATAGATCCCCGGATGAGCTAGGACAGACACGCCCCCTGCGTCCTTTATCCATTGATAGGCATCCGACGGATGAATACGTAATGGTTGTACAAATGCTTTTCCATGTTCCCCGAGATAGAGATCGAATGCCTCTTGCTTACTATTCACATAGCCTTTGTTAATAAGAATTTGCGCAAAATGTGGTCTGCCAATCGAACCGTGTGAATCACCCGCTATCTCAATGACTTCTTGCCATGTTATCACTATCCCAAGTTCATTCAACTTTGCAATTAACATCTCATTACGGCTTTCCCGCGTTGCACCTAACTGGATAAGTCGCTTCTGCCAAAGCTCATCGTCATTATTCGTAAAATAGCCTAGCACATGAATGTCTTGACCGTCAGCGACAGTGCTAATTTCTATTCCAGGCAGTAGCTTAATCCGATGATGCAAAGCAGCAAGCTGTGCTTCCTGAACACCCGCTGTCGTGTCATGATCGGTTATCGCTACACCAGCGAGCCCTAATTGCGCAGCCATTGCCACCATTTCTGTAGGCGAATACATTCCGTCTGATGCTGTCGTATGAACATGCATATCTATAGAAGCTTGTCTTATAGCCATTGACTAAGATCCCTCTCTCTTAAAAACTTCAAAAATGTGACAGCAGAAATAGGCAATAAAGATGATTTCAAATAGACAGAATAAAACTTACGCTTAAACGTTACTTGCTCAATCGGTAATGTTTTGATAAGTCCTAGCGCAACTTCATGCTTCACAGAGGAAATAGATAAGAAAGAAATGCCTAATCCCGCTTCAACAGCTGACTTAATTGCGCCTGTGCTGCCTAGCTCCATCACAATTTTCAATTGCCGAGGATCAAAGCCATTAGCAATCAGTTTGTCTTCCATCACTTGTCTTGTACCAGACCCTTGTTCACGCAATACAAATGGATATTGCAGCACATCTTCAAGTTTCAACTTTTCTAAATGTGTCAGTGGGTGCTCACTTGGTACAACAAGCACCAATTCATCTTCCATTACCGCTTCGATATGCATATCAGGATGCTCAATTGGCGCCTCGATAATTGCGAAATTAAGCTGATGATTCTCAATTTCTTCAATAAGATGAGTCGTATTCATTACCTTCATACTAATCCCAACGTCTGGAAATTCCTTACCGAAAGGTCCTAACCAGCGTGGAAGAATAGATTCACCAATCGTTAAGCTTGCACCTAGCAGCAAGCGACCTTTCAGCTGTTCCGTAAAGCTAGACATAACCATATCTGTATCTCTAATCAGATCAATACTCTTCTTCGCAAATGGTAGCAGCACTTTACCCGCTTCAGTCAACTCAATCTTCTTCGTAGAACGCATAAATAATTTGGTACCAAGATATTCTTCTAGCGATTGAATTTGCATCGTTACCGCAGGCTGAGTCATATATAAAGTTTGAGCTGCAGCAGAGAAGCTAGCTCGCTCAGCAACAGTATGGAAAATATGTAATTGGTGAAAATTCAAAGCCATGTTGTTCCCATCCCTTCTATTGATGCCATTATACAACAACTTCCAAAATAATATAATAGATCGCTCCAAGAACTAATCGCTGTTACGACCGCTGTCGCTTCTCCACTAGCGATTAGTTCTTTCCGCTTGGGCGTAAAAGGGCGGTTTAGTTCTCTTAGCTGGAACATGAGGATGAGAACAAATAGTGTCTACGGAGCAGTAATCCGAGCAAACTGCCTATGTAGACCGTAAAATCTATTGTCTATTCGCTCTGTAACACCATTTTTGGCGCTACAGTATCATACACCATGCAAATCTCACTCTGTAACACCATTTTTGGCTCTACAGTATCATATACCATGCAAATCTCGCTCTGTAACACCATTTTTGGCGCTACAGTATCATATACCATGCAAATCTCACTCTGTAACACCATTTTTGGCGCTACAGTATCATATACCATGCAAATCTCACTCTGTAACACCATTTTTGGCGCTACAAATGTTCATTTTCTTATTAAGTCAGGTTCCCATTCTATCTCTCCTCGTTACATGCCATGTACAGCATGTCAGACCGAAAAAGGCGGAACCTTCGGTTCCACCAAAAACTTATACTTCTAATATATTGAAAATAACTAGTGAACTCCTTTTGTAACAAAAAAGCATCTCTAGCGTACATTAAATGTACACTTGAGATGCTTTTTTAACTTGCGCACATACTAAACGCTGTATGCTCGTGTTTTGTCTTCTACATCTTTGCTATATTCTGTTGGAATCTCATTACGATAGGATCGTTCAATTTTTTTAACATAAGCAAGACGCTGAAGTTGCTTATGCTGCTCTTCCGCTTTGTCTGCGTTCATATATAATACAACATAATGTAGCTTACGAGACATATAATGAACAGTACCAAAACGCTCCAACCCTCTTGCCGACTTCAAATCGCTAACCCATATAATAAAACCTGTACGCTCTGGTAACATCGGTTATTATTCCTCCTACAACTTTTCATTGCCTTCTCGATCTACTACTAGAGCAAATGAAAAGCACATCGAAAGCATCTACTTATCTAATTACAAATGAAAGTTCAAAAAGCAGGCTTTCAGAACCGAGAAGATGGAGTTAATTTTAGGAAGGAGGAAACGTAAATGTACGTTATTGGTACATGCGTACCGGACTTCCCAAATTAGCTTCATATTCGATGCGACTAAGCTACAACGCAAAACATCGTTATCAAAGTCTGTCCTTTGAATTACATCTAGCCGCAACCACCGCTCCCGCAGCCACAAGATCCACCACTTCCGCAGCCACCGCCTGAGCCTTTTTCATTGCTTGGTACTTTTATCGTTTCCGAAACAGCTCTTGCAATTGTCAAAGCTACTTCATGCAATAATTCATCCAACTGCTGTTCTTGCTCTTTGAATTGTCTTACACAAGTAATAGCTTGCAACCTTTGTTCGACATCCTTCATTTTATCTTTTGCTTCATGATAGTTAGGATGAAATCTTCCAAAACGTTGACATTCTTCAAAAAGTTCTTTAGCTTTGTCGAACTCACGTTGTATTTCTTTCACTTCTGTATTGTTAGCTACTTCAGATTGCCAATATAAATAATCAGCTACTGGAGCGGAATCAATAATCGTGTCACCAAGCTCATATGCTTTCAGAAGTAACGACGCCATATCTAACGTTGCTGCTCCTGGTTCAGTCGCAACTGCTTGTTCTTGACTATACACCGGCATCATACCACCTTTTCACATCGCTATTAGAGGTTGTTCAAAAAGTAGACTTTTTGAACTTGAACATAACTATAACTATAGATTATCATAATCAGCAATGTACGCCAATAGAAATCATCAAACAGTAGCGATATGCAATTTAATTCCTTGCCAGTCATTAAGCTGTACCCATTGGATTTCATCCGTTTGTTGGCGGTCAAACACACCTTCGACTAGCCATTTATTACCGGCTTCAACTATTCTTTGCGGATGAAAACATAACGAATGGTCTGCTTTTTTAATGTACAAAGATAATTGATGATCTATTGCACATTGTACAATTTGTTTGCTAGTCGAATCATGATATTGACGACATTCTGTCAGCCAACTTGTCGTAATGGGGCTGTATTGCGAGGCAGCTTGCAATTCATATAACTCCTCATGCTCTAGCACTGGTTCAGCGAATAACGGATTAGTTGCTGCCAACCATTTTCCCCATTGTTCGATCGGGCGCAGCAGATGCAAAGCTGTTTGGCACTCCACTTTCATCGGTAGTAAAGAAGAGCTTTGCTGCTTTTCTACATAAGCACTTGCTATTCCTTTAGCTGTTGGCCCTTTGTGGCGATCGTCTTCAATTAATTGACTGGAAATTCTAGCTTGCTGCCTTGACTCCTCATAGGTCATTTGTGCAGCCTCTAGCAGATGTTGAACAATTTGCGGTACATCATGGTCACAGCTTTGCTGGAGCCATTGCTTGATTTGATTCAATGTATAACCATTTTTCATCGCATGTACTAATCCGCGAACCGTTAATTTGTAGATGATAGTCTCTTGTTCACTTAACCGCTCAGCAATTTGTTCAAGTAACCATAGCTGGCGATAGGAAGCTCCAGGCAAGACAATAATTTCACCGTTATCTTGAATAGCCAGTTGCGATTGACTGTGCAGAGCGAAAACTTGTCGTTGTACAACGATATGCTTTCCACAGTCCATATTTTTCCCAGATAGACTTGTCAGCCATCCACAAGCTCGCCACATCGACAACCACATCTGTAACGGCTTCGATGGCTCAATTCCTTCATACCAGACACCCACATCACATGTTATCAGCTCGCTAACGATTCCAGTGAAAGATTCATAATAGGGTAGAACGCCGAAAAACTCACACATCCATTGCATATGCAATACTTCTCGTTGCCATTCATGCAATAGAAGCCAGTCATTAATATGCTCCATATTCAATTTCAAACCATAATCTGTTTCTTCAATTAATTTTAGCGCATGCGCTAACTCCAACAAAAAGTTCAGACTAGCGCCATAAGATTCCTTGAAAAGTTGAGGGAATTGTTCTTGAAAAAACTCATTATTTATCGAGGCACAGAGTGATATTAACTTATCTCTTGTTAGCTTCGCCAGCTCGCCTTTCTTCGTATACCTTAGATCCAAATTACTCATCTCAAGTAGTACATACATCAACGTTTTTCCAAGTGCTATGTTATTGCCTTGATCAATCACATAATGAGCAATATTCATATGTTGAGCTTGTTGCCAGTATTGTCGTTCTCGCTTCATAACGAGCCGCCAATTGTGGAAAATCGGGTACGGCATTTGCCATATCTGTCCTCTCCATGGGTGTTTAATACATTGTATTACTCCAAGCCCCGCTAAGTTTAGCAATGAGCATAATGCTTGCTGTCCTGATATATGCAACTGTGCTTTCATCGCTTTAATGAGCTGCTCTTGCTCGGTAATGGCGCTTCCCTCGCCTTGCAATAACCATTGAAGCACGAGTTCATCATACTCTTTCAACTGTTCGTGCACAGCCTGAATGATCTTAGGCTCAACAATAGCATGCTCCCAAATCCATTCCTCACTGCACGACTTAAGTAGCTTATGGCTCATATATTTTCGCTGAACACCAAACCTTAGCCTTTCTCGCCAAGTGTGCATATTCATTCACTTAACACCTCATGCTGTGATATACATTGATACTGATAGCCTTGCTCAAGCATAAACATCCCTCTCTTTAATGCGAACTCCGTTTCCTTCGTTTCTTCCGTCACTAATGTATAGAACCATGCTTCATTCAACGTTTGCTTTGGTCGCAATAGACGTCCGATTCGCTGCGCTTCCTCTTGTCTTGAGCCAAAGCTTCCAGAAACCTGGATAGCGACGCATGCGTCGGGCAAGTCGACAGCTAGATTAGCAATTCGCGATACGATAAGTATTGGGTATTCTCCACTCCGAAATTTCGCATACATCTCCTCCCGCTCCGCTTGCCTTGTACTACCGCTCAGCTTAGGAATATTAAGTTGCGTGGAAATTTCATCCAATTGAGAAATATATTGACCAATAATTAATGTAGGCTTACCCCTATGCAGTTGCAGTAACGACTTTACTATCGTTAGCTTATTGCGATTGACTGCTGCTATTCTAAGCCGGGTTCGAGGTTGTGCATCACGATATAGCTCACGAAGTTCTTCGGCTAGTGAAACTCTAATTTCCGTACAATGTACTTTCGCGATGTAGGACTGTTCTTCAGCTTTCTTCCATTGCATATCGAAAAGCTTCGGGCCTACTAATGAAAATACGTCATGAGCACAACCATCCTCACGTATTAGTGTAGCAGTCAGACCGAGTCTTCTCGTCGCTTGTATCGTCGCAGTCATACGGAATATCGGAGCAGGTAATAATTGCACCTCATCGTAAATAATGAGCCCCCAGTCGCGCTCAGAAAATAATTTCATATGTAAATATTGATCTGATGATCGTTGTCGATGAGTAAGGATCGTATAGGTCGCTATCGTTATTTCAGATACATCTCTTTGCTTTCCACCATATATCCCAATTCGGTTAGCCTCAATCGTTGTCTTCTCCATTAATTCTTGTCGCCATTGATTAGCTGAAGTGACACTTGATGTAACAATAAGCGTCGCAGCTTGCAAACTAGCCATAATGCCAATTCCCGTTATCGTTTTCCCCGTTCCACATGGAAGTACAATGACACCACTTCCACCTAATTTATCACGATGAAATGCAGCGATCGCTTTACGTTGATAATCTCGCAAATGAAAGGTGTGTCCACTCGGCGTTTTTTCTCGCAATTGGAGTGAAACAGTCTCACCATCATGATAGCCAACCAGATCCGTCACTGCATAGCCCACGCGAGCTAGCTCCTGCTTAACAAATCCACGACTCTCCCGCTTTAATACCCACTCTGTATCGCTTAACTTAGCTACAATCCAATCTGTCATGTAGCTATGTTGCTGAATTTCATTCATTATTTCCCTATCACCTTGCAGTATCAGCTGCTGATCGATAACTTGTAGTTGTAATCTACCAAAGCGATTCATCCATAGTTGCAGTTTCTGCTGTGCCGTAATAGGAATATTCCCTTTTACATACAAATGAAGAATATCAACAATCCGTTCGCTCTTCATTCCTAAAGTCAGTGCGTTCCATAGTGTAATCGCAGTCACTTCATAAACTTCATATTGTCCCATTACTTTGATAAGCTCGGTAAACGGCTGTATTTGTTGCTGTGCTTCAACTGCATAAAGTGAACGACGATCTAGTAAGATCGAAAGGTCACTTTGTACAATGATTGTCTCTCTAGTATGCAAATCAAACCCTCCTCGTAGCTAGCTGTATAGCTACAGTATGAAAGATTGTGACGCTTTTTATGCTATATGACCTATTCATTTATTAGAAACATATATTAATTGCTATTAATTATGTTATAATAGATAAAATTATTGTTAAATTATTTACGATTTTCTACATTTCGGAGGATATTCTTTATATGAGAAATTTGAAACACATTGGGCTTTGCCTAGTCCTTTTACTATTGGCAGCATGCTCTACACTTCCGACTTCGACTTCAAATGTAATAAAAGAGAATACTTGGTATCCAATCGGCAAAATTCTAAACAATGACTCCTTTGAGATTATAGTAGGCGATCATATTGAGCAGGTAACGTTTCTTTCTCTTGATGTTACCGATATTAATGATGAATTATTCGGTTCGGATACCCATCAATATATTTCTGATCAACTACTCGCTTCCGAAAAAGTGATGTTAAGCTTCGATACAGAAATGCGCAAAGAGAATGGACAGCTCCAAGCTATTGTCCATTTACAAGATGAAACGAATTTGAATGAAAAATTATTGAAACTGGGTTATGCTAAATTACTCATTATCGAACCAAACATTAAGATGGAAAATATTTACAAGAAAATTGAGCAGCAAGCTAAAGGTAATCACATCGGAGTCTGGAGTAATGCGAAGGAAACGAGTAATGAAGATGTTTCCATTAAAGAAACACGTTATACTGGTATCTCATTAACAATAAATAAACAGGAACAAACAGCAAAGATTACTAATAATACATTAACAGAAATTGATTTAAGCCATTGGAAGCTTTTAAGTGTGACAGGTAATCAAACTTACATTTTTGAAGATGTTATCTTAGAACCGGGAAATCGAATTACGATCTATGCCAAAGAAACCGCAGCATCGAAAGATCTCTTCTCGTATTATTGGGGAAGTGAAAATGTGTGGGATCTTAGCCAAGAAGAAAGTGCAGAATTATATAATACGAAAAATGAGCTGATTGCAGAATGGGAAGAATAAACTTCCCGCTACAATCAGCTTTTTTACTGTGCATATTGTTCAGCGACATGAACTAGCATCCTTATCGCATTTTTCATCGCACGTTCATCAATATCAAACTTTGGATGATGATGTGCATAAGTAGCTTGGCAATCTGCATTACCTGCACCTACGAACATAAAGCAACCAGGTACTTCTTGCAAATAATATGAGAAATCTTCAGCAATCATGATCGGCTGGGCAACGATAACATTATCTGCACCAATAACGTCGCTAGCAACGGACAACACACGACTGGCTTCCGTTTCATCATTAATAACAGATGGATACCCTTTTTTGAGATTATAGAAGCTTGTTGCTCCATACATTTGACATGTCGTCGTCAATACATTTTCTAATTTCTCTCGAATTAATACTCTCGTCTGCTCGTCAAATGTTCGGATGGTTCCTTTAATGACACAGCGCTCTGCAATAATATTATTGGCATGACCCGCTTGGAAAGAACCGACCGTTACAACGGCAGGATTCATCGGATTGACATTACGGCTAACAATCGTTTGTAATGATTGAATAAATTGCGATCCGACAACAATTGTATCTATGGTGTCATGCGGCATACCACCATGACCTCCAAGCCCTTGAATCTCGATGTGGAAATCATCGACTGCACTCATGAAATTACCTGCCCGAGTAGATACTTTACCATACGGTAGCGGAGTCCACAGATGCACTCCGTATACAACATCTACACCCTGCAATGCACCTTCGGCAATCATTGGTGCTGCTCCGCCTGGCGCAACCTCTTCAGCGGGCTGGAATAGTAATCTTCGTTCACCCTTTAATTCTTCTTTATGATTGGTGTAAAATTCAGCAATAGCTAATAAAGTTGCCGTATGACCATCATGACCGCATGCATGCATGACATTGGCGACTTTTGAAGCGTAAGGCACTGATTTCTCATCTTGAATAGGTAGACCATCCATATCAGCACGGAGAGCGATTACAGGACCGTTGTGAGCGCCGACAATCGATACAATTAGTCCATTGTTTTGCGAACATCTCTCTACTTGACAACCTATCTCTTCAAGCTGTTGTTGAATCCATCTGGAAGTTTTCGACTCTTGAAATGAAAGCTCTGGATTTTCATGAAGATAACGACGCCAGTACACTAATTTTTCATATATATATTCAATATGTGGCTCCAAATGTGTAATTATGTTCATGGTGTACCTCCTGAATTTACTGCGTGTAACTGTCAAATATCTTATCATACAGTGTAACAGAAAACAGCAATTTAGGATAACCGTTTCAGTAGGCTACGTCCAGTGAAACTTGAGTTATTATAAATAATCCAGTGTAGAAGTCGGCATCTGTTGCTTTTTGTCTATCAGTAATACTTGCACTAGAACTAGAAACATACTATCATTATGGAAGATAACAACAGTGCTTTATAATGAAGTAAACTATTCAACACCAATCTAACTTTGCTGTTTCTCTATTATGGGAAGTTGCATCGAAATATTTTGAAAAATTTGTAGGAGGAAATTATATGATTATCGAAAACTCCGGTCTTATTGGACTAACTAGCGAACTAGGGTATTTAGATGAAGCTGCTGAGAAAATTGGATTTGTACGCTGGCAGTGGGAATATACTCGTGCTACATACGATTTGAAAATTTCTGACAAAGAAACTGCAGCAGATTACTACGTGCGCGTAAACACCCGTGCAATCGAAGGAAAATTAGAAAATCCGCATGCTATACTTAATATTGAGGCTGTATATATCGGACGAGGTACATTCCCACATGGTCTTGATTATGAGTCTCCGATTCCGAAAAACGTGCTTACTCTTGCCGATAAAGGTCTTAGTCAATTGAAAGCATCACTAAGCTAATAATGAGGTAATTATTATGAAAGCTCCGCAAAAAAACAGCAAGGGTAGACCAGATTTTCTACTTCTTATTATGACCTTAATTCTAGTCGGATTTGGACTAGTTATGGTGTTTAGCGCGAGCTCAGGGATTGCTGTCGTCGCTCCCAAATATGACAACGATGCACTCTATTTCACTAAACGCCAGCTTATTTTTGCTTGCATAGGAATATTCATAATGTTTTTCTTAATGAATATTCCATTTCGAAAAATCGGGAAGCTACAAATTTTGTTCTTCATACCCGTAATTATAATGCTTGCTATTGTTCCACTTATAAGCGAAGAAGTAAATGGCGCAAAAAGCTGGTTATATTTGGGTGGTTTTGGAATACAGCCAACGGAATTTTCCAAACTCGCACTTATTCTCTATCTTGGTACGCTTATTGCAAAAAAGGGCGAAAAGTTCCGTTCTTTCAAGCGTGGATTAGTGCCCGTACTTGTTATAATTGCATTGGTCTCTTTTCTTATTATGATGCAACCCGACTTAGGCGGGGTTATTATTATTGTTAGCTGTGCTGCTATGATGATTTGGGCAGGTGGTGCGAACTTAAAACAACTTTTCTTTACTGCAGTTAGTGGAGTTGCTGTTCTAACGCCTATTGTTCTAATCTCGTATGCGATCAATCCTACACGCTGGCAATATCGGATTGCACGCTTCACCTCTTACAAAGATCCGCTTGCATATGCACAAGGTGATTCATTTCAGCTTATCTCTTCCCTTCAAGCTTTAGGGCATGGTGGAATTGCAGGGGCTGGATTCGGTGAAAGCGTACAAAAACTCCATTACTTGAAGTTTGCCTATAACGACTTCATTTTTTCTATTATTGCAGAGGAATTAGGTTTTATAGGTGCTGCTCTATTTATTCTATTCTATCTTGTATTTATTTGGAGAGGATTAATTGTAGCCGTTCGCTGCCCTAATACATTCGGAATGGTTACTGGCGTTGGCATCGTATCATTACTTGCTTTCCAAGCATTTATTCATATCGGTGGAGTAACTGGGGCAATTCCACTTACTGGGGTTACATTACCATTTATTAGCTATGGTGGTTCTTCCTTGCTCGTCACTTTAATGTGTATGGGCATATTACTCAGTATTTCAAGAGAGTACTATAGAGTGCTCCAAAAAACTACGATTACTTCTACAACAACGAAAAAAACGACTGCTCCGTCCTTTGATTAAAGGGCAGGCAGTCGTTTTTTTTATCTATTATTTCAAACGCATAATGACTTCTTCTTGTTCTTCCTCTTTGAAGGCTACACCTTCAACTTTGACATTCACTTCAACTACTTGAAGTCCTGTCATATTAGAAACCGCTTCTCGAACATTCAGCTGCAGTTGACGACTTACCTCTTGAATAGGAATGCCATAATGAACAATAATACGCAAATCAATGGCTGCTTCTAGCTGCCCTACTTCTACACTTACGCCCTTTTGGACATTTTTACCACTAAGACGCTTCGCAAGGCCTTCAGAGATCCCACCAGACATCGCTGCGATTCCAGGAGTCTCCAGCGCCGCAAGTCCCGCTATTGTAGCTACTACATCATCAGAAATACGAATTACACCAGTTTGAAGTTCTTCGGTCATGTCATTCACTCCTCAATATGCCATATATGTACATTGTAAAGGATAAACTTCTCTTTATCAAGGCAATTCATTTGAAAAAAAGATATAAAAAAGACAATCTCTACAGAGATTGTCCCTTCTGATCTAATGCCTCATATAATACCGCCAAATTGCGTTCAAGTCGGCTTAATATGTTTTTACCATCCATATTATTAACTAAGCCAATACGAACTGCAAAGTCAACTTCACGAGAGAAGCCATACATTTGAGTGTCAAGCACTTCTTCATATAATGGACACTGACGGGTAGTAAGATTCGCCATCTGAACTTCTATTAGCTTTTCTATTTTAGCTGCATCTTCTTGCAGAAGACGTAGTGCTCGTTCATTTAAAAATTCAGTATTCTCTAGTGCAGACATTGAATCCCTCCTTCACTGCTTATCGAACAACTTATACTCTCTTTATATTAGTCGAAAATCAATTATAGTACAAGGATAAAGTCATTATATATATAAAAAAGCACCTCTTCATCTGAAGAAGTGCTTTTCCCGTTTTATTACTCTGAAATAATTTTTACATTCAAGCTATGTTTTGCAAACACTTCTGCCATAGCTGCTTTTGCTTCAGTTGCATCAGGACCATGAACATGTAGTTCATATGCGTGACCACCAACTAAAGTTGTAAATAGACCTAAAATGCTTTTAACATCGATATATTTGCTATCTGCTTGTAGTACGATTGAAGATGTGAATTTACCTGCTGCTTGAGAAATTTCAACAATTGCTGCGTTATTAGACATGGGAGATCCCTCCATATTATTAATAAGGTTTTTCAGTTATAATCATACCTTGAAAAACAATTTCCTTCAAGTAGTTTCCATAACAAATCAAATAAACTTATTAAGAAATTAATTGTTTCGCATTTAATGCCAGTAAATCATCTACAACGAATTGTCCATCTTTCCTGATCAACTCTCCATTAAAGTAGATCTCTCCACCACCGTATTCTGGTCGCTGGATCAATACAAGATCCCAATGTATAGAACTATTATTATTCCCATTATTACATTCTTCATAACATTGTCCAGGTGTGAAATGTAAGCTTCCCGCAATCTTCTCATCGAACAAAATATCATTCATTGGATTCAAAATATACGGATTAAATCCGATTGCAAATTCTCCGATATAACGCGCATCCTCATCTGAATCAAGTATTTCATTCAGCTTAACGGTCTGATCACCCGCTTCTGCTTCAACGATTTTCCCATTTTCAAAAGTTAGTTTAATATTTTGGAATGTCGTCCCTGAGTATACGGTCGGCGTATTATAATGAATTGTCCCTTGCACTGAATCTCTAACTGGTGCGGAGAACACCTCTCCATCAGGTATATTTCGATGTCCGGAACACTTTTTCGCGCCAATATCTTTGATAGAAAATGTAAGATCAGTACCTGGTGATACGATCCTTACTTGATCAGCAGTTTTCATACGCTCGAATAACGGCTCCATCGCTTGTTCCATTTTCGCATAATCAAGATTACATACATTGAAATAGAAATCTTCGAACGCTTCTGTACTCATTTGCGCCAATTGTGCCATCGAGGCGTTTGGATACCTTAATATAACCCATTTCGTTTTCTTAACTCGCTGTTCCATATGTACCTTTGTTCGATGAATTTGTTCATACCATTGCATCTTTTCAGCGGGTACATCTTGAAGTTCATTGACATTATTCCCTGCACGAATGCCAATATATCCATCCATTTTTTTCATACGAGCTAGATCAAGCTCTGCCCATAGTGTTATTTGTTCTTCCGATGCATGCTGCAGAAGCGTACGCAAAATAGATCTATCACTTAGTTCAACAAATGGACGCCCCCCACAAGCTGCAACCTCTTCAATTAAACATTTCACAAACTCAGTCTCTTCACCAATCATTTCAATCAAAATATTTTCGCCTTGCTGCACATTAATCGAATATTGCACCAAGTTTTGTGCTAGACGTTTCAGTCTTGGATCACGCATAGAAAAAACCTCCTAAAACTTTTTATTAACTACTAATAACTTTACATTGACTACTTGAGTAACTTCTTGTGAAGAATGAAAAGTTACTTCGGAAGCATCTGCTTACACTTCTTGCAAATAAAAAGTAACTTCGTAAGCATATATGAACTTTTCAGCTACTACAATATAACTAATTTCAACTATTACTTTATCATTTTAGCAGTTTTTCGCAGTAATGGTGTTAATGTTATTCGACATATGCTCCATTCAAATCAAATTTTATTATCGTTTTGCGATATTCATTGAGTACTGATCCATTTTTTTTGTATTGCAAATCAACATACTCCTCCATCTTTACTGGCTTTGCTTTCAACTTATCAATCGTTATCGCGTACTTCATACTTACGTTCAGCTCCTTCAGCATTTCATCAAGCGTAGCCTCAGCAGCACGAGCCTCCGCTTGCACAAGCTTCACACTAGCGCTACCCTCTTCTGCTGCCCCAATGGCTCGCAGGGTGACATTAGATAGCTCCTGTCGCAATTGTTCTCGCAAACGGGCTGTAGCTGCCGCTTCATCTGCTACGACATGAAGTACAACGATACTTTGTTGTTCATCCTGGACCAAACCTTCATATACAATTTCAACATCGTTGTAGTTCGATGCAATGAAATCGAAGTCATTAATCGGATTACGAACAAGACTATTACTTTGCTCCACATATAGTGCAATTTGTTTGTGTCCTTGTATTTCTCCTTCAAATGCGTACGGCGTTAACGCAACCCCATCTGTAAAACCCATCGCAACTGATCCATCAAAATGGAAATTGTCTTCTGCGGTAATTCCCCCATGTACAAGCTTAAGCCACTCATCACCAGATCTATTACTAGAGAGCATGCTACATCCTTGTAATATTGCTGCACATAGTATTATCGTTGCACTCATACGCCAATTGAACCCGCTCATCTACTTCTCATCCTCTCTTCTAAGCTACTTTATTAGAGTAACTCTTTCCCTCCAATCTTATTCGAGAGTAAAAACCAAAAAGCGGCTGAATGTGAACTGCATATTGCAGTTCACATTCAGCCACTCCATAAACTCAACGTAATTAAGATGATCATTGCTATCCAATATTAATCCGGTTTCTACCGTTCTTCTTCGACTCATACAATGCCATATCCGCACGATAAAATAGTGATTCAACACTGATCTTATCTTGACCTGCTTCCCACTCTGAAATCCCGCATGATACAGTAACTTTCGGATCCGTTTCATTTTCTACTCTCATTCTTATACGCTCGGCAATTTGAATCGCGCGCGAGGCATGAACATTAGGCAAATAGATTGCTAACTCTTCCCCACCCCATCTTGCCGCGATATCGCCATTTCGAATAGATG
The DNA here is from genome assembly GCF_056786395.1 of Paenibacillus sp. Y951. NCBI lineage: Bacteria > Bacillati > Bacillota > Bacilli > Caryophanales > Paenibacillaceae > Paenibacillus > Paenibacillus sp. Y951. The sequence goes on along the minus strand of NZ_JBXCIY010000003.1, from coordinate 318,748 downwards.
AACGAATAATGGCACTTACTTGAATAAGAATACGATCCCCGACTTGGTGACCATGCGTATCATTAACATTTTTGAAAAAATCTATATCTACAAGTATCAATGAGCCTTGTGTGTCTGAACGTTGTCGACGCTGAATTTGTTCATTCAAATAATGACGTGCATGTAAATTTGTTAAATTGTCAGTAATGATCATTTTACGCATTTCCGCATGTAATGACGCATTCGTTACAGCTAAACCAATATGAGAGCTCATAACTTGAAGTAATTTGTAGTTATCATAAGAGAAATGATTAGCCCCTTGATGCGTAACAAGAATAACTCCCTCAACTTCACCTTCGACAAAAATCGGTGCTGCAATCAAAGAGCGAGAACTTGTATCATCCATCAATTCTGAGGATGCAGGCTGCATATTCCAATAATCCGAAATGATTAAAGCTTCTCTTGTACGATGCACAATACCTGTGAATCCATAATCAACAGAATAGGTCTTTCCTACTAATACTTCATGGTTACTTGCTTTCACCTTGAACACATCGCTCTTACGGTCAAGTTGTAATACACAGCAGTAATCCGCTTCAAATATTTTCATCAACTCTGATGTTGCAAATTGGAATATTTCTTTGGAACGTAATGATTGATTCAAACGCTTTGTCATATCATTAATGATCTTCAATTCATTAATAAGCAAATTAGATTGCTCATATAACTTTGCATTCTCAAATGCTGAACCAGCGGTATCTGCAATTAACATAAATGCTGGCAAATCAGATTCATCCCAATGAAAATCTTTGATTTCAATACAAAGCACACCATATGCAGCCTGCTTACCATTCATTGGAATCGCTAATTTGATATATCCATCTTGCTCTCGGTCGATGCAACATCTGCCTTCCAAAAATGCTTCCGTCACAATATCATTCGCAGAGTTGCGAAATTCAAGTGGACGAATACGAGCATCACCTTCTAAGTAATCTTGCGAAAGATACAAATAAATTTCGGAATCTTGATAAAGATCCTCAAGACTAGACAGCACCTCACGAACGACGCTTTCAGCACTTATCTGGTCATACAGTCGCTTCGAAATTAGAAATAATCGCTCACGATGACTAGCTTCTTTGTCGATTAATGTTTTCTGTATCATAATTTCTTTCACAAATACACTTTCAAAAACACGATAAAAATGCGTTCGAAAATGCTTCATATATGCTTCAAGTGAAATATCGGTAATCGCTTGCTCCACTTTCGTTGCATATACAAATGCTGCAAAAGCAACAGAATCTCTACGACGTTTAATGAGTATTGCGCTATATTGAATGTTCTCATAGTTGAATTGAATAAATTGACCTTGCTTCAAACACAATTCTGCTGCACGACTCATTTGAGTATCTAATTGCAGCACGCTCACGGGCAACGATAACTCCGAATGATTACCAATATAACGTCCCGTCTTAGTATACACTCTAAACATTCCCGACAGGCATAATTTCATATCCCCAGCATCAGCGTACCAAGAATTATAACTTTCCGTTAATAGTTCTGGAAGATACGGTTCATCTGCATCATGGAAATCTTCATCTGTGAACCAAATGGTTGGTTTATTTAATTCATTAGTTCCGTCCATCATTACATACCCAACCCTTTCCTTCAAATTCCTAAGGAGATGAGCTTTCTCTTCCATATCATACTCTATTCTTGAGGATTTTGCACTAACAACCTTTAACATATTAGGACTTTAGACACTTATAGGTTAAAGTCCATAAAAACATATAATTGTGTTATTTCGTTTCATTTCTTGACTTTTGACATTAAAACTTTATAATATTAATGATGGTATTAAGGGCGTACGGTTTTGTGTCACCCTCAGGATATGTAAGGACTGTCAAGCCTGCGGCTGATGTGCGGGGCAGTGTAAGAATGAATTCTTACTTTATAACCTTCTTATCCGCGAAACACAACCCCATCCTCAATAATTTCATTTGATGAAGGAGTTAATAAACATATGTCACGTTATACTGGTCCTAAATTTAAACTAAGCCGTCGCCTTGGAATTTCTCTAAGCGGTACAGGTAAAGACTTGAAAAGAGCTTTCCCTCCAGGCCAACACGGCCCTAACTCTCGTCGCAAGATCAGTGGTTATGGTCTACAACTTATGGAAAAACAAAAGCTTCGCCATATGTATGGTTTGAGCGAAAAGCAATTCCACAATCTTTATGTTAAAGCTACGAAAATGAAAGGTATCGCTGGTGATAACTTCATCGTGCTTCTTGAAAGCCGCCTAGATAACCTTGTTTACCGTCTAGCTTTTGCTAACACTCGTGCTGGTGCTCGTCAGCTTGTTGCTCACGGTCACATCACAGTAAACGGTAAAAAAGTTGACATCGCATCATATGCAGTTTCTGTTGGTGATGTAATTGGTCTTCGTGAGCGTAGCCGCAGCATGAAGTCAATTAAGGAAGCTATTGAATCTCGTGTACACCTTCCTGGTTACGTTGAGTTCAACGAACAAGCAGTTGAGGGTAAATACACTCGTCTTGCTGAGCGTGCTGAGCTTTCTCAAGAAATCGACTTGCAACAAATCGTTGAGTTCTACAGCCGTTAATAACTTTCCGGCGTAGGAAACAGTGTTAAAAGCCCAAGAGCCCGTAGTATCAAGGCTCTTGGGCTTTTTTCTTTTATTCAAAAACGCAAGATAGTGCATTAAACTACACCCAATTGGGGCTAATCTGGGGCTAATTGGGGACTGCTATAAATTGAGTGGGTAGACGCTTGTGGAGGAATATTATTACTTGTTAAGAACGATTACTGATGGACTCTTTTAATTAGTATTGTCAGATTAATAATGTATGTACGACAATTCATCATACTTTCTGAACAAAGATGACTTCCCCCAACCACAATAAAAATCCACTCTGACATTATATCAGAGTGGATTTTTTCATTATGTTTCTACATTAAAATATCTTTTGTTGATCACGATCTGATTTTACGATTTCAACAGCCTCCCTAAAACGCTGAGAGTGAACGACTTCACGCTCCCTTAAATATTTCAAGCTGTCCTGTAAATCAACATCATCTGTCATATCGATTAACCATTGATAAGTCGCTCTAGCTTTTTCCTCAGCAGCTATATCCTCATATAAATCTGCTATTGGATCACCTTTAGCCTGTATATAAGAAGCTGTCCAAGGCACTCCTGATGCATTTTGGTAGAATAACGCATGGTCATGTGCTGCATAATGGGCACCCAGACCAGCAGCTTTCATCTGATCTGGAGTTGCATCCTTCGTTAATTTGTATATCATCGTAGCTATCATTTCAAGATGAGCAAACTCTTCTGTTCCAATATCGGTAAGCAAACCAATTACTTTGGTAGGTATAGTATATCGTTGATTTAAGTAGCGAAGTGCAGCAGCTAATTCACCATCAGCACCACCATATTGCTCCATTAAATACTTAGCCATCATTGGATCGCATTTGCTGACTCTGACAGGATATTGTAGTTTCTTTTCATACACCCACATTAATATTGTCCCCTTTCAGAAGGTTAAACTTGCCAAGGCCAAGGAGTATTTGCCCATTCCCATGTATCAGGTGAGAGGCTATGCCCAAATTGCATCAGTGGACCGTACCTTGATTCGAATAATGTAACGATATTCTTTCGCTCATTCGCATAATGGTTAAATTGATGGATGGCATCAACATCTTCCGGATGGGTGTCAAGATAAAGGGTTAGTTCTACTAAGACAAAGTCTATCGCTTGCAAATTGTGAAGAATTTGATAATACTGATCATCTATTACAACATTCATACATCAGCCCCCTCCCAACCCTTTGGATCATAGGGGCTAAATAAAGCCGGCCATAATGTTCCATATCTTAGAGCATCGTAGGGATTAAATTGTGGTAAATTAGGCGGTTGAAATCCCATAAATAAATTGGGGGGTGTACTATAGCATTTGACTGTTACAGGGGGACAAGGGTCAAATGGTCCTATAAATGGTTTGAAGCAATTGTACTGAGGATGCACAATAATTACCTCGCTCTCTATACCTTTTTGATACTATATGCAAAGAATGCTTGGCATACATCTTTGTTTCTTAAATATAATAAGTAGGATATAAATTGAAATTAAGGGAAGAAGACTTAAGGCTCTTTAATTTCTTTAGCATCTCATTTAGTTTGCTAGGTATGTTTTTTTATGTTTAATTGGACCATTATATACAAGTGGTTACAAATAACTTCTATAATTAAAAGCTGAGGTGCTGATATAATGAATATTAATTCAAAGAAAGCTAGTCTCTTTATAACATCAACAATTATTATCGCAGCTTTACTAGTAGCCATCATCTACTCTATACCATCCAAACCAAATAACGACTTTCTTAGTATCGAGGAAATTACTGAATTAAGGAATGAATATCCAACCTACAATAATAGTCCAGCTTTAGTTTCATCAAAACCCTTGTCATTTCAAGAGGCGATGGAGGGTATGGACTCCGTTATCATTGCTCAAGTAGAAGAACAACTTCCTAATTATGAAATTACCCTTCTTGTAACAAGTGAAGCAGAGGAAGCTATAAGAAAGAAAAACGGATCTGATCAAAAAGAACAATTTGTACAATATAAGTTATCCGTCGATAAAGTTATTTCAGGCGACGCTGTTGATCGTGAGATTATATTAGCTCATAACACCCGTTTAATTGGCTCAGAACCAGAATTAAAACCAGGTATGAAATTAATTCTTGGCGTGGTTAATGGCGTGGGTAGTCATGAAGGGAAATATTTTTACGCTAAATCGGGTACTTATTATATCGTCAACGACTCATATGTCCTTTCAACATTTGATGACGAAACTTCTAAAATAATGTCTGGCGGAACCTTAGATCAGTTGATCGCAACAATTAAAACATACAGAAAAAATTCGTCTCAAAATTAACAATACTCGGCTTTAAGAAATCGTATAACTAAGCCCCTCCTCACAACGAGATCAACTAGATATGACAAAAGGCATGGGGAACACTTACATTCCATATGCCTTTTGTCAACAATCAAAAAGGACTGCATTTCGATGCAGTCCTTTTTATTGTACTTATTCAGTTATTAGTCAATCGATTATACGTTTGAGTCACTTCCGTTATCTTTATTATCACTGTTAACGACTGTAGCAAGTGCTTGCTCGATAATATCTGGTTGCTTCTTGTCTCCAGAAACAAATTTTTGAATAAGCTCATTCACATTAACACCTGTTACATTTTCAAGCATTTCTGGTGCTGTCGCCATTAACGAAGTAACATAATTACTTAAGCGCGCTGCTCCTTCACCATTTCCTGTATCTACGACCGATAATTTATCGATTGCACTAATTGGTTCCGCGATTTTCCCTGCCAATTCAGGAAGCATTTTCAGTACAATATCTAATACAGCCGCTTCGCCAAATTGCTCGAAAGCTAGCGCTAATTTTTCCTTCGCTTCTGCTTCCGCTAACCCTTTCAGACGGATAACTTCAGCTGTTGCAGTACCTTGAGCGCGCTCAACATCAGCAACTGCAATACCTTCCAATCGCACTTGTTCAGCATTTGCTCTCGCCTCAGCTTCAATCCGGTATTGGATTGCATCTGCTTCTTTCAATTGCTTCACTTTATTCGCTTCCGCAGCCTGCTCAACAGCATAACGATCAGCATCAGCCTTTTTCTTCACTTCAGCATCGTATTGTTTCTCACGTCTAAGTATTTCTTTGCCTTCAAGATCAATCTCACGTTCCTTGCGAACGAGTTCGACACGCATCTGTTCTTCCACTACAGACTGCTTCGCTTTCGCTTCTTGAATCGCATACGCTTGATCCGCTTCCGCTTTCGCTGTATCTTGATCTTTCTTAAAGGAAGCAATTTTCATTTCTTTATCACGTTCTGCTTCTGAAATATTTGTATCCTTCATAAGCTCTGCTTTTTGCGCTGCTTCCGTTGCAAGTGCCTTTTGGATCGTAGCATCACGTGCTGCTTCTGCTTCTGCTATTTCCGCATCACGCTTAACTGCCGCAATTCTTGGCTTACCAAGTGCATCCAAATATCCATGCTTATCGCGTACATCTTTAATTGTAAATGAAACAATTACTAGACCCATTTTTTTCAAATCACGTGCAGCAACACCTTGTACTTCTTGAGCGAATTTATCACGATTACGATAAATCTCTTCAACCGTCATCATCCCAAGAATGGCACGCAAGTGACCTTCCAATACTTCTTGTGCTTCAGCCTTCAAAGCTTCTGTAGGCTTGCCTAGAAACTGTTCCGCAGCCGTCGCAATATCTTCCACAGCGCCGCCAATTTTAATAATAGCTACACCATTGGAGAATACAGGTACGCCTTGTGCGGAATAAACTTCTGGTGTTGCAATATCTAATTTATGAGACAAAAGAGATAAAAATTGTGCCTGTTGAAATATTGGTAAAATAAATGCTCCGCCACCACGAATAATTTTCACCTTACGACCTGATTCATCAACCAATGTATTACGCGTGCCTAGAAATGATCCAGTAATTAACATCGCTTCATCCGGGCTAACCGTTTTGTATCTTGCCCAAAAAGCTATACCAATAATTACAATAATTCCAATTACAATTGCAGGGATTATATACATTTCGTTCATTCAATATTACCTCCTAAACTTTTTGTAGCTACTCGATTGACTTCTACTTGTTAAAAAAGTCATATCGGAAGCATGAGCCAATTTTTATTAACTATTTGGAAATAAAATTACTTGGAAGCATCACATAACATTACAAATGAATTTCTGCCACATACAGAATACCGTCATGGACTTCTACAACGACGACTTGACTGTTGCCTGCAATAGACTGCTTATTATAGCTAGCTGCGATATGACTCGTAATACCTGCGATCGTCTTCACGATCACTTCTCCAAATCCTTCTACTGGAACAGGAGTAGTTACAAGAGCTTCCTTACCTACTAATTCGTTGATTGAATAGCTTGTTGACATTTCAGCTTGTTCCATTGGCTTCACATATACAAAGTATAAGGAAACTATACCAATGATTCCGATGCCTATCGATATTAATACGACCAATACTGTTGCCAAATCCGTGTAATGTGCTAGTAAGATTCCGGCTCCACCAAAAATAGCTAACCCTCCGACTAGAGTGATCGGCTGAATAAATGGTAGGTTGTCAAATTGCATCCATTCCAGCGTAGCATCAACTGCTCCCGCAAGAATATCTCCAAATATAACGACAACAATGGTATACAAAATACCGAATATGAGACATCCCCAATATAAGGTTTCCATTCCCCTCCTCCTTTACTTATACTATCCATCCACTTTATATTACATGATTACAATCAGTAATACATCATTTTCCAATATTGGTTTCATTTTTATTACAAATATGTCTATCCATTCATCGTGAGGATTAACTATTATATTATTAAATACAACATTCGACAGTAGCTTCTGCGCGAAAAATATACTTATCTAACACATTTATGGTATAATATTTCCGTTATGCTAGAGGAGGAATGTGAAAATATGCATGAGGAACAACAATCACAGCCACTTCCTTATGGAAAATGGCGTTGGTTTTTACTTATTAGTTTCTTAACAATTAAATGGATTCTATTATTCGTCATATTTGGCGGTTTATTAGCAGGCGGTGTTGTTGCAGGCTATGTTGCAGCCAATGTGAAGGGTGAAGATATAAGATCACAATCTTATATTCAAAGCAAAGTTGCTGAGTATTCTATGACAGGTTATGTATATTTCAATGATGAAACACTTGTCGGTCAGTTACGGACAGATGAAGATCGCATCGTAATTACATATGATGACATCCCTCAAATCGCAATTGATGCATTAGTAGCGACTGAAGACAGTCATTTCTTTACACATCCAGGAATAGATGCATGGGGCCTTGGTCGTGCCGTCAAAGAAAAACTGTTTAATGAGGACACTCAAACTGGTGGGAGCACACTGACACAGCAGCTTGCCAGGCGGGTATTCCTTAATTTGGATCGTACAGATAGTAGAAAAATCAAAGAAATTTTCCTTTCTCTGCGGATGGAAAGATATTTGGGCAAAAAAGAAATTATTACAGCTTATTTGAATAAAATGCCTTTCGGTAATGGTTCTAACGGTTATCAAGTATTTGGTATTCAAGCAGCTGCTAAAGGGATTTTTGGCATTGAAGATTTGAGCACGCTTAATATTGCTCAAGCTGCTTATCTCGCAGGCTTACCACAATTACCATCAACGTATACTGCCTTTACTGGCTCTGGGCAACATAATGAAAAAGGTATTGCCAATGCCATTAAGCGTCAACACGTAGTATTAAGTCGTATGCTTGAAACCGGGAAAATTGATGAAGTACAATATAAGTCAGCACTTGCATTCGATATTCGAGCTTCGATTGCTGAGCCAACTGAGAAAGCTTACAATACGTATCCATTCCTTATGTTAGAGGCTGAGCGTGAAGCTGCAAAAGTATTACTATTACAAAAGAATAAAGAGCTAACAGCTGCAGATTTGAATTTACCCGAAAATGCTAATTTAATTGAAGATGCCCGTGAAGAACTACTTCGTGGTGGCTATCATGTTCATACGACGATCAACAAAGAAATATACGATATTATGCGAGAGATTGGTAGCAACCCTGACAACTTTACTGCTGATAGTACAGAAAAAGGTGTAGAGCAGGCTGGTGCAATTCTAATCGATCATACAACAGGTGCTATATTAGGAATGATTGAAGGTCGTGACTTCTATCAAGAACAGCTTAATCACGCCACTCAAATGATTCGTCAACCTGGTTCTATAATGAAAACAATAGCAGCCTACTTACCTGCTATTGATAAAGGATTAATTCAACCAGCAAGTATTATTGATGATGCACCGTTAATTTTGAAAGATGGTCAAAAGGGATTCCATATTCCAATGAACGCTAATCGTAGATTTGCTGGACTAGTCACTGCACGAACTGCACTTAATCGATCATTGAATATTCCAGCACTAAAAATTTATAATGAAGTGTTGACTATACCTGTTGCACTTGATTTCGTTAAAGAATTAGGTATTACTACGATTTCCGAAAGTGATTACTCCGCAAAAACTGGTGTAATTGGCGGTCTGCTTAACGGAACAACAGTAGAAGAACTTACGAATGCGTATGGCGCTATTCCTAATAAAGGGGTATTCCATGATGCGTTCATGATCGCCAAAATTACAGATGCAGATGGAAAAATTGTCTATGAGCATCAGGATACACCGAAGCGTGTCGTTTCCGAGCAAAGTGCGTATTTGATGACTGATATGCTAAGAACGGTTATTGCTGACGGTTCAGGAACCGCACATGCACTTACCAGCCAATTGAAAGGTTATCGCGATATTCAATTCGGTGGTAAAACGGGATCCACACAAAGCTATGGTGATGTTTGGTTTGTTGGTTTCTCACCAGACGTTACATTAGGAGTATGGGCTGGGTACGAGAAGCCCGCTCATACATTAACGACAGCAGGTCGTACAAGGGCTCGTTCACTTTGGGCACTTATTATGAATCAATTAACAGAGCAGCAACCACAATTATTCGAAAACAAAAAATTTGTTCAACCTGATAATCTTGTAAAAGCGACGGTATCTTCAACGAGCGGTTTGCTCCCATCTGCGCTTAACAAGCAAGGAGGACTTGTCGTTACGGATTGGTTCAACAAACCGTTCATTCCGAAAAAGGTTGACGATACATTAGTCAATATGAAGGTTGTTGAATATAACGGTATTAACTATGTTCCCAATAAATTGACACCAGAAGATATGTTAGCAGAAAAGCTTGTTATCGTTCGTAAAATGCCTTTAGATCAACTTATGCTCGATCTAAAAGCAGCTCAAGCGAAACTAGCCGCTAGCAGTCGTCGTGATCTATCCGTATACGTTCCTGCTGATGCTGGGCGAGACGCTCCATCAGTTACAGACCCTCGTGAAGATGATGGCTCTCTACCTGATGCTCCGCCGAATGTTCGCTTGAACAACGGCGTATTGACGTTCACGAACAGTAAAGCAGCTGATATCGTAGGATATCGTGTATTCCGTTCCGTTAACAACGGAGAATTCGAGAAATACGGCGACTCTATCATTTACAGCAAAGATAGCTATTCTATGACAGTGGGTGCCAATGCTACGGACTTCACGAGCTATTATGTCGTATCTGTCGATGTTGTCGGAAAGCTATCCAGCCCGAGCTTAACCGTAACGTCAGGCAACTGGAATCCATCACCTGAAATTGATCAAGAAACGGATTTTCCAACTGATCCAACGAACCCAGATAATAACGGCGGGAATGGAGACGGTTCTACAACGATTGCACTTCCAGCCGCTCCCTCTGGATTGAGTGCTGAATACTCAGGTCTCAATCTCATTATTAGTTGGGCTCCAAATCCGTTATCTGAACAAGTATCGCTTTATCATCTGTATTATAGCGCTGCTAACGATGGGAATTATCAATTACTTAGTTCCTCCAATGGAACTAGTATTGAACATAGCGGTGTTCAACCTGGTGGCGCATATGTCGTCACAGCTGAAAATCAAACCGGTGAGTCTTCTCAATCGATTAAGCTAGTCGTACAATAATATGTAACCAACGAAAAAGGACATCGCTCAGTCTAAAATGACTGAACGATGTCCCTTTTCTTTCTGTCAGGTGATTAGTCTTCTATCGTAGACAAATCACCTGTAGGTAGATTAAGCTCCCATGCTTTCAGCACACGGCGCATAATTTTACCACTTCTCGTCTTCGGTAATTTATCCTTAAATTCAATTTCACGTGGTGCAGCATGAGCTGACAATCCAACTTTAACGAATTGCGAAATTTCTGCTTTTAACTCCTCTGATGCTGTATAACCTTCTCGCAAAGCAATAAATGCTTTAATAATTTCTCCGCGAATCGGATCAGGCTTACCGATGACTCCGGCTTCTAGTACAGCTGGATGCTCAATAAGCTTAGATTCAACTTCAAATGGACCTACACGCTCACCAGCCGTGTTAATCACATCATCAACACGCCCTTGGAACCAGAAGTAGCCATCCTCATCGCGATATGCAGAGTCACCTGACACATACCATCCTTCAATTCGGAAATACTCCTCATACTTCGCATCGTTATTCCACACTTTGCGCATCATCGACGGCCATGGTGTACCAATCGCTAAATTCCCCATGCGATAAGGTGGTAGCTCATTACCGTAATCATCCAAAATGGTCGCATCCACACCTGGGATCGGCTTACCCATTGAGCCTGGTTTAATATCCATACTAGGATAATTACAAATTAATTGTGCTCCTGTTTCTGTCATCCACCATGTATCATGAATTCGATGCTCATAAACTTTCATACCCCAACGGACAACCTCTGGATTCAGTGGTTCTCCTACACTAAGAACATGACGCAAGCTGCTTAGATCGAATCGATTAACGATTTCATCGCCAGCACCCATCAGCATCCGGAATGCAGTAGGAGCACTGTACCATACCGTTACTTTATATTTCTCAATAATGCTGTACCAATCACTTGGACTAAAACGTCCACCTCGAATCACATTTGTGACACCGCTGAGCCAAGGAGCAAAAATACCGTATGCAGTACCCGTCACCCAGCCTGGATCAGCAGTACACCAATATATATCGTCCTCTTTCAAATCTAGTACAATTTGACCTGTGTAAAGATGTTGAACCATTACATTATGTACATGATAAATACCTTTCGGTCTACCTGTCGAGCCCGATGTATAGTGAAGAATTAGACCATCTTCTCTATCAACCCATTCTATATTTTGTTCATCACTAGCTTCAGACATTAATCTTTCATAGGATAAAATACCGTCGCCTTCCACCACATCATTACCAAATACAATAATATGCTTCAAAGCAGGTAGTTCATCACGCTTTATACGAGATAATAACGCAGGTGTCGTCACGATGGCAACTGCTTCACTATCCGCTAAACGATCTTTCACTGCCGTTTCCATAAATGCTTCAAATAACGGACCAACAATAGCTCCGACCTTAATAATGCCAAGTGCACTCATATATAATTCTGGTGTGCGTGGCATAAATATAAATACTCGCTCACCCTTATGAATACCAAGTTTTCGCAGTGCATTTGCAAATTGATTACTTCCCTTGCTTAATTGTGCATAGGTATAGCTCTCTTCCCGCTGTTGATCACTATAAATTAACGCAACTTTATCTCCCTTACCATTCTCCACATGACGATCCATTACTTCATATGCCATATTAACTTTACCTGTAGTTGACCAACTTAGCTGTTGTTCAATTTGTTCCCATGAAAAATTCTCACGTGCTTGTTCATAGCTTTGTAAGTTTCCATTAGTTACCGTTGCAGCAATACGCTCTTGATGTAATTCGTTCATTGGATCACTCTCCTAATTTCAAACATATAAAATATAGGTATGCGCTTTCATGGAAATTATTATATCATAACTATATTACTTTGCACTACCTAATTCCATTCTAGCAATAATTAGTATATAGTTATATTATATACAATTATTCATTAATAATATTATTTCATATAAAAGGAGATTTGCAATGGAGCATCGAAAGCGTTTTCAATCGATTGAGAAATATATCCCTTCCTTGCAGAAAAACATTATAATCTCCGGTCCTATTGATCCTGAGCAACTACGTAATATGACTATGGATACAACGCTTGATGCATTCAGACGTCCATTAGAGCAATATGAAGCATTAGTTGAAATCGCTTCCTTGCCTGAAGGTAGAATTATTGCCGCTTCAATCGATCAGCATATTATCGGCTATGTAACGTTTCATTATCCAGACGAATACGAACGCTGGTCTAAAGGTAAAATGATTGATCTTGTGGAGCTCGGAGCTATTGAAGTCGCTGATAACTATCGCGGACTCGGCTTAGGAAAAGATCTCGTTCAGCTTTCTTTCGCCGAGCAGCAGCTAGACAATATGATCGTCTATACGACTGAATATTATTGGCACTGGGATCTAGAAGGTAGTGGATTAAATGTATGGGATTATCGTAAAATGATGGAAAAATTAATGCAGACGGTCGATATGATCTGGTACGCAACTGATGATGAAGAAATCTGTGCTCATCCAGCAAATTGCTTAATGGTCAAAATCGGATCAGAAGTACCTCTTTCCTCGATTGAAAGATTTGATCGTGTTCGTTTCCGCAGTCGCTTCATGTATTAAGTAAACTGATTAGCATACAGAAAGGAATGGATTGTATTTATGTTGAAGTCAAAACCTGTCTTCATTCATTCAACATTAGCGAATGCCTATCAATTTCAAAGCGATCATCCCTTCCATCCGATTCGCTATCAGTTAACTATAAGCTTGTTAGAGCATATTGGAGCGCTTCAGCCTCATCAAATACAAGAACCTGCGATAATTGATGTAGAACATCTACTGTCACTTGCTCATAGTAAAGATTATATCGAAGTCATTAAAGCGCTGAGTAGCAGCGAGCCAGATCATGTAGTAATTGATATAGCTGAACAATATGGATTGCATGGGGACGATACACCTTATTTCCAAGGGATGCATGAAGCCGCCTGTTCTATTGTAGCAGGCACTGTAAGCGCCTTAGAAGCCGTTATGTCAGGTGAAACAGATCATGCCTACCATTTGGCTGGGGGATTGCATCACGCCTTCGAAAATCGCGCAGCAGGCTTTTGCATTTATAATGATGCGGTTATTGCGATCAAACATATTCAGCAGCAACATCAAGTTAAAATTCTCTATATCGATACGGATGTACACCACGGTGACGGAGTACAATTCAGTTTTTATGCCGATCCCAATGTATGCACCTATTCGATTCATGAGACGGGAAAATTTCTATTTCCAGGTACTGGGTACCACTATGAAAAGGGTCTAGATCATGGCTACGGCGCTTGCTTCAATATGCCTCTCGATCCTTATACAGAAGATGACTCCTGGCTCGAATGTTTTCAACTTACGCTAACAAAGGTGATTGAACATTATAAACCCGATCTTATCGTCAGCCAGCATGGCTGTGATGCTCATACATATGATCCACTTTCACATCTTCATTGTTCAATGCGTATTTATGAACAAATCCCTACGATTATCCATCAGTTTGCCCATCAACATTGTCAAGGTAAATGGGTAGCGATCGGAGGCGGTGGCTATGATTTATGGCGTGTTGTTCCGCGAGCATGGTCGCATGTATGGTTAGCGATGAATGATCATGAATTAGTAGAACAATTCAAGAAGCAAGAGCTTCTCCCGCTCCCTGAAGCATGGAGAAGTTATTGGAGTAGCTATGCTACCGATGAACTACCATTATATTGGCAGGATGAGCCTCATATCATGTCAGCTATGCCAAGGCGAGCAGAAATAACACAACGCAATCGAATGGTAGCTGACATATTGATTCAAGATATTTAAATCCGACTCATTCTTCGCTCGAAGTGCATATTTCGGTGTTATAGACACCAAATTTATGGACTATTCATTCGGATCAAGTCGAGCTCATCATAAAAAGCGCTCCAGAGCCATATTCGGCTTTGGAGCGCTTTTTATGTACTACTTTAGACTATGACTGTAAATTTGAAACCATATAATCAATGATTGCATATGAATTATTGGCTGCTTCTACAACGAAGTCCGTATAAGTCACATCGGCAGAACCATCCGCTTTATCCGACATAGAACGAATAATAATGAACGGAATGTTATTCGCATAACAAACTTGTGCTACAGATGAACCTTCCATCTCCGCGCATGCCCCGTCAAATTGTTCATGTAATTCTTGCACTTTATCAAAACTAGCGATAAACTGATCGCCAGAAACAATTCTACCTACCACAGTACGGTTTTGGAACAATGCTTCACTAGCTTGAACAGCGAGCTTAATTAATGCTTCATCAGCAACAAACTCAGACACTTCCTGGAACGGAATAACACCTTTAGCATAGCCAAGTGGCGAGACGTCTATATCATGCTGCAATGCGCTGCTAGAGATAACGATATCTCCTACATTTAATCTAGGATCAAGAGCTCCTGCCACACCTGTGAACCATACGCAATCTACATCCATCGACAATAACACCTGTGTACAAATGGCAGCATTTACTTTACCTACGCCAGATTTGCAATAAATCACCGCTTGTCCATGCAATGTACCTTCATAATAAGTTATGCCGGCAATTGTCGATTGCTGAACATTTTTCACATTTTGATGAAGCAATTCAATTTCTTCAACCATCGCTCCAATAATGCCAATCTTGTTGTATGCCATTACTCTAGTTGCCTCCTACAGATTCGCGAACAATTAACTCATGCGGCAAAATAACTTGCGCTTGTTCGACATTTTCCTTCTTCATTAGCTTCGTTAATAAACGCATAGAAACCGCTCCGATATCATACATCGGTTGGGCAACTGTCGTCAGCAATGGTCTAACCATAGATGCCATACGTGAGTTATCAACACTAATTACAGAAATATCTGCAGGTACTTGTAGCCCTTTATCTTGAATCGCATGAATCGCACCAATTGCCATTTCATCAGTTGCTGAGAATACAGCAGATGGACGATTAGCAAGCTCTAAAAAGTAACGCATTGCATCTGATCCTGATTCATAGCGATAATTACCAATACGAACTAATGTATCGTCATAGGTTAAGCCAGCCTCAACTAAAGCTTTTTTGTAACCACTAAAACGAGCAAATCCATTCGATGGATCTTCAAGCGTTCCACTAATCATCGCAATACGACGATGACCATGCTTAATTAATGATTGTACCGCATCATATGCAGCTGTTTCATGATCAATATCAACAGAAGGCATTTCTCTTGATTCATCCGAAGTTGCACATAGTACAATCGGAATATTCGCGGTTCTAAAAGCTTGTTGATGATCTTCCGTGACTGCTCCACCCATAAACAATAAACCATCTACTTGTTTTTCCAACAATGTATTAATTACGCGAATTTCTTTATCTTTCTTCTTGTCAGCATTACACAAAATAATATTGTAATGATACATATTGGCGATATCTTCAATTCCACGAGCTACCTCAGCAAAAATAGCATTTGATATATCAGGAATAACAACGCCAACTGTTGTAGTTTTCTTACTAGCTAATCCACGTGCA
Source organism: Paenibacillus sp. Y951 (assembly GCF_056786395.1). Classification (NCBI taxonomy): domain Bacteria; kingdom Bacillati; phylum Bacillota; class Bacilli; order Caryophanales; family Paenibacillaceae; genus Paenibacillus; species Paenibacillus sp. Y951. Next base: position 302,572 of record NZ_JBXCIY010000003.1, on the reverse strand, counting down.
ACTGCATTAGGTCGATAACCTAAACGATCAATAGCTTCAAATACTTTTTTACGAGTGGCCGGCTTCACGTTAGGGTTATTATTTACAACCCTGGAAACCGTTGCCATTGAAACACCTGCTTCTCTTGCTACATCATATATTGTTACCGTCACGAGCACTCTCTCCATTTGCAATAAATTAATTGAAACGTTCGACACATATTGGAATTATGATACTGTAAAACTACAAATTTCGCAATGTTTTGCTTTATGCAGGCTTAGTTTGAGCTCCAAGCTGGGTTAATTTTTTCACTATTGAATCTAACCAGTCTTGATCCTGTAGGCTTTGTGCTAATAAATACAGATCGAGAAGTTCATTGGTACGACTCTTCATTAATTGCTCTAATTGATCCATAGCTGTTTGGGCAGTCTTTTTTGTAAGTTTATACTCTACTAATAAATTTGCCCATTCATTGCGTTCGTTAAACAAAATGTTCATCTTTTTAGGCTGTTCACCTAATTCTTCAATAAATCCTGTAAGATCCGCTTTGATTTCAGGAATTACTTCACTTCTACTACATGTTTCACAAGTATATATCGGAACGTTATCAATCTCTACTTTTCCAGAAAAAATAACTGTTCGAAGTTTTAGAGACATACTTTCCCCACAAAGACATAACTTTTGCATGAGGTCACTCCTTACATGTACTCATTTCAGCCTTCTAAAGGCATCTATGTATCCATATAAGAGGTTCGACATTTTTCACCCATTTTCCTGCTATTACGATAAACTTAATTTTTTCCATAGCTTTTGAAAATACGGAATTTTAATAAACAATACCCAAAGCGTAGCACCAATACAGTCATTTCGCAGATCAAGCCAGTCCATCATTCTACCACCAACATAATATTGATGAATTTCGTCTGTGGCACCGTAAAGCGTGCATAACAAAACGATCATAAGTTTATAGCGCCATTGCAGTGATTTGCGACCAAATGCAAAATCAACCGTCATCGCAAGTATAAAGTAGCTTACAAAATGTCCCCAGTTAAAATCTTGAATAAAAGGTAAATATTTTTGAAAGAACGGTAATACTGTATTAAGCTCGTCACCTGTTCGCGAAGATAAATAATAGATGATAGCCATCCACAGGATAGATGGTAACCAGCGTAGCCACTTCATTACAATTTCACCTCAAAACTATTTATTAACTATCTAGATCAGCTTCTACGCAAATGAAAAGTTGCTTCGTAAGCATAATCTCAAAACTATTTATTAACTATCTAGATCAGCTTCTCGCAAATGAAAAGTTGCTTCGTAAGCATAATCTCAAAACTATTTATTAACTACCTAGATCAGCTTCTCGCAAATGAAAAGTTGCTTCGTAAGCATAATCTACATTCTTTCACTCCTATTTGCTCAAATGAGCAAGCTTCGTTACAATGAATACATAAAACATCGAGTTTTGTTAGCTATATATTTTTCATTAGCTAGCAGTTTATTGTCTTACATTATAAAAAGTTGGGAGATCAATACAATGTCATTACATAATCAAACGGTTATTTGCTTGTTGCACGATGAATTTGAAGATTTGGAATTATGGTATCCTGTGTACCGTACTCGTGAAGCAGGAGCTACTGTACTTTTTGCTGGTCCTGAAAAAGGAAAAAAACATATTGGGAAATACGGCGTACCTGCCATCGCCGACCTTTCTTTTGATGAAGTGAACAGTGATGAAATTAGCGGCCTACTCGTGCCAGGTGGCTGGGCGCCTGATCAACTCCGTCGCTATCCAAAGGTGCTGCAACTTGTCCAAGAAATGAATGAGCAGAACAAGCCAATCGGTCAAATCTGCCATGCAGGCTGGGTACTTATCTCCGCAAAAATATTACAGGATCGCAAAGTTACGTCTACTCCAGGTATACGTGATGATATGGAAAATGCTGGTGCAATATGGTTCGATGAGGCTGTCGTTGTCGATGGAAATCTCATCTCAGCACGTAGACCGCCTGACCTTCCCCCATATGCACATGCTTTTGTCCAAGCATTAGAACAGCGAATGGTTTAACCATTCGCTGTTTCTTCAAATACATCCATATATTCAGTCAGGATGGCTTTAATCTCTTCACTAGTAACACTTCGACTTACTTCATTGAATACTTGTATACATTCTAATTGAGAGGAATGAATTAATCGCTCCTTCAATGGTAGAATCGAATGTGCCGACATACTTAATGAATCTACTCCAAGACTTAACCAGATAGGCAATGCACGAATATCCCCAGCCAACTCGCCACATACACTGATTGGAATTTCATGACGTTTCGCCGCATCGACTACGAAAGATAGCATTTGAATAATAGCTGGATGATATGGATCATACAAATCTGCTATTCTTTCATTCATCCGATCGACCGCCAATGTAAACTGCACAAGATCATTCGTACCAATACTGAAGAAATCTACTTCCTTCGCCAAATGATTGGCAATCATTACTGCTGCAGGAACTTCGATCATAATACCAACTGCAAGGTGATCATCGAATGCAATGCCTTCTTGCATAAGTTCATCCTTCGCCTCTTCAAGTAATGCATTCGCTGCTCTAACTTCATTAACAGACGTAATGAACGGATACATCAATTTAATTGTTCCGTAAGTACTTGCGCGCAGAATCGCTCTTAATTGAGTTTTGAAAAGCTGCTTCTGATCTAAGGAGACTCGAATAGCCCGATAGCCCATAAATGGATTTTCTTCTTCTTCCATATCATAATAGTCAAGGTGCTTATCTCCACCAATGTCTAATGTACGAATAACAACTGAACCACCATGCAGCTTTTCTACTACTTTACGATAGACAAGAAATTGCTCTTCCTCAGTGGGAAATTCTTGGCGATCCATATACAGAAACTCAGTGCGGAATAAGCCTACGTCTTGCGCACCGCCTTTCAACGCTATCTCTAATTCTTTCACAGAACTAATATTAGCAGCAAGCTTAATGAATTGACCATCAGTGGTCACCGCCTCATGATCCGCTAGATGATGCAATTGCTCCTGCGCCATGATTAATTTATATTGCATATCTCTATATCGTTTAATAAGATGTTCAGCAGGATCAAGATACACTGTCCCATCACTACCGTCAATGAGTATCGTCTGACCTGTAACCAATGATTCCGCGATCTTGCCTTCCATTCCGACAACAAGCGGGATCCCTAATGCTCTGGCCATAATAGCAGAATGAGATGAAGTGCTACCAGTCAATGTAACAATACCTAGTACATTTTCAGGATTAAGATGGGCCAATTGAGATGGCGATATTTCTTTGGCAACGAGAATAAACGGCTGCGTATCACTTGGTAATTGAATTTCGGGAACACCTAGTAAATGCTTCAACAGGCGATTTCCAACGTCTTTAATATCAAGTGCACGCTCACGCATATAATCATCTTCTAGCAAATCAAACATCGTTACAAAATGATCAATAGCTTCCTTCACAGCTACTTCAGCAGCTTTATATTGTCTTTGAATAATACCTTGAATTTCATTCATAAATACGGGATCGTCTAATATTGCAAGATGAGCATCAAAGATTTGCGTTTCTTCCTCACCAACTGTTTCTTTTAGCTCGTCTTTAATTTGGTTAATTTCATCTTTTGAAGTGCGAATCCCCTCATATACTCGTTCAAATTCGCGTGCAAAGTCTGCTACATCAATTCGTTGTTCTGGCACTTCAAATTCCCAATTGGGAAGGACAAAAGATTTCCCGATTGCGATACCTGATGATGCTCCGATTCCTTGAGTCATTGTATATCCCCCTCATCCTTGCTCTCATGAAGCACAACCGACATTACTGAAGACTGACCTTTTTTCACGCCTTTGAACGGAGCATATCGCCAAGCTTTGACGCGCTCTGAATTCGTAATGACCATTGGAGAAGCAAGTGACTTACTATCCTTTTTAACCTTCTGTATATTAAAACGAATAAGTAATTGACCTGGCAATACTTCATCGCCTTCCTTAACGACTGCTGTAAAGTAATCTTTACCGACCAACTTCGAAGTATCAATACCGATATGCATCAACACTTCAAGACCATCGTCTGTCAGAATACCAATAGCATGCATCGTCGGATAAATGTGGATAACTTTCCCTTTCACCGGAGAAACTAATTCTCCACGATCAGGTATAAATGCTACACCGTTACCAACAAGTAGTGCCGAGAATATCGGATCGGGAACTTCTGATAATGGGATCATCTTTCCTTGCATTGGCGAATGGAACGATATTTGCTGCTGATCACGATGAATCGTTTTGATCATTTCCTCTCGGATAAGCTCAGAATATGTCCCAAACACAACTTGAACATGTCCACCCCCAAGGCGTATCACTCCAGCAGCACCGAGATTACGAAGTGCATTAATGTCCATATCCTTCTCATTCGTTACTTTCAAGCGCAGACGGGTAATACAAGACTCCATCTGTATGATATTCTTCTTACCACCAATGGCTTGTAATATAAGCGGAGCACGGTACGGGATATCACCAACCCACTCGTCAAGTTGCGAGCCTTCTTCTCGTCCAGGGGTTGGAATCTGAAAGCGAGTAATCGCCCAGCGGAAGAGAAAGTAATATAAAATCCCAGTCACTATACCAATCGGAATAATTAACCAACCTTTAGTAGAGAGATGCATATTGATAACATAATCAATCGCACCAGCAGAGAATGAGAAGCCGTGTAATATACCGAGCTCATACGTAATCCACATAATAAGCCCTGATAGTAGTGCATGTACGACATACAAATAAGGCGCCACGAATAGAAATGCGAATTCAATCGGTTCAGTTACACCTGTTAGAAACGACGCGAGCGCCGCTAACGTGAAGGTGCGGCGAATTTTTGGTTTCAAATCTTCTCGTGCCTCGTGAATAATGGCTAATGCAATAGCAGGTAAAGCAAACATCATCGTCGGATATAACCCGGCCATAAATACACCAGCCGTTGGATCACCTGCAAAGTATCGCGGTAAATCTCCATATACCATATAGCCAGTGTCCGTCTCATAGCCGCCAACTTGAAACCAGAAAATATGGCTGACAAGATGATGCAAGCCGAAAATAACTAAAATTCGATGAATAAACCCATACAAGAAAACGCCAAATCCACCAGCGAGCGAAATCACTTCACCTAATTCTACTAATAGCCACTCCAACTGCTGCGATAAATTAACCATCGCTATCGAAAACAATAATGTGAAGCAGCTCACAAAAAATGGCACAAACCGTGGTCCGCCAAAAAACTGAATATATTCTGGCAAGCGTAAATCTTTGAATCTTAGATACGACACACCCGCTACGATCCCGATAAATGTTCCGATTAAGACGGTCGGCTCAGTGCCAGGTGCATACTTTGTTGTAATCCCTGTATAGATGAACATCCCTACAAGTGCGGCCATTCCTGCGCTTAGGCCATTACTTGTTAAGCCTAATGCGATACCTAACGCAAATATATAGGGTAGAAATTGAAATATCGCTTGACTGGCAAGCATTAAAAATTCGTTCATACCAGGCAAACCTATGTATTCCCAAGGTAATTGGGCCAAGCTTTGAAATACTGCCGCTGCAGGCAGAATGATCATTGGAAGCATAACAGAGCGTCCTAATTGCTGTAAATTACCAACGAAAGCCATATCGGCCCTCCTTTGCGACCATAGTTATATAAAAAACCAAATAATTTAATAGTAAATAAACACCTATTAAGATGTTACGTGTTATGTTCGTTTTTGTCAAAAAGATTGTTGTAGAAAACGAACTGGTGGCACCTCCAGTTGGTTTCACTGGTTTTTCGCGCCATGGACGGTATTTTTACTGTCCAGGAGCTGGTTTCGCGGGTTTTCGCACCACGGACGGTATTTTTACTGTCCATGAGTTGGTTTCACTGGGTTTTCGCGCCATGGACGGTATTTTTACTGTCCATGAGTTGGTTTCGCTGGGTTTTCGCGCCATGGACGGTATTTTTACTGTCCAGGAGCTGGTTTCTCTGGTTTTTCGCGCCATGGACGGTATTTTTACTGTCCAGGAGTTGGTTTCACTGGGTTTTCGCGCCATGGACGGTATTTTTACTGTCCAGGAGCTGGTTTCGCTGGGTTTTTGCACCACGGACGGTATTTTTACTGTCCAGGAGCTGGTTTCGCTGGGTTTTTGCACCACGGACGGTATTTTTACTGTCCAGGAGCTGGTTTCGCTGGGTTTTCGCACCATGGACGGTATTTTTACCGTTCACGAGTTGGTTTCTCTGGGTTTTCGCACCACGGACGGTATTTTTACTGTCCACGAGCTGGTTTCGCTGGGTTTTTGCACCACGGACGGTATTTTTACTGTCCACGAGCTGGTTTCACTGGGTTTTCGCACCATGGACGGTAATCTCCAATATGTAAAAAAAGGTATTTCGCAACTACATTTCTGTAGCTCGAAATACCTTTTCGCATTATACCTTTTTCTCATTCACCAAGAGTGGGTCAACTTCATTTACCTTGAGGAAGCAGAATGGAGTCCTCTACCTTAATACAACGATCCATTACAACCGTTAAACCGCCCTCTGTTGCAATATCTGCAGCCTCTTGATTAAATACACCAAGCTGCAACCATAACGCCTTAGCACCAATTTTAACGACTTCTTCCGCAATCTCTGCAGTATACTCACTACGACGGAACACATTGACTAAGTCAACAGGAAACGGAATGTCAGACAATGATGGATAGCATGTCTCATCTAGTATTTCAGTAGCTTTAGGATTAACGGGTACAATAGTGTACCCCTTCTTCTTCATCGCTTCAGATACCATATAAGAAATTCGCTCACGATTATCAGATAGACCAACGACGACAATTACTTTAGTATTAGACAATAATTTTTTAATGTCATCTCGCGATGGATTTTCAAATGCCATTGCTTAACACCTCCACAGAATTAAAAGTTGACCAACCTCTTGTCATAGTATGGGTACTTTTGCAATATATATGATTGGAACATATATATTGCAAATCGAGATCATTGGCTATGATTTTGAACTACCGCTTTAAGATTCTACCCACTCTACCTGCGCACCTAATGCCTTCAAATGATCAAAATAATTCGGGTAAGACTTCGCAACATGATGAGCATCTTTAATGCGTAATGGTTCTTTTGAACGCAAGCCAACAATCGTCAATGCCATAATAACGCGGTGGTCATAATGCGCATTAATCTCGACGCCACCAGGAAGTCCTTCAGGTGAACCATGAACGATAATTTCAGCTTGACGCTCCTCTACATTAGCACCTGCTTTACGAAGTTCATTCAAGTAATCGGTAATTCGATCACATTCTTTGTAGCGCAAGTTTTCAACATTGTAGAAGCGAGATGTTCCTTCAGCAAATACAGCAGCCGCAACCATCGCCAGTACAGCATCCGTTGCATGATCACCATCGAACTCCACAGCTTTTAATTTCCCATTGCCTTGAACATGGACAACATTATTTTCATGAGTAAGCGGCACTTCCATCATCTTAAGTACATCAATGATTGCACGCTCTCCCTGCTTACTTTTTTCCATTAATCGGTGTACAATAACATTAGAGTTAGTTACTGCTGCAGCCGCTAAAATTGCCGCAGATCCAGGGTAATCGCCTTGAACAGTATACTCTCTCGCTTGATAAGATTGGTTGCCTGGCACTTTAAAGCGCATATAATCTTCATCAGCATGAACAACAATACCTGCTTGCTCAAGCACCTCAAGTGTTTGACCTACTACTACTTTTGATTTCAAATCATGCAGCACTTCAATTTCGCTATCCTCTTCAAGTAATGGTGTAAGGAATAGTAAAGCACTTAGAAACTGAGAGCTAATATTTCCAGATACTTGGATATGACCGCCACGAGGCTTGCCGCCTTGAATGCGAATTGGTAGTTTTCCTTCATTGTGCTCAATCTCAACGCCCATTGCTGTAAGTGAATCAATCAAATCCTGATGTGGACGCTTACCTAGTGAATCTGGATAACGGTTAACAAACGTAACATCGGGACATATTGATGCTATTGCCATTAAGAAGCGAAGTACTGCACCCGCATTACCAACGTCAAGCTCTTTAATATCTTTTGGCTTAGAACCGAAGCCAGTAATAACGATTTTCTGCTCATCTTCTTCTAGAACTGCTCCAAGATCGCGAATACAACGGCGCATAGCATCACTATCTTCACTATGTGCAGGGAAATGAATGGTGCTTGTACCTTCTGCTAATGCAGCAACTAGCAAATAACGAGTTGTATAATTTTTTGAAGATAAAGCTCCGATTTCACCTTGCAAATTAGGGGTTGGGGTAACGATTACATCCATGATTGATATCTCCTTTTCATTATCTATTGTAAATTCCAATAAAGGCTCAAAATGCGGGATTTCGAAAGCCGAGAAGATGGAGCGTTACTTGAGAAAGGCGGAAGCGCAAGTGTACGTAATTGGTACACGCGATCCTACAATGTTTCTGCAAGAAACATACATCGGAAGCTTATGCTATACTTTCCAAGTTCGCTTCATACTCGATGTCGAGTATGCCACAACGCGATACTTCGTTATCAAAGTCCGCATTATGAGCTATCACTTCTTGGCTTGTTGCCATACTTCAACGATTTTGTTAACGACTTCAGGTAAAGTTAGATCCGATGTATCAATCGAATAATGTGCAAAGTCATAAGCACCAGCACGAGCAGCCATAAGTTGATGGACACGCTCGGTAACATCCCCTTGCAATAACGGACGACCAGTATCATGCTTCACACGAGAAATGATAACATCGCTACTCGCAATCAAATGTATAACAAAGCCATGCTCTAGCATGCTTTCTCGATTACTTTGCTTCAGAACTGCTCCACCACCAGTTGCAATAATTGATGCTTCTGGAGAGCTTAGTCGTTCATTAAGCACTTCCGTCTCTATATTACGGAACGCTTCTTCACCAGCTTGTGCAAAGATTTCGGGAATTTCTTGACCCGCATGCTTAACAATTTCCACATCAACGTCATACTTATGTAGCTGTAATTCACTTGCTAATCCATCGGCAACTGCAGACTTACCAGTACCCATAAAGCCGATTAAAATAATCTTATTACGTAATGAATTAGTTTGCATAGTATTCATCCTTTACAAGTGTTCATCTACACTATCATATCATCTTTGGCAAGCGTTAGGGTAGAAAAAAGTTAGTTTATGCTTTAGAAGCGACTTTTCATTTTCAATGAAGATTATCGAGATGCCTATGAAAAAATTTAGGAGGGGTTAATAATGAAAGAACTACACCAGCATTCATTTCAAGATCAAACAAAGCAAAAAATCGAACGTATTCTCGATTCCACATATCCATTATCTCGTGAGGATGTCGTCTGGATGCTTGGTTATATTACAAAAAAAGTGGCTGACGAAGACCCAGCTATTACGGGTCTGTCGCAGCCACAGTTGTTACAAAATTTTCATGCTTATGCTGATGTAGCTATGGCGCTAATTAGCCACCGCAACAGTAGTGACCAGGAAGCAGAACGATTACGCCAATGGCTTCGTCAAGCTTCGCAAGGTTTACTGTCTTAACAAATTAAGATTGCATCCAGTTGAAGTGGAATGAACCTTCTTTGTCCACACGTTGGAATGTGTGAGCACCGAAGTAGTCACGTTGAGCTTGAAGCAAGTTTGCAGGAAGACGCTCAGAACGGTAGCTGTCGAAGTATGCAAGTGCACTAGAGAATGCTGGTACAGGCACACCGAATTTCACAGCTGTCGCAATAACTTCACGCCATGCAGATTGATAAGACTCAACGATGTTTTTGAAATATTGATCAAGTAATAGGTTACGAAGTTCTGGATTAAGATCGTAAGCATCTTTGATGTTTTGTAGGAATGCAGCACGGATAATGCAACCACCACGGAAGATCATTGCGATTTCGCCGTATTTAAGATCCCAACCATACTCATCTGATGCAGCACGCATTTGCGCAAAACCTTGTGCATAAGAACAAATTTTACTTGCATAAAGTGCTTTACGGATTGATTCAATGAACTCAGCTTTATCAGCAGTAAATTCAGGACGCACAGGGCCGCTAAGTACTTTACTTGCAGCTACGCGTTCTTCTTTCATTGCAGACAAGAAACGAGTGAATACAGATTCCGTAATGATGGACAACGGAACACCAAGATCTAGTGAGCTTTGGCTCGTCCATTTACCAGTACCTTTTTGACCAGCAGAGTCAAGAATAACATCGACCATTGGCTTTCCAGTTTCTGGATCGTATTTAGAGAAAATATCACGAGTGATTTCAATTAGGTAGCTATCAAGCTCACCTTTATTCCACTCTGTGAAGATTTCATGAAGGTCTTCAGTAGAAACATTAAGTACATTTTTCAATAGATCGTAAGCTTCGCAAATTAATTGCATATCGCCATACTCGATACCATTGTGCACCATTTTCACGTAGTGACCAGCACCACCAGGACCGATATAAGTACAACAAGCATCATCGCCAACTTTAGCAGAAATTGCAGTAAGAATTGGTTCAACTAGCTCGTAAGCTGATTTTTGACCACCCGGCATAATAGAAGGACCTTTAAGAGCTCCCTCTTCACCACCAGAAACACCAGTACCGATAAATCGGAAACCTTGTGCTTCAAGCTCTTTGCTGCGACGTTCTGTGTCAGGGAAGTAAGCATTACCACCATCGATAATAATATCGCCTTCAGCAAGATGTGGAACTAGAGAGTTAATTGTTGCATCAGTACCAGCACCAGCTTGTACCATAATAAGAATTTTGCGAGGAACTTCAAGTGATTGAACAAACTCTTCAATTGTGTAAGTTGGCACAAGGTTTTTACCTTGAGACTCAGCCATTAATTCATCTGTTTTTTCTTTTGAACGGTTAAACACAGAAACTGTGAAACCTCTGCTTTCAATATTAAGGGCAAGATTACGACCCATTACAGCCATACCGATAACGCCAATTTGTTGTTTAGACATGTGGTTTATTCCATCCTTTATCTTTAATTTTTCTCACAATAGCTTTATTCTACTCCTTTTGCGCAAAGAAGAAAACAGTTTACGATGAAATTGTGATGAATTCTCATTAATTTCATCAATTTCGGACTAAAGTTCAGCTTATATTCTCCCATTGTTGAACAAAAAAAACGGTCGGCCACTAAATTTCTTAGCGGTCAGACCGTTTTATGATCGTTATCTTTTATGAAACTACATTTCGAGTTGTAACATCTCAAGACGTAACAGCTCCAATTGACCAATGATTTCCTGAGACTTTTGTTCATCTTGTTCAATGGTCGCTTCATGCAAGCAGCTGAGTTCATAATCTAGTTCCATGCGTAGCACAGCAATACGTTGCTCGGCCCGCTTGTTCTGAAAAGCTTGAATCATATCCTCGAAAGTTACATATGGCTTTTTCTGATAAATAATACGATGCTCCATACCAGACACCTCCACCAGTCGAATAATTTCACCGAACATAATGTTTTCAATGACAATTTGTCGATCTTTGATTCGCTTAACTACAGCATGCCCACGCGTGTCGTTAATAAGTTTTTCAATAAGCTCTGATAACCTCTCGTCTTTAATTATATAATCTCCAACAATACGGTAGCTTTGATTCACTTTCTCGAAATGAAGCTTAACTAACTTCCTACCCGTTCGGATCGAAACTAGAAATTTCCCCTCCGTTTCATTCCAATAAAGCGAATACCCCTCCTGAATCAGCTCTCTGATGAGAGTTTGGATTTGGCGCCGCTCGAAACGAAGTTCGAGATTACAATATTCTACTTCATAGTTTCTATTCACGGCATTCCCTCCTAAAACTTTTCTATGCTTCTTAAGCATAACTTCCCATTTCAGAAAAGTCGCTTCGGAAGCATATACTATAAACTTTTCAACAAAAAATCATGTAAGCAAATGAATCAAGACAATAGCCCAAATCTTCTGACTATTTACTTTTACCATTATCTTATACTTCATCTTATGTATTGGCAACTTGGTTTATTGACTATTTTTCGCGTGTTTTGATAATGTTTCAATTGAGCTTAGTTTAACCATCAATCTAGAAATTGAAACAGGACAGATAAATCATTATATGTTACAATCATTATTAAATGATAAAGCTTCTCATCGTTGATGATAAGCGAAAAGGAGTACGCCATGACCCAACAATTAATTCAAGCTGGATTTACTACTGAAGATTTCGATATTTTCCATATTGCAGGACTTGATGAGCGAATGAGCGCCATTATTGAACATATTAGACCCAAATTCCAAGCGATGGGACAACAATTAACTACGGAATTAAGTATCCACGCCAGTAATGAAATGTTTCTGCATATTGCTAAGCACGCACGCCGTACAGTTAATCCTCCAAAGGATACTTGGCTGGCGATTTGTAACAATAAGCGCGGCTACAAAGCACACCCCCACTTTCAACTGGGACTGTTCGACGATCACCTTTTTATCTGGTTTGCATTGATCTATGAAGTTCCAAACAAAAAAAATATTGCAAATACATTTCTAGCCAACCTCGAGCAAGTGATCGAGCAAGTTCCGAGTGACTATGTCATTTCACAAGATCATATGAAAAATAATGCTCAGGCTGTGAGTGAACTTAACGAAGAGGATTGGTCCTCCATCCTCACTCGTTTCCGCGATATAGGTAAAGCGGAGTTACTTATCGGACGTCACTTGTCTCCAGATAGTGATATCGTTCAGAATCAGCAGAAACTTATCGAGTATGCAGCTGAAACTTATTTGCAATTACTTCCATTATATAAATTAGCTTATGAAGCATAATCGAATAATTAGCAAGGATATTAGCAGTCGCACAATCGTTACTGCTCATAACATAAAAAAAAGGAACTTCAACATTGTCGAAGTTCCTTTTTTGCACGGATTAGAAGCATACATCGCTGTCATATTATTAGTTTTTGGATACGTTCATCTTTTCAACCCGATCTGCAAGCTTAAAGCCATATACAAGCAGCAATGCTAATAAACTTAACAAGCCCGCAATGAGATATGGCAACCCAATAGCAACTGTAAATAATAGTGTACCGATAATCGGACCAGCGATACGTCCAAGACTATCCATGGAATTACTTAAGCCAGATGCAACACCGATACTAACTTTTGTTTTCAACGTAATTAATGATGTAATACATGGTCTAGTTAAGGAGTTGCCAATACCGAACACCGTAACTGAAATCGTTGCCCAAAGGAATGTATCTGCACCAAGCAGCATAAAGAATCCGATTGCTGAAATAATGGAGCCCATGACAATAAATTTCGGTTCATCTCCAGGCTTCACCATGCGACGCACAATTCCACCTTGCACCAATGCCCCAGCCAAACCACTAATTAAGAACATCGTACCTACTTGAGATGGAGTAACATCAAATTTCGCAATCCCGAATAGTTGTAGCGTAGCCTCCAAAAATGCCAGTGTAAATGTAACGAAGAAGGCTAGTACATATAAATATTTGGAAGTGCCTTGAAAAGCGCTCCATCTAGATACTTTAGGTTCATTCGTATCCACTCTATTATTAGTATCCTGCAAAATTAATATGGCAAAGACCGCAGTAATTAATGACAATCCCGCTGCCACAAAGAACGGAGTCGTTAGATTAATAACGCTCAACATCCCACCAACCGCAGGTCCAATCATAAATCCGAAGCCAATCGAAATCCCAACAAAAGCCATTCCTTTTGTGCGATTTTCTGCACTCGTAATATCTGCTACATACGCTACAATAACTGATGTTACTGCACCTGAGAATAAGCCACCTAATGCACGAGCAATATACATTAAAGTAAGATGATGAGCTGCTAACCCAAACATCAAGAAGCTAATTGAAAATCCAATCAAACCAATAATTATTATTTTCTTTCTACCTACCCGATCGGATAACCCACCCCAAATAGGTGAAAGTAGAAACGATACGAGCGAGTAAATAGCAAGGATTGCTCCGTTATGTAATTCTGCATTACTCGTAGCCGTATCCAAAATAATTTCAGGCATAACTGGAATAATAATGCCGAAGCCAATAAATGTAGTCATAAGGATTGCCATGACCACTAACATTCTTTTATCCATCATTTTCTAATCCCTCCGCATCTAATAATATTATCATATCTCAATGATGTTAAACTATGAACATTTCGTCACAACTTGTCTTCCCTAGTTCATGCAATATATTAATTTTATAAAAAACGTATTGCATTCCACCTTGTTTTTGTTATACTCAACTTTGTTTGTACACCTAATGAAAGGCAGGGATGTCAACGATGGACCATCGTCGCACGCCATTATTTACTGCGCTACGCAACCATGCGGAGCAAGATCCCGTCCAGTTCCACATACCAGGACATAAAAAAGGCATCGGAAGTGACCCAGAATTTCGTTCTTTTATCGGTGATAATGCCTTGTCCATAGATTTAATTAACATTGCGCCGCTTGATGATTTACATCAGCCAACTGGCGTCATTGAGGAAGCGCAGCAATTAGCAGCAGATGCTTTTGGAGCAGATTATACTTATTTCTCTGTCCAAGGGACAAGCGGTGCAATTATTGCGATGATTTTATCCGTTTGTGTACCAGGCGATAAAATTATTATTCCACGTAATATTCATAAATCTGTGCTGTCTGCTATTATTTTTGCGGGTGCTAGACCAATATTTATCTCACCAGCTCGAGACAAAAACTTAGGTATTGATCATGGGATTACGACTAGTTCAGTTAAACGTGCCCTGCAGCGTCATCCTGACGCTAAAGCCGTACTAGTTATTAACCCGACTTATTTCGGCATTTGTGCGAATTTAAAAGAGATTGTAGATCTTGTTCACAGTTATCATATTCCTGTCCTTGTTGATGAGGCTCACGGCGTTCTTATTCACTTTAATGAGAAGCTACCGATGTCTGCTATGGAAGCAGGCGCAGATATGGCTGCAACGAGCGTACACAAGCTTGGAGGCTCTATGACACAAAGTTCTGTACTTAATGTCAAAAAAGGACTTGTGAACCCACAACGTATTCAAACGATTCTTAGTATGCTAACAACAACATCCACTTCATATATTTTATTAGCATCGCTTGATACTTCACGAAGAAATCTAGCGTTGCACGGTGAAGCGATTGCCAATCAAGCGATCGAACTTGCAGAACATGCACGTGCAGCAATTAATCAAATTCCAGGACTATACAGCTTCGGCAAAGAAATTCTTGGTGATGAAGCTACTTACGATTTCGATCCAACAAAAGTAACGATTCACGTCAGACATCTTGGCATTACTGGTTATGATACGGAAAACTGGTTACGTGAGCATTTCAACTTAGAAATTGAAATGAGTGATATGTACAATATTTTGTGTCTAGTTACTCCCGGTGACACTTCTGAATCTGTACAAAAACTTATTGTTGCCTTGAAAACTCTTTCTGAAACCTACTTTGAAGGAGCAGAGGCTCGTGAGCTTGTCGTGAAAATACCTGACATCCCTCAGCTTTCATTGACACCACGTGATGCTTTCTATGGGGAAACAGAGACGATTCCTTTCAAAGAGTCTGCAGGACGTATTATTGCTGAATTTATCTATGTGTATCCACCTGGTATACCAATTCTACTACCGGGTGAAGTTATTTCACAAAAAAATATTGACTATATTATCGAGCATGTAGAGGTTGGTCTACCTGTTAAAGGTCCCGAGGATCGCAACATTGAATTCGTCAAAGTTATTTTTGAAGAAACGGCCATTTCATAATAATAAAGTAGTCACTACAAAAACTGCACCGCCGCTTGTTAGACATAACTAACAAGTTGGCGGTGCAGTTTTTTTATATAAGGACAGAAAAAAAAGCAGCGATAAGGAACCCCCATCTCTGCTTTACTTGCTTCTATTATTGTTCGCCGTTTTCAGTGTTGGCGATTTCTTCATAGATAGCTTGAACGCGATTCCACTCTTCGTCATCTTCAATACCGACTAAGAAAGCTTCCTCATTTTCTTCTTCAACACGGAAAATCACTCCGTCTTGCTCTGGATCTTGACGATCAAGTAGTACGGCATACATCATGTCCTCATTCTCAAATGTATATACCATTACCATTTCACGTTCTTCGCCTTCATCATTTGCTATGATAAACACATGGTCTTCATGCTCATGGTCTTCGCCACAACCACAATTTTCATCATGTTGATGTTCAGTCACAGTAGTTACCCCATTTCGGTTGAATATAATTTATACGTTATCATGTTAACAGAATGTTATGCTATGGTCAAACAGATTTAGTTCGCGGATGAAGTAATTAACTTCTCTGATGTAATGGTCCATTCATCACTGTTCTCGGGCTTCATATAGCAACGAATCGTATATTTTCCACTTAATGAAAAACGATAGCTCGTCTCTTCTGTGACGAACCAATAATTATCGCGATCTTTTTCTACTTTAATTTCTTGAATTAACGTTTCTTTTCCATTGGGATCAACGATCGTGAATTTTGTAGCGTTTAATTTTAAGCCTACATTATCTACTTGTGCAAACACTTTAATCTTTCCACTAAACCCTTTTTTCACTTCACCAAATGTAGTCTCTTCCCCATTACTGCTATTATAAATAAACATATGCACATTAGGTGAGTAAATGGTTGCAGTCTTTGTGTTCGAGTTCCAATCGACAATAGCATGCAGTGATTCACCAATTTTACGAAGTGGTAAATATGTACTATTATCAATTATTTCACCTATCTCGCCTAGATTGGCATCATTAATAATCACTTGAATTTTCGAGCTAGATGCATTTGCAAGTGCAACTGTTGCACTCCAAATCATAACGATACTTAATAGAATGAAAATTTTCTTATGTTTCATCGCTTGTCTTAACCTCCAATTTATCATCATTCCTAAGAAGTTAGACTCTATGGCAAATAAAAAGTTGCGTTAAAATGAAAAAGATTTAATATAGAAAACTAGTAGTAACTGATTAACTTATCAAAAATTTTCAGCAAGACATCTTGAATAAGATTTACAGTTTCGTTACAATGCAAGAAAATGGTTAGCAATATCCATCCATTAATAATAGCTGAAATTTCGTTATATCTGTGAGCTGGATTACAGAGTTAATGATCATTATCTGATATAATATAAAAACTTAGCCCATGTATAAGGAGGTTTCTATGTGATAATTACTATGATAGGCACTGGTAATGCGTTTGCGAAACAGCATTATAATAACAATGCATTAATACAACAACATTCGTTCAACCTGCTAGTAGACTGTGGCATTACATTACCCCATGCCTTTTATGAGCAAGGCTATAGCTTCGATCAATTAGATGGCGTGCTTATAAGTCATATCCATTCTGATCATGTTGGTGGCTTGGAATTATATGCTTTTCAGATGATGTTTAAGTACAAGAAAAAGGCCACCTTATATGTTGCTGAGTCCTTGGTGGAGCCTTTATGGGAAACTTGTCTCAAGGGCGGGCTTGTACAAGGGGATCTCATAAGCATAGATGACTTCTTCCATGTCGTTCCATTGGTACCGAATACTAACTATGAATTAGCTCCCGATTTGAATATTAAGTTGATTCAAACGCAGCATATTCCGAATAAAGATAGTTATTCTATCTTGTTCAATGATAGATTTTTCTACTCAGCAGATATGACCTTCAATCCACAACTATTACAGCAATTAGTTGAAGACGGAGTGCAAACGGTCTATCATGATTGTCAGCTTGAAAGCCCTGGCTTAGTACATACCACATTAGAAGAATTATTATCATTACCTAATCACTTGCAACAAAAAATTAAATTAATGCATTATGGCGACACAATTGGGGACTATATAGGTAAGACGGGCTTGATGGAAATTGTTCAACAAGGTCTACCGTCTACTATCTAGTGAGGAAGTGTATGTCAATGTCAGAGCAGCAGGAAGTTGTCGCAGTAAGACGTAATGCAGCAGGAAGTATAGTAGAATTCAAGCTTTCTTCCGGTGAAATTGTTGATTATATGCAAGCTCAAGAAATGGTTAGTAATCAGGAAATTAAAAATTTAGAACTGTTCAAAGGTAGAGATCATGAACAGCATATTCGTTCAGAGCCTGACGATACCGTTGCAAATAACTTAGATCAATTACCTTCATTCTAATAACAGAGCAAGATAAAGGGGCTTCCTTGAGTCAGTGTAAACTGACTCAAGGAAGCCCCTTTCTTCTATTATTTATTATGTTGACTCAATAGATCTTTACGAATATTCCAAACTTTATCACTTAGCACTACAGCATACTTTTCAGGATTCAGCTTACGCAATGTTTCTGGCCAAAACAAATCAAGCTGTAGTTGATGATATTGGGCAATTTCTTGCACAGTAGGGAGCTTATAGACACATTCCCCCGCCACGAATATAGGGTGTAGCAATGGTAAAGCTGTGTAACGGCTTACTTCGCGACGTATGTACGGGAGAGCTGGATCGTATAGCATTAACGGCTGTTCTGAAGTAGAATCAAGCACTTCATCATCCATCGTAATATAATCAGCTTCCGCTTTTCCAGTGTCTAAGTTTACAATACGATATACATTTTTCTTTCCGGGAGTCGTTATTTTCTCAGGATTTCCGGAAATTTTGATGACGGGCTCGTATTGCCCATTGCATTCCTTAGCAACTAGCTTATATACACCACCGAGTGCAGGATTATCGGAAGCTGTAATTAGCTTTGTACCAATTCCCCAACTATCAATCCGCGCTCCTTGTGCCTTCAATTCTACAATAATATTTTCATCTAGATCATTAGAAGCTACAATTTTCACATCGGGGAAACCCGCTTCATCGAGCATTTCACGAGCACGCTTAGATAAATAGGCTAGATCTCCACTATCAAGACGAATCGCCTTCATACGCTTACCTTTGGCAGCAAGCTTACGTGCTGTTTCAATGGCATGAGGTACGCCTTCACGCAATGTATCATACGTATCTACGAGTAAAGTTACATCATCAGGTAACGCCTCAGCGTAACGATCAAACGCCTGCTGCTCACTATCATGAATTTGTACCCAAGCATGAGCATGCGTCCCTTTTGCTGGTAAATTAAACAGCATTGCCGCTCTCAAGTTAGACGTTGCATGAAAGCCAACTAGACAAGCTGCTCTCGCCCCCCAAATGGCTGCATCTGCTTCTTGTGCTCGGCGCGTACCGAATTCCATTAATATATCATGTGGCGCTACTTGCTTAATTCTCGCCGCTTTCGTTGCGATTAGTGATTGATAATTCATGAAGTTCAATATTGCTGTCTCAATAATTTGAGCTTCAAAAATCGATGCCTCCACTCTTAATATTGGCTCATTAGGAAAAACCAATGTACCTTCAATGGCAGCATAAATATGACCTGTAAACTTGAATTGTCTAAGCTCCTCTAAAAATGGAAGGTCATAGTTTTCCTCTTGCGAAGCTAGAAATGTAATTTCTTCTTCAGAAAATTTTAGCCCCTTAATATAATGAATAATTCTTTCCAGACCAGCGGCAACGGCAAAGCCGTTGCCGAATGGCAATTTTCTAAAATACAAATCAAAAACCGCTTTTTGATGATGCGTATGATGCTTCCAGTGAGCATACATCATATTAATTTGATATTTATCGGTATGTAGTATAAAATGCTCCGATGTCATAGTTACACCTGCTCCCCCATTACTAACGATTTGTGCCACTCTGTACCTCTAATATTAGGAGGATAGATAGTATCATTATGATGTTTTTTTCATAGAAGTCAATTCAATACGATGCCAAGCAAGGTCATTACGAGCGCTCTACATAAAGAAAACGCTGAATAGCTAGTCAACATTACGACTACTACACAGCGTTATCATACCATTATTATTGAGCTACAGATTCATCATTATATTGTGCTTCTACAAATTCAACTTTATATTGTTTATCTACATATACAGATGTAGACACGTTTGTAATCACTTGAGGATACATCATATCTGGTAGAGGCTCAACAATCTGGATATCTACATAAGCGATGTCACCAACAAATTTAATATTAGCTACCTTTATGCCATAGCCTGGATGTGGTACGTCTGCAGAAATGGTTACTTTATTAACTGTATCCGTTAATGCTTCTGTCGTCAGCTTTACATTGTCAAGTTGGCTTGATGGTTCAACTTCTTCATTAACATTAAGCGTATCTGCAAAAAGAAGTGCTTTATCTAACCAAATCGCTGCTTCACCACGAGTAACGCTTTGTGTAGGATTAAACTTGTTGTCTTCCGTAAGCTCTGCAAACTTTAGAATTAGAAGCTTTTGAATCGCATTACTATAGTCTGGTTGAACTTCCTTAGCATCAAGATAGTCAATATAGATTGCAATTAGTGGGTAATCACCTTTTCGATCTACCTGATCCATTAAGATAGATGCAAATTCCTCACGACTAATGGAATCGTTAGGATTCACATCAGCAGCAAATTCCACGCCATTGTAATATCCTTCTACAAATGCTTCAGAATACCATTGATCATTAGCTACATTTTCATACATATCACTAGCTACAGGTAGTTTTGCAAAACGGAAACGACTAAGGTCCAGTTCAAAAGCTCTATCAAGCAAAGAAACAGCTTGAGCATATGTCAATTCATTATCCGGATTGAATGCATCTGAGTTAACACCGTTAATAACTCCTCGCTCCTTCAAACTTAAAATATGGCTTTCTGCTTTGTGACCTGACACATCCGAAAACGCATGTAAAACTGGTGTTAATGCTAGTAAAAGAACCAGCGAGAGTGCTACAGTAAATAAACTTTTCTTCTTCATCATATTTCCCCCTAATTTGTTGGACTTCTATGTAACAAAAAGTCATTCTCGATGCATAACGCTTTAATTATTAACTATATCTATAAACGTCATATTTACTCATAATGTTGCAACAATAATTAGAGGTTTTTATGAATTAAAGAAAACTAAAATGTTTATCTTCTAAAATTACTAAATTATAGCTTGAAAATATCGTTAGCCTATGCTATTATATTTTGTATTGCATAGGACGGTAACTCAGCGGGAGAGTGCTACCTTGACAGGGTAGAAGTCGCGGGTTCGATCCCCGCCCGTCCTACCAGAATATAAACGTTCAGCCCCCTTACGGTGTAAGGGGGCTTTTTGTTTTGGGCGTATTGGGATGAGTTTGTGAAGCTCTCTTTTTGGTGCTTTTGGTCAAGAATAGATTTTAGGTCATAATATTATGCTTCAAGACCATTACTCAATTAAGGAAAATGGTCTTTTTACTAACTCTTCTCTTATTCGTTTTTTTCACAATAAATCTCTTCTAAAAAAACAACCCTCACACCCACATTCACCTTTGTTCGTATAAATAGAGTAATATTACTAATTTTTAAGTTCCTCATTTTTTTGCACGATTGTATTAGCAATATCATGGGTTTATCGGGATTACAATTTCCTTACCATCAATATCACGAACTCCACATGTGTTGAGTGCCGATAGCCGACAAAGATGATAGTTTCACAAAAAAATATTAAATTATACGATAAAAATATACCATTGTCAATTCATTATTTGAAATATGTTTGGATATATGGTAATATATAATTATAAGAATATTTAGACAATACACGATAATCGTACGCAACTTCTTTTCGACAGAATTTGAGTGCGGTTTTTTGATGTAAAAAACCATTTTCTCATTCTATTTCGTCAATCGAAAGCAAGCTAGTCAGAAAATAATAGGTGTTAATTTAATACCTAAATATTTATACGAGGAGAGTGGGGTTAATGAACTTAATCAATGAAAAAATAACTCATACAGTCTTTGGTATTGGAAATATCGTTGATCATGATGAGTCTGTCATCACTATTGATTTTAATAATTATACTAAAAAATTCGTTTACCCTGATGCCTTTGGGAAGTTTATCAAACTAAATGACCGAAATACCGCAAAATCTTTGCAGAAAATTATTGCAAAAGAGGAAATAAAAAAAGAAGCACTTGAAAGAGAACGTGAAGAAGTAGAGGCGCAGCAGGCGCTTGAACAGCAGCGTAGAGAAAAAATAAAAAACCTTAAAATTCATGAGAGCTCACAAATTGTTTTCTGGCTGGACGAGGAAGAGCAACAAAATGTATTTACCGACTGGCGAGCGTCTACTGGCAAGGTTCAAAATGGAAAAAATAAAGGCCAACCAAACAGAGTAGCTCGTTTGCTTCCGAACAGTGCATGTCTTCTGACTGCAAGAGGATCCGATCAATCAGAAACAGAAAGACGTATTTTCGGCCTCTATATGGTAAACGAAACGTTTTTCGGCGATCTTAGCAATGATGGAATGGTCCCGGCCCATACGGAATTTAGAATTAAGCTCACAGATCAAGAAGCAGAAAATATGCTTTTCTGGAATTATTATATCAACAAAAACTTTCCTGAACGCTTGACATGGAATTCTGGTAAATACCGTTACTTCGATAACGTTTGGACTGCTCAAATCTTAAAAGATATCATAGCATTAAGAACAGATGAAGAAAAAATCAAAGAAGCTAAAAACTTCTTAGAATACTTCTGTCAAATGAATCTCCTTGACATGGATAACATCCCACAGGCGCACGGAGCTTCAAAACAATAATACCCAGGTGACATATAGGGACGGTTCATATGCCCGTATGCGGGAATCACGGTTAGTTTGTTCTCTTTGGTTACCTTATATTCAATACTAATCGATTTCGTCCCCACTATTATTTCATGTTACTGATAACATGAGATTGATTCAATACTTTTTTGGTGTTATTTAAAGCACTTTTTGCAATCAAGGTTCTCACTTACCCTAGGGGGAGTTGAACTCTTCTCCCTCATTTCCTGCGTTGTACCCACACGTTTTATATGATCCCGGGAAGTCCGTGTAGCAACGCTCCTCGGGTTTTTGTGTTGTTATACTGTAGCTGTTAGTTTTATAGCTTTCGGCTACAGTATGGCTACAAATACGGACAGGTTTTTTGGGTAACGTTGGGTGTGTATTAGTATGTGTTACTTAATATCTTGCAAGATAATATTCAATAATAAATCTATTCTGAGATTAACCTATCAATTTGCTCCTTAACCTCTAACAAACGATCAGATGTCAAATGACCAAACTTCTTATTAACAATTCGACTAGACAACGTATATATTTTGTCTGCACGAATGCCCGATTCCACTTTCAGTTGACCAACATCTAAATCATCCGTTGTGATACGAATAAAGTAATCATGACTTGCTAAGTTAGATGTAATCGCCGCTACGACAATATCTTGATTAACAAGATTATAACTTGTATTGGATAGAACTAATACTGGACGCTGCTTCGTAGCAGTTAGATCACTGTATGGAAATGGTATCAATAATATGTCACCTTGCTTATACATCGTTCCAAACCTCGTCATCTACAGTATTATCCCAAAAATCCATACTTGTCTTAGTCGCTTCTCCAAGATTTTTCAATGTATCCTTTTCACGCTTCATTTTTAGATTTCCAATAAAATCATGTACTTCTGCTGCATCTTGATCTGTGATTTTGTCAATCAAGCGTTTTAATTCTTCACGGTTCACACTCATGGACAACACCACCTTTCAATTCATATTATACCACTTAGGGCTTGTTTGAAGCACAGGATATTAAGTTTCTTGCAGAAATTAGTAATAGTTTGATTGGTTACATCCTGTATCCCATTACGTGGCACTCATTGGACGGGTTTCAATATATCCTTGGTTACGATAGGTGTCAGAAAAGCAGTAAACCATTCAGTTAGTTTAATCGGCGCAGAACGCTGTTTTGTCATATGAGCACGCTATACCATTACAATGTGTAGATAGATTTTACAATTCCGTTCGTAAAGCTGACATACTGTGTTCCGTACCTCCATACTTCAACTGAAATATTGTTTGAAGTTAACTTAGAAGTATCGGAAGGATGTCCCCATGATAGTTCAACTTGTGCTTTGCTCATGCCTATGTTGACCTTTTCAGCTTTAATAAGATTTATTTTTAAATTTCGCTAGCGTGCCTTGCTGTTCTTTTTTCTCCGTGGCGGCTGTTTCTGCTGAATTAACGAACAGCGTAGCTTTGCCGACGGATATTTTCATTTTATTATTGGACATAAAACATTTCAAAGCAAGTAATCTATAAAGCACATTTAATTTCAAATCACTATATCTGTCTAGGGCAAATTAAATAAACTTACATACATTAGTTTATCTTGATATAAGGTGGTGTTCTTGATGAAACACAAAAAGACTTTAGTTGTGCGCCTTAGACCTGGCCAAAGATTACTTGTAATTGCGAAAAAAAATCGTCGCCATCATTCCTAGATAGTATTAAATTCTGCATACAAAAAACTTGACGCCAACATGACGTCAAGTTTTTTTGTTTGAGTGCATCACTTAAAATACGCTCAACTCCATTATTTATGGCTTACCTAGTAATCAAGCACACGAAGTGCTAACGTAATAGCATCCGCACGAGTAGCTACTTTATCAGGACCAAATGTATTATTGCTGTATCCTACCACCAAACCATACTTAACTGCTGTAGCAACATAAGCTCTTGCATAAGCAGGAATGTTAGAAGCATCGGCGAAAGTTAACTCATCCTCTGATACAAGCTCTAGACCCAATGCTTTAACAATCATTACTGCCGCTTCTGTACGTGTAATGTCACCAGTTGGACGGAATGTGTTATCGTTATAGCCTGTTAGTATACCCGCCTCTACCGCTTGCTGAATATACTCTTTAGCCCATCCTTGAATTTTATCTGCATCATTATATTTCACTTCACCTTTTGCAGCTTCAAGTTTCATTGCGCGAACTAGAATAGCTGTGAACTCAGCACAATTAACTTCTTGATTCGGCTTGAATGAACCATCACTATAACCATTTACAAGTTTTAATGATACAGCGCGTTCGATCGCCGCTTTTGTTAAGGCTCAGGTGCTGTAGGATTGTTATGCTCATGAATTGCAGCTTGCAAAGCTGTCAAAGTAGTTTGCATTGTCGCTAACTTAGTAATATATGTATTAGCAGCTTCTGCATTTGCAATCGCTGACTCAAACGCCGTTGAGCGATCCGTTAGCGTCTCTGCTGCTGCAATAGCACTAATCAATTGAGCTTTCGTATTATCAATATCATTGCCAATAACTACTGTTACTTCATGAGAAGATAACAATCCTCCAGGAGTAATTTTATATTTTGTTGTTGCTGTAAATTGATCAGTAAGATCTTTCAACTCATATCTTTTCACAATTGTGTCAGCATTTTCAATAACCATTGTTCCTGGATCGTTATTAATAATAAACTCTAATGCAAAAGACTTAGTCATTTCTACTTCTAAAAATTGTGTACCATTATTTACAACAATGTAAGGATTCTTGAAAAATTCATTTACCTCTATTGAATGCCACTCTACAAGGAATAATTCATTTCTAATCCATGCCCTTGAATCTAAAACATCGAAACAACAAAAAACCCCCTTCAAGCTTAGCTTGAAGGGGGTTGGATTATTCAATGAATTTGCTACATAATAGAGTGAATCTAATAAATCAAATGGTGCCGAGAACCGGAATCGAACCGGTACGGTAGTCACCTACCGCAGGATTTTAAGTCCTGTGCGTCTGCCAGTTCCGCCACCCCGGCGTAGTACTATGTATACAATATTCAATTGAACAATCAGTCAACCTAGGAAATAATGGTGCCGAGAACCGGAATCGAACCGGTACGGTAGTCACCTACCGCAGGATTTTAAGTCCTGTGCGTCTGCCAGTTCCGCCACCCCGGCAAGGGTATGTAGCTAATGGTGGGCCCTGAGGGACTCGAACCCCCGACAAATCGGTTATGAGCCGACTGCTCTAACCAGCTGAACTAAGGGCCCTTAATAATATAATGATAACTCATTATGTCCAAAGGTTGGTTGCGGGGACAGGACTTGAACCTGTGACCTTCGGGTTATGAGCCCGACGAGCTGCCAACTGCTCCACCCCGCGTCATTGCTATTTCAAACGTTATCGCAACGGCGACATGTATTAATATACAACATTCAAACATATTACGTCAAGCATTTTTTAATATTTTTATTTATTTTTTATTTTCACAACTTTTATTCATAAAAATTACCAGTATTAATAGGTTTACACTGCTTTATACCTATGTACTATATTAATCCCCTTGAATTATTCAATAAATATTTCACTCCATATCTTCCCTTTAACGATTTGAATATTTCTATTTCCTGAGGACAATCAAGACCATACATCCAATAATCACTTTCCATTCTCTGTACAACACAACTTGCTTGAAACTTTGATTCATATAATCTAATCCAATATATCCACATCTATTGTTACCTCCCAAAACTTTTCGTAACTCCTTGATAGACTTCCTAGTAACGAAAAGTTACTTCGAAAGCATTAGCCAAAGATAACGATAGATTACCCATTTCACACAAAATCATTCCAATTAATAAATTAATGTAACAAAATAAGAAAAAATCCCCTTATCGCTAACAATGTTAAGTTCCAAGTATCGAACTTTCTACACATCGTCGACGATAAGGGGATTACTCTTTATTCTTCCTTTAGCTGAATCTGCGGTGATCTAATCGTAATCTTCTCACCATCAAACTCCATTAATACTTTATCTTTAATATCCATTGCCTTCAAATATTCTTTTGGAACTTGAAGACGACCAACTTTATCAACAACCACATAAGCAACATGCTCATTTTGTGAGGTATGCGCTGATAACGATACAAAGCCTTCACCATGCGAGCCGATCTCTGGGTTATGCTTCACAAATTCCGTACTCGTTAAGCCGTCTCTAATCGCAACAACGCGGTCAACTTGACTGGCTAAGGTCATATCATGGGTAACGATAACGATCGTGACACCGATCTCCTTATTCAGCCTACGAAAAATATTCATAATCATATCAGATGTCGCAGTGTCAACCGATCCTGTAGGCTCATCTGCTAGTAGCAGCTCTGGACGATTAGATAACGATATCGCAATCGCCACACGCTGCTGCTCACCGCCTGAGAGCTGATGCAATTTATTATGCATCCGGTGCTTCAAACCAACCCATTCTAGAAGCTGCGTCGCATACGTACGATCCAACTTTCCAGAAAGCATCATTGGCATTTCAACGTTTTCAAGAGCTGTCAAATACGGCAATAGGTTTCGAGCATTGTTTTGCCAAATAAAACCTACCGTATCCCGCTTATAGCTTACACGCTCTTCCTCAGTCATTTTCAACAGATCCCAAGGACCCACTTTAACTTGCCCTGCAGAAGGACGATCTAAGCCACCTAGCGTATTTAAGAGCGTTGATTTACCACTACCACTATTACCGATAATAGCCATCAATTCACCCTTCTCAACGGTTAGGTTCAAGCCTTGTAGAGCGACAACTTCCAAATCGTCAGTTTTATATATTTTTACTAATCCTTCACAATAGATCATGAATTATCGCTCCTCTCCCATTTTCACAGCTTGATGTACTTTAAGCTTTTTGATATGAAGGAGTAAGAACCCAGCACCAATTGACATCATCACAAGCACGACTAGCATCAATTGATTCGTATCGCTAGCTTGGAAGATAACACGGAATGGTGGAACCATTTCCGAGGCGTTGTCCGCCGATTGTAAAAATGGTAAGAAGATGTAGCTGACAACTTTACCAATACCAAATCCGAGTCCAATTGCAAGTCCCGCCGTCAATATTTGCTCAATCAGCAACATGCTAGTTAACTGTGACTTCGATAGCCCCATCGCACGTAACACACCAAATTGAACGACCCTACCCGACAAATTGAAGAACCAGTATAGTAGATAACCTGCTAGAGTAACCGCAATCGTAACGAGGAATCCAAGACTTAAAATCCCAAATACGCCACCTCTTGTCGGTAATTTCGATTGAATAAGTAGATCATTACGTACATCTTTCCATGTAACTACATCTAATTTATTAGCAGCTAGATTTTCAAGTAGTGGAGCAACAAGCGCATCCGGTTCCATCTTCACCCATACTTCATAAGGAATTAGCGGTAATTGATCATATATATAGTCCAAGTTAGCAATTAAGAACGGTTCACTATCTGGATATAAATTAGGCCAGAATGGAACGATGCCTTGCACTGTAAAATCTAATGTTCCATCTGTGAAACTTACTGAAATGAGATCGCCTAACTTCAATTGATATTTTTCAGCAATGTTTTCTGGTATTAGAGCACCATGCTCAGCCAATCCAAGGTATGACAAGTAATACGCCGGATCATAATCATACAAATCGTCTCCGAACCAAGCTACATCATAGAAATCTTTATTATCAATTCCCATAATTGTACCTTTCCCAACCGTCTTACCTGATACAATAATATTATTTTTGGACTGAAGTACTCTTGTAGCGGCTTCTACGCCAGGACTAGTTCGGAATACTTCGAACGGTGGTTCTGTATAGAGTAACTTCTGAGGTTGGTTATTATTCCCATTACCTCCACCATTTCCTCCGTTGCCGCCACCGCCGCCATTGCCTCCACCGTTTCCGCCGTTATTACCACCATTATTCCCGCCATTGTTATTGCCATCATCAGGTTTCTTCGTAGGAATCTTTTCAGGAATTCCGCCCCAATTCGTATGAACAATAACATCAGCACCATTTTTATACAGCGTTCGCTCCGTTGAGTTCAAGTCTATCGTACGAGCAGCCGAAGCATTATACACACCTAAACCGATCGTTAAAATAAGCAATGTCATCAATGGATAGTAGCCTTTAGAAGAACGAGATAATTGTGTTAACGTCAAGTAAGATGATACAGGTAAATACCTTTTACCTAGCCAATTGCATAGTGATATTATCCACGGGAAAATCCGCAGACATAGCAATCCAAGCGCAAAAATTGCTATTGCAGGTACAAAGAATAAAAACGGTTGAATTTGCATTTGATCACTTGATACGCCTGAATTAACAGTAAGTAATTGACGTTCATTGAACAAATACCAACCATAGATTGTAACGAGCACTAATATAATATCCAAATACCATTTTTGCCAAAATGGCTTTTTGTCAGATCGAGCCAAATCTTGTTTGTAACTAACGATGGAGGCTCTTGCGTACTGTACCGCTGGAATAATTGTTGCTAATAAAGCGACAACAACAGCTATAATTCCGGCAATAATCGTTTCTACAGAGAATCCAATCGTAATCGACTTACGATTGACAAAGGATAAAAATCCATCTGCTGATCCAATACTTTTGGACATAAACCAACCAATCAAAGGACCGATAACAAGAGCGATCAAACCAAGCATTATACTTTCGACGACATACATGCCTACAATTTGTCTTGTTCCTGCACCTCTACTGCGAAGGACAGCAATATCACTGCGTTGTTTATCTAGCGATTGTCTCGCATTCATCATAATGAAATAAATAACCATTGCTAGCATTGGCGCAGCTAAAGTAAATAGCATCGTTTGTAATTCATTACTTTGCGCCCGGAAAGCTTTCAATGTTTCGGCGAATGATTGCTCTACTTTCGTATCTTTAAGTCGTTGGTACAACTCAATATCTAGACGATTTAAAGTAGAAGCCAGTTCATTAATTTGACTACTTTTAATTTGTGAAAGATCAAATGAATAATACCAAGATGCAGACTGCAAGAAATTATTTTGTTTTTTCAGTAGTTCTTCTTGAAACAACGTTTCATTAACAAACAGTGTTCCAAATTGCGATTCTACCCCTTGAGCCCAGTACGCATCAGAAATGTCTGTTGGCGATACAATACCAACAATTTGCACAACGATTTGTTTACTATTATCAGCACGATAATAGTATAGATCGCCAACATGCACATCATTACGATACATGCCTTCTTCAATCATAACCGCTTCCAGTACGCCTTTATCGGTAAGCTTGTCACTGAACCATTGTCCTTGTACAAGTTCATTATGTTCCTGTAAACCACTCATCGATTGAATATTTAAGGAACGTGTGCGACTCGGATCTACTTTATCAGGAAAGACTGGGGTCACATTACTAGGACGTATTCCATATTGTTGCACGAAGGTATCAAACGGGAAACCTATCGTTTTGGGAATATCATCCTTAATATATTGCTCTACAGAGAGCAATCCATCCATATTATTGCCATTTGCAGGTACGCCTTGATATTTCATCATTAAAGATCCTGCAGGCTTACTTTCACTATCTACCTTCAATTGTTGTGCAATGACGCGTTTCAAAGCTCCATCTGCATACATTGGAATACTTGTGGCAAATGCGACAGCAACAATAAGTCCTAACAAAGTACTTAATGTTAGCCAACGAGTATTCCACATTTTACGGAAAATAAAGCGAAAGAAGGGTACACCCATATCTTATCTCCCTACTACTTTCTGACCAGGCTTTAAGCCTTGTAAAATTTCGACTTCAGTAGCAGTCTGCTGTCCGACTTCTACATCTACTTCACTTTTTTGCCCTTTTTCATCAACTACTTGAACATAAGTACGGTTACCTATGCTTCTTAGTGTAGATGGTGGGATGACAATCGCATTTTCTGTACGACTAGTGATGACGTTAATAGAAGCAGTTAGACCGCGAGCCGCTCCCTCAGGTAATTTATCAATCTGTACAATCATATAATCCTCGATACGATCAATTTCACCTGCTGCACCGCCTGATCCGTTTCCACCATTATTAGAATCAGTAGATTTAGTAGGAAGTTGTTTCACTTTTCCTTTAATGGAACCACCGTTACTAATAGAAACCGTAGCTTCCATACCAATAGCAACTTTTTCTTGCTCTGTTTTTGTTAATTTCGCGCCTGGAACAAGCATTGTTGTATTGGCTACAATGGCAATCGGAGCATAAGCTTTAATAAGATCGCCTTTTTTTGCAGTTAGCGATACGATCGTGCCTGAGAATGGTGCTGTAATGACACCTTTTGCAATTTCTACTTCCGCATCAGCTAGCTTCTGTCTCTTTTCTTCAAAAGCGATACGTTCAGATTCGTATTGAGCTTGATCCATCTCATCTCTTGAACGTAGTAATTCCTTCATGGCTAGTTCATCGCGTTGAAAAGCGAGTTTATCTAGACGTAAAGTTTTTTGCAGTTCACTTACATCAAGCTCTGCAATGACTTGTCCAGCAGTAACTGTATCACCTGTCTTCACGTGCACATCTTTTACATTAAGATCACCTTTAGTGAAATACATCGTTTCTTCTTCTAATGAAATAATTTTACCAATAACTGTTACCGTTGTTTCTAATGTTTTCGTAGCAACTGTATGCTCTGGCTTTTGCGAGATTTTCGGAGGAATAATATTAGGTATAACTTCCTCTTCTTTTTCATTCGGTAATAGACTACAACCACTTAATAATAGTGCTAGAATAACCATTGATATACTTGCTTTACGAGATAAATTTGCCATCCACCATTTCATAAACATGGTCTGCAACCTCCAAAATTGTAGGATCATGTGTCGTCATACATATCGAAATTTGTTCATACTTAATAATGCTTTGAAATAACGCCATTACTTGTGCGGACATCGCAGTATCCAATTCAGCAGTAGGCTCATCTGCAAGTAATAGAATTGGACGATGTGCAATAGATTTTGCTATAGCAACACGTTGTTGTTCACCACCAGATAATTCATACGGGCGATGATGCATACGTTTTTCAAGTCCAACAAGTGTTAAGCATTCTTCAACGCGCTCTTTCCATTCTTTTTTGGGACGATTCGCCATCCGCAAAGAAAGTTCGACATTTTCATAAGCAGATAATAACGGCATTAAGGCAAACGCTTGAAAAATAAAGCCCATTTCATTGCGTCGTATTAATGTCCTTGCCTTATCACTTAGCGTATCGAACGGTTTACCATTGAAATCAATACTCCCTTTGCTTGGCGTATCTAATCCGCCAAGACTGTTCAATAAAGTCGTTTTACCTGAGCCTGATCTTCCTTTTAACATGACAAGCTGTTGACGTTCAACTGTCATATTAAGTCCCTTTAACACATGAAGATCTTTGCCACCCACTTGAAAGATCCGTTCCATCTCTCGCACTTGTAATAGTGGAGTGTGACTAGGCTCGACATCATTTTCTTGAATATGTAACTGTTCATTCATATAATCTCATGACACCCCTCACACTTATTCTATATTAGAGACGTTTAATAGTTGGAAAAGGTTACAACTTTTAAAATATTTTCTGAAAATTTTCTAATAACGTCGAAATATCATTATAACATTCATTGCTGTGATGTAATCAACTAAAATAGACATTATCATTTCATTACTGCTGAAACGATAATGTCTACTATATACTGCCTTTATGTTCAAACATCATTGCTGTCGTTTAATTGTTGTAAGCTTGAGGATTAGCTCTCCATGATTGAAGTGCTGCTACATCATCTTGAGCAATTTCTCCAGTGGCAACAGCTTGTTCAATTAATGCAGAATAATTGGAAATGGTTTGCAATGGAATCCCTGCTTCCGCAAACGCATCAATAGCCGATTGGAACTGATACGTAAAGATAGCCAATACTGCAAGTGGCACTGCTCCAGCTTCACGAACAGCAAGTGCTGCTTTCAATGAGCTACCACCAGTAGAAATCAAATCTTCGATAACGACAACTTTTTGGCCCGGTAGTACGCGACCTTCGATTTGATTTTGCTTACCATGTCCTTTAGCTTTATCACGAATATAAGCCATTGGTAAGTTCATTTTTTGTGCGACCCATGCAGCATGCGGAATACCTGCTGTTGAAGTACCAGCAATCACTTCAGCGTCAGGGTACATTTCATTAATTAATGTCACAAAACCATCTGCTACTTTTTCACGAATTTCCGGATAAGTCATCGTAAGACGATTATCGCAATAAATAGGCGATTTTATGCCAGACGTCCATGTGAATGGTTCATTCGGACGAAGCGCTACTGCTTTTATTTCTAATAATGATGCAGCAATATCTTTTGCAAGCTGTTCCAATGATACTTTACTCATATGAGATTAACTCCTCAATAATAGATTCAATTGCTAACCGCGGATCAGTTGCAGCTGTTATCGGACGACCGATAACCATGTAGTCAGTCCCTTGACGTAATGCTTCACTAGGCGTCATAATGCGAGATTGATCATTCAGTGCTGCTCCTAATGGACGAATACCAGGTGTAATCGTTTGGAATGCTTGTCCACAAGCATTTTTAATCGCAATAACTTCCGATGGTGATGCAACAACGCCATCCAGCCCTGCTAATTGCGTTAACTTCGCGTAAGAAAGCACTGCAGCTTCAACCGTACCAGTAATTCCGATCTCACCATTCATAACTTGCTGACTCGTACTAGTTAACTGTGTAACTGCGATTACCGCTGGGCGTTGCTTATTAGAACTGGCCTGATGTACTCCTTCAAGCGCAGCCTCCATCATAGCACGACCACCTGCAGCATGAACGTTGAACATATCAACACCTAGCGCTGTAATACTCGCTGCTCCACCTTTGACAGTGTTAGGAATATCATGCATTTTCAAGTCTAAAAATACACGGAAGCCGCGATTTTTAAGCCCTTCTACAAAAGTGGGGCCTGCAGCGTAGTATAGCTGCATGCCCACTTTCATATAGCAAGGAATTCCTTTCAATTGCTGAATTAACTGCTCCGCAGCAGTTGCACTTGAATAATCAAGAGCAACCATAATTTTCGAAGCCGCCTCTGCTTTTGTAAGTGACATACCTTGCCCTCCTAAAATTTTTCGAGCAACGAAAAATTGCATCGAAAGCATAATCCTAAAACTTTTTGTTTACTCCATGAAAATACTTCTTGGTAACAAAAAGTTACTTCGTAAGCATGTCCTAAAACTTTTTGTTTACTTCATGAAAATACTTCTTAGTAACAAAAAGTTACTTCGTAAGCATAATAATTTATGGTTATCTACTTGATGATGCTTCCTGGTAACAAATAGTTACTTCAAAAGCATCATCTAAAATTTGTGGTTTACTTCTGTTGCAATACTGGCATAGCGCTAGAAGTGAAGTTAATAGTTTGCATCATTGTAAGTAATGCTCTTACTGTATCAAGTGATGTCAAAATTACTACCCCATTCTCAACTGCTTCACGACGAATACGGAAGCCGTCACGTTCTGGAGTTTTGCCCTTCGTAAGTGTATTTACTACGAATTGAGCATGTCCTTCACGGATATGGTCAAGAATATTTGGAGCACCTTCACTTAATTTATTAACTCGCTCTACATATAACCCTGCTGCTTCTAGCGCATCTGCAGTACCACCAGTTGCCATTAATTTGTAGCCTACATTTGCAAAACCACGCATTAATTCAACTGTTTCTTGCTTATCTTTATCCGCTACTGTTACAAGAATTGTACCAGAGTTAGGAATTTTCATACCTGCACCAATAAGTCCTTTGTACAATGCTTTTGCAAATTGTACGTCGCGCCCCATTACTTCACCTGTAGATTTCATCTCAGGCGTTAATGTAGGGTCAACACGGCGAAGTTTCGCGAATGAGAATACTGGAACTTTAACTGATACATGATCATCTTCAGGCCATAAACCATCTACATAACCAAGATCAGCAAGTCTTTCATTCAAGATTGCACGAGTTGCCAGATTCGCCATCGGCAGATTTGTTACTTTACTTAAGAATGGTACTGTACGAGAAGAACGTGGGTTAACCTCGATTACATATACTTTCTCTTCGTGAATAACAAACTGGATGTTAACAAGTCCAATAACTTTAAGTGCTTTTGAAATTTTAATGGTAATGTCTACAATTTGTTGCTTAATATCGTCAGATAATGATTGCGGCGGATATACAGCAATCGAGTCACCAGAGTGAACTCCTGCGCGCTCCACATGCTCCATAATACCTGGAATAAGTACCGTTTCACCATCACAGATTGCATCAACTTCAGCTTCTTTACCAAGCATATAACGGTCGATCAACACTGGATGTTCTGGGTTGATTTTTACTGCTACCTTCATATAGCTAAGTAGTTCCTCATCAGTATAGACGATTTCCATAGCGCGTCCACCAAGTACATACGATGGTCTTACAAGAACCGGGTAACCAATCACTGCAGCTGTAGCTACTGCTTCATCAACAGTTGTAACTGTTTTACCATCTGGTTGAGCGATATCTAAGCTACGAAGTAAAGCTTCGAATTTCTTACGATCTTCCGCTTCATCAATACTTTCAAGGCTTGAACCAAGAATTTTCACGCCAGCTTTAGAAAGTGGTGCAGCAAGGTTAATCGCTGTTTGACCACCGAACTGAACGATTACGCCAATTGGTTGCTCTTGCTCGATAACGTTCATTACATCCTCGAAGAATAATGGCTCAAAGTATAGACGATCAGATGTACTGAAGTCAGTCGATACTGTTTCAGGGTTGTTATTAATAATAACTGCTTCGTAGCCTGCATTTTGAATAGCCCATACAGCATGAACAGTTGAGTAATCGAACTCAATACCTTGACCGATACGAATTGGTCCAGAACCTAGTACAAGGATTTTTTCTTTCGTTGTATCCGTTACTTCATTTTCTACTTCGTATGTGGAGTAGTAATATGGTGTAACTGCTTCAAATTCTGCAGCACAAGTGTCAACCATTTTATAAACTGGAATCATACCTTGCGACTTACGATATGCACGAATATCATCTTCATTCGTGTAAGCAGCATTTGGGAATCCTTCTTGACGAATTTCAGCAATTGAGCGGTCAGAGAAACCTTTACGTTTCGCTTCATATAATAACTCTTCTGTAAGTTCAGCTGATGTACGAATGATATCTTCAAATTTCACGATACCTTCGATTTTATCAAGGAACCACCAGTCGATACTAGTTAGATCTTGAATTTCTTGCAGTGCATAACCACGACGGAATGCTTCAGCAACTAGGAACATACGCTCATCATCAGGCTTATTAAGGCGAGTACGTAATACATCTTCAGAAAGATCAACTGATTCTTTCAAATGAATACGGTGCGCACCGATTTCCAATGAACGTACTGCTTTATGAATAGATTCTTCGAATGTACGACCAATCGCCATTACTTCGCCAGTTGCTTTCATTTGCGTACCAAGTTTGCGGTTCGCATCAACGAATTTATCAAATGGCCAACGAGGAATTTTTGATACGATATAGTCAAGAGCAGGCTCGAACATTGCATAAGTTTGACCAGTAACTGGGTTAACGAGTTCATCAAGAGTATAACCGATCGCAATTTTCGCAGCCATTTTTGCAATGGGATATCCCGTTGCTTTAGAAGCAAGCGCTGATGAACGAGATACACGCGGGTTAACCTCAATGACATAATATTGATAACTGAACGGATCAAGAGCGAACTGTACGTTACAGCCACCTTCGATATTCAAAGCGCGAATGATTTTCAATGATGCTGAACGAAGCATTTGATATTCGCGATCAGACAATGTTTGAGACGGTGCAACTACGATAGAGTCACCAGTATGAACACCAACTGGATCGAAGTTTTCCATATTGCAGACAACAATACAGTTATCGTTAGCATCACGCATAACCTCGTATTCTACTTCCTTCATACCAGCAATTGATTTCTCAATTAGACATTGGTTGATTGGAGAGTAACGAATACCTGAAGCTACAATTTCACGAAGTTCTTCTTCATCATCACAAATTCCGCCGCCTGTACCACCTAAAGTGTAAGCAGGACGAACGATAATTGGATAGCCAATGGAGTTAGCAAAAGTAACTGCAGCCTCAACTGTCGTTACAATATCACTATCTGGAACCGGTTGGTCAAGCTCACGCATTAAATCACGGAACAAGTCACGATCTTCTGCTTTTTCAATGGCTGAAAGCTGAGTTCCAAGCAATTGAACATTTTCTTGCTCAAGCACGCCAGCACGAGCCAGTTCAACTGCCATATTTAGTCCCGTTTGTCCGCCAAGTGTTGGCAGCAAACCATCTGGACGTTCTTGACGAATAATTTGAGATACAAAGTCAAGCGTAATTGGTTCGATGTAAACTTTATCAGCCATATTTGTATCAGTCATAATTGTTGCAGGGTTACTGTTGATTAGAATAACTTCATAACCCTCTTCTTTTAATGCTTGACATGCTTGAGTACCCGCATAGTCAAATTCCGCCGCTTGTCCGATAACGATAGGACCAGAGCCAATTACAAGGATTTTTTTAAGTTTATTATTTTTAGGCATTTTGTAATTCTCCTCTCAACATTTCCGACAATATAGCTTGACGAGGTTTTTTCGGATTTTCTTGCTTATGGTTGCGAATCATTTCAATAAATTGATCAAATAGGTAACCGGAATCCTCTGGACCTGGAGCCGCCTCTGGGTGATACTGTACTGAGAATGCTGGGAACGTTTTATGTTTCAAGCCTTCAATTGTTTTATCGTTGTTGTTGATATGTGTCACGATTAGATCAGTAGCTTTGATTGATTCATCCGTTACTGTATAACCATGGTTTTGCGATGTAATATAGCAACGATTTGTTGCTAATTCTTTCACTGGATGATTACCACCACGGTGACCAAATTTCAATTTTTCTGTATCTGCACCGCATGCAAGAGCAAACAGTTGATGACCAAGACAAATTCCGAACATCGGGAATTCACCAAGTAGTTGTTTAATTGTTTCCGCAATATGAAGATTATCTTTCGGATCCCCAGGACCATTCGACAATTGAATGCCATCTGGTGCAAGGCGACGGATTTCATCAGCCGTTGTGTCGTGAGGAACAACTACGATATCGCAATTACGTTTGGACAATTCGCGAATAATTCCACTTTTAGAACCACAGTCAATTAACACAATACGCTCTTTATTACCTGGATTTGTGTACACATATTCTGTGGAAGTACGCGCTACCTGATCTTGGATTGATGGTGTTGCTTTCAAGCGTTCTAGAAGTTCTTCAACATGCTCATTACCCGTTGTAATAACACCCTTCATCGATCCCAATTGACGAATTTTACGAGTCAACATACGAGTATCGATATCAGAGATACCAGGAATTTCATATTCTTTCAAAAGATCACCTAAAGAATATTGTGCACGCCAGTTACTTGGAATTGGTTCATAACGACGAACTGCTAAGCCGTGAATAAAGGGGCGAATCCCTTCGAAATCATCACGAGTAATACCGTAGTTACCAATTAATGGGTAAGTCATTGTAACAATTTGTCCACAGTAAGACGGATCAGTAATAAGCTCCTGATATCCAGTCATTCCTGTACTAAATACGACCTCACCAATCGTTTGAGTTTCAGCACCGAATGATAATCCTTTAAATAAAGTTCCATCTTCTAATAATAATCTTGCTTGCATCCGTTTCACTCCTCAAAAGTTGTACTTTCTATTCAGTCCAAACAATATTACCATTAACAATTGTTGCTACAGGCCATCCTTTAAGTTTCCAACCACCAAATGGTGTGTTGTTACTCTTAGATAGGAATGTACTAGGGTCAACCACTTGTTCATTTTCGATATCAACAATTGTAATATCAGCAGGCTTACCAATTTCAAGGCTACCTTCTTCAAGGCGGAACACTCTAGCAGGATCTTGCGTCAATCGTTTCAAGAGGAAGCCTAACGTCCAGCGACCTGTTTCTACAAAATGTGTATAAAGTAATGGGAATGCTGTTTCCAGCCCAACAATTCCAAATGGTGCAAGGTCAACACCTTTTGCTTTTTCCTCTGCGCTATGAGGCGCATGATCCGTTACGATAATATCTATAGTACCATCCTCTAATCCTTCAAGAACAGCTGCTACATCTCGTGGTGTACGAAGTGGAGGATTCATTTTCCAATTTGCATCATCAAGCCCAGGAATGTTCTCATCAGATAAAATTAAGTGATGGGGACAAACTTCAGCAGTCACTTTAATACCAACTTGCTTCGCAAGGCGAATGAGTCGTACAGATTGTTCCGTACTTACATGACAAACATGATAATGTACGCCAGTAGCTTCTGCAAGTAATACATCTCTACCTACATGGATCGCTTCAGATTCATTAGGAATGCCTTTAAGTCCATGCTTACGTGAAAACTCACCTTCAGATGCCCAAGCACCTACTACCAATGAATCATCTTCACAGTGGGCGATAACTGGCATATCAAGAGATTTTGCAAGTGCCATTGCGTCTTTCATCATTTGCGCATTTTGAACGCCTACACCATCATCTGTAAAACCGATAGCTCCAGCTTCTTTTAATGAAGCAAAGTCAGTAAGCTCACGACCAAGCTCATTTTTTGTAATAGCAGCATAAGGTAGCACTTTAACTAATTGTGCTTCTTCTGACTTGTCGATAATGTATCTCACCGTTTCAGCAGTATCAGTAACTGGTCTTGTATTAGGCATACAAGCGATCGTTGTAAAGCCGCCCTTTGCAGCTGAACGAGAACCTGTAATAATATCTTCTTTATGTGTGAAGCCTGGATCACGTAAATGTACATGCATATCGATAAAGCCTGGGGATACTAATTTACCTTGTGCATCGATAACTTCTGCACCATCAGTATTAACCGTTTCCGTTGCATCGACAATCGCTGCAATTTTACCATCGACTACTTGAATATGTTTGCTTTCCAAAGCAGCACTCGACTCATTCCAAACATTACCGTTCAAAATCCATAAAGACATTTTCATCCTCCTACAACTTTTCGTTATCTCCCCGATATATCTTCTCGTAAACGAAAAGTACATCGGAAGCTTATTCTAATACTTTTAGTCTATACAAGTGCGCGCTCGATAACTGCCATTCGAATCGGAACTCCATTTGACATTTGCGAGAATATTTTCGAATTTGCAGCTTCTACTAGTTCACTGTCAATCTCCACGTCTCTGTTAACTGGTGCAGGGTGCATAATAATCGCATGACTTGCCATTTGACGTGCTCGCTCAACGGTTAAACCATAGCTTTGACGATAAGCATCCGCTGATTTCAATATTCCAGATGAATGACGTTCAAGTTGAACTCTTAGCATCATCACTACATCTGCTTTTATAGCTTCTTCCATACTTACATATTGCACATCAAGATCTTTTGCTTGCATATCGTTAGGAGCACAGAACATAACATTTGCTCCAAATTGGCGAAGTGCATACAAATTACTTCTTGCCACTCGACTATGCAAAACATCTCCGATAATCGCTACATTCAAGCCCTTTAATGAACCGAAATGCTTTTGCATCGTATATAGATCAAGCAAAGCTTGAGTTGGATGTTCGTTGTTACCATCACCAGCGTTAATTAGTGGCACTTTAATTTTGGGTGCCATTTCTGCTAGCAAGCCGATTGGTTTCAAGCGAATAATACCCACATCGATCCCCATTGACTCTAACGTTCTAACTGTATCGTAAATGGATTCACCTTTTTCGACACTTGAAGCCGCTGCACTAAAGTTAATAACTTCCGCACCTAGTCGTTTCTCGGCAACCTCGAATGAAGTTCTCGTACGCGTACTGTTCTCAAAGAACATGTTTGCAACAAATTTTCCGTTAAGTAAGTTGTGTGTCTTATTTGCATGTTGTTCCCAGAAGGCAGCTCTGTCAAGAATAGATTGAATCTCATTTTGACTAAGATCCTTCAAACCGAGTAAACTTCGTGTTTGAGTTTGCGTAATCGTCATAAAATGCCCTCCCTAGCGAATAATCGTAACTTGATCAATACTATCAATTTCAGTAAATTGAACTTGTATCTCTTCTTGTTTAGATGTGGGAACATTTTTACCAATGAAATCTGGTCGAATAGGCAGCTCACGATGACCACGATCTACTAGCACAGCAAGCTGTACATTTTGTGGTCTACCGAAGTCCATAATGGCATCCATAGCAGCTCTGATCGTTCGACCTGTATAAAGAACATCATCAAACAAAATGACTTTTTTGTTCTTAACGAGTGTTGAATCCAGCTCAGTATCACCAGGCATATTGGAAAGCTCTACCATTATATCTACTGTTTCACTTCGATCATCACGATACTTCGTAATATCAAGCTCTCGCACTGGAACTGTTGTGCCTTCAATTTCCGAAATTCTCGCTGCTACTCGATTGGCAAGATACACACCTCTAGTCCGAATGCCTACAATAATGCAATCTTCGATTCCTTTATTCTTCTCCACAATCTCATGCGCAATTCTAATTAATGCACGTCTGATTGCAGTTTCATCCATAATTACAAGACGTTCTCCTTCTGACAAGAGCATCTCACCTCCACTTTTCATTAATATGTCCATCATCTATACCGGATTGTCGCAAAGGAATAAAAAAACTCCTTGCGTCAGTCCGCAAGGAGTTGTGAAAGCAGTATCGTCCGTTAAGTTGTCTGTACCAAATAGTGCTGCCATACACATGGAGCCTATCTTGGACACAATTCACTTATTGGTCTAACTTCACGTTACCTTGCCAGCCTCACGGGGCTGAATTAAAGGTACATCTGTATTAAAAAAATTATCCCACGTTCGACATGTTTTGTCAAGACAATCAGTACATCAAGTTTTATATTTCATTTGTTAAATGATATAATATCCATAGACCTAATTTTATATAATAAGGTGGGGTAATTAACGTGGAAACTGATAAAAATGTAACCATAACGGTAGAAACTATCGTTCATTCACCGATTGAAAAAGTGTGGACTTATTGGACGGAGCCACAACATATAACAAAATGGAGCTACGCTTCCGATGACTGGCATGCACCCCATGCCGAAAATGATTTAAGGGTGGGCGGAAGTTTCCTTACAAGAATGGAAGCTAAAGATGGTAGCTTTGGATTTGATTTTGGTGGTGTTTATGATGAAGTGAAAATAAACGAGCTTATTTCTTATACTATTGGAGATGGAAGAAAAGTTACGATTACTTTTATTAGCCAAGAAAACGACACTAAAGTCATTGAAACTTTTGAAGCAGAAACGACCAATCCCCCGGAAATGCAAAAAGCAGGGTTTCAAGCGATACTTGATAACTTCAAAACATACAGTGAAATTTCTAAAGAAGATTAAGTTGATTTGAATCAGAGATCGCTACGAGAACAAATCACTGTTCCAATCGCCGTTGCCCTCGGATTTATTATAAAACTCATGGTACATGGTTGAAGACGGTTATTCTATGAAAGTGAGTATCGTTCAAGAAAAAGATGCTAACCGTCTGATCATGCTTCCAACCATAAATTGAGCGTAATATTCCCTTTATGCAGTTTAAACTGCATAAGTGCTACCATGATCAACGAAGCTGTTTAATACGTTCGATGGCACGTTCCGTGTTCTCACGACTACCAAAAGCAGTTAAGCGGAAATACCCTTCGCCACATTGACCAAATCCAACTCCCGGTGTTCCCACAATATTCGCTTCACTCAATAAGTAATCGAAGAAACTCCATGAATTGTAACCTTCCGGTGTTTTCAACCAAATGTAAGGAGCATTAACTCCGCCAAATACGGAGAATCCAGCTTCACGAAGACCATCACGAATCATTGCCGCATTCGACATATAATAATTCACTAGTTCTCTTATTTGCACTTTGCCTTCTGGGGAGTATATCGCTTCTGCACCTTTTTGCGTTACGTAGGATACACCATTGAATTTCGTAGTGTGACGTCTATTCCATAGTTCGTTCACACTAACTGCATTACCAAATACATCGTGACCTTGTAATTGTTGCGGTACAACCGTGTATGCACAACGGATACCAGTAAATCCAGCCGTTTTGGAGAAGCTACGGAATTCAATCGCAACTTGTTTGGCTCCTTCGATCTCATAAATACTGTGAGGAACATTATCTTCTGTAATAAAAGCTTCATAAGCAGAATCGAATAATATAATACAACCATTCTCAATCGCATAATCCACCCATACTTTAAGCTCTTCCTTCGTTAATGTCATACCTGTAGGATTATTAGGATAGCATAAGTAGATCAAATCGACCTTTTCTGTAGGAAGGCTTGGCTTAAAATCATTATCAGCCGCACAATCAAGGTAAACTATTTTTTCATAACGACCGATATCGGTAATAAATGCTCCAGCGCGACCCGCCATTACATTTGTATCTACATATACAGGATAGACAGGATCTTGCACCGCTACAATGCTATCCCTACTAAATATCTCTTGAATATTACCAACATCACATTTTGATCCATCACTCAAAAACACTTCATCACTATTCAATTCAACTCCGCGAGCCTTGTAATCATTCGCAATAATTTCATTAATTAAGAAGGAATACCCTTGCTCTGGACCATATCCTTTGAACGTTGCTACATTAACCATATCATCAACAGCAGCGTGCATCGCTTTAATAACCGCTTGCGGCAATCCTCTCGTAACATCACCAATACCAAGACTAATGACATCCGCTTGTGGATGTTGTTCCATATAATTCGTTCTACGTTTTGCTATCTCTGAAAATAAATAGCTACCTTGTAGTTCAAGAAAATGCTGATTCATTGTTGTCATCTTCGTTCACCGACCCTTTACATATCATTTCGTTATATATAAGGATAGCGTAAATAAGCCGAAAACATCATGTAGAATGTAATCAATTGTTTGTACATATTGTAGTATTTAATTTTAAAGCATCGAGTAGCTGTCCATGGTGAAAGTACATTTATATATGAATTTTATAAACAATCTCTTCAAGGTATACTAATAAAAAAACTGTAGACAAACTAGAATTTCTTCCAGTTTGTCTACAGCCCTCGAAACTTGCGATCTATCGAGATCGCAAGTTTTTTAATACTTCATTAAAGTCTTCAGGTAATGGTACTTCAAACTGCAAACGCTCGCCCGTTCGAGGATGCGTGAAGCCTAAAATACCAGCATGTAATGCTTGTCCCTTTAACGGAATCGTTTTATTACGTCCATATACTGGATCACCAGCTAATGGATAGCCAATATATTTCATATGCACACGAATTTGATGCGTACGGCCAGTCTCAAGCTGTAACTCAACAATCGTATAGTCGCCGCCAATACGCTCAATAACTGAGAAGTGAGTCATCGCTTCCTTCGCATTGACATCCGTTACAACGTATAATTTACGATCATTGGTATCTCGTCCTATGGGAGCGTCAATTGATCCTGAATCATGTGGCATATTTCCGTGGACAAGTGCAGTATAGCGTCTTGTTACAGAATGTTCTTTCAATTGTTCTGCAAGTGATACATGCGCCAAATCATTTTTGGCAACCATCAATAATCCTGTCGTATCACGGTCAATACGATGAACAATACCAGGACGCATTACCCCATTAATTCCCGATAGATCTTTACAATGATACATTAGCGCATTAACTAACGTCCCCTTCGGATGACCTGGTGCAGGATGTACAACCATTCCTCGCGGTTTATTAATGACAATAACATCACTGTCTTCATAAATTACGTCTAACGGAATGTTTTCAGCAATAATTTCTAACACTTCTGTTTCTGGCACTTGTATAGTAATCGTATCATTTTCTTGTACTTTATAATTACTTTTGATGATCGTACCGTTCACTTGGACATGGGCAGTTTTTATCCATTCTTGTACTTGAGTACGTGAAATTGCTGCATTCCCAATCGCATCCGTAATAAATTTATCAATACGTGTTCCTTGCGCCTCTTCATTAGCGATAAACTCGTAATTCTCTTGTTGTCCTGTAATATTACTCATTGTCTGTAACTACCTTGCCTTTCTTCTCTTCTTTCATGCTTAGAAGTGTATCTAGCATAATAAGAATTACACCTACTACAATTGCAGAATCTGC
The DNA here is from genome assembly GCF_056786395.1 of Paenibacillus sp. Y951. Taxonomy (NCBI): domain Bacteria; kingdom Bacillati; phylum Bacillota; class Bacilli; order Caryophanales; family Paenibacillaceae; genus Paenibacillus; species Paenibacillus sp. Y951. The sequence goes on along the minus strand of NZ_JBXCIY010000003.1, from coordinate 257,758 downwards.
AATATTGAATATCGGGAATGTATAGCTTCCGAAATTAAATTTGAAGAAGTCAACAACTTCACCAAAGCGTGCCCGATCGATAAAGTTACCGATTGCTCCACCTAGGACAAGTCCTAAACCTGACAATATAAACACAGTTCCTGTTTTGCGAACAGAGTGAGCATACCAAATAATTGCCGCAACAATAATAATGGTAATAATAATGAAAAATAGACGTTGATCTTGCAATATTCCGAATGCTGCACCACGGTTACGATGTGATGTTATGAGAAAAAAGTCTCCAATAACACTAAATTGATCGCCAATCTTCATATTATTAACTATCCATTTTTTGGTAATAAAATCCAAAATTAATACGACTACCGCAATAACATAATAATAAAATCGCATTCTCCCACTCCTAAAACTTTTCATTAACTTTTTGAATTAGACTTCTTGCAAATGAAAAGTCGCTTCGAAAGCATAAGCTAAAACTTTTCATAAACTGTCCAAAATAAGTGTAGCACATCCAACTTTTACAATCTAGTTTTACATTTCTTCTTCAAGATGGCGTTAATGATCTCTTATCCCAAAGATTGCTCGTACTGAAATGCACGCAATTAGCAAACAATATAACCATTCCATAAAACGAAATGGTGGTGCAATACGTGAAATTAACCTTTACTTCGCAACAACTTCAGCATTTCCGTTCTATTCTTCTCGAAGATAAAAACAGTATTATACAACAGCAACAAACTTACGCTGAAACATCTCCAATAAGTAGTCAGAGCAATGTAGATGCTGAATTATCGATGTACGACAACCATCCAGCAGATCAAGCAACTGAATTATACGAACAAGAACGTGATCTTGCTATTGCTCAAGGACAATTACGTCAACTTACACAAATCGATGATGCCTTGAATCGAATTGAAACAAGAAATTACGGAAGTTGTGTGACCTGTCAAACTGCGATAGATATCGAAAGATTAGAAGCTATACCCGAAACACTTTACTGTCAGAATCATGCTAATGTCAATCAAGTTGTTGCACCTCAATACGAATACGAACCACTATCATTCACCCAGCTCAACTATGACGACGCAGACTACACCGGATTCGATGGTGAAGACATGAGTCAAGCTTTGTGGGACTATGGAAATAGTAATCTGGCTCAGAACTCAGAGATGCTTGATACTGAATTCGCAGCTGAAATCAATGAAGAGCTTCACGGTTATGTAGAACCATTAGAAAGTTTTATAGCTACAGATATAACTGGGTCACATGTTCATATCGTGCGTAATGCCGCTTATCAAGAGTATATGAAAGCTCATGAAGGCGATGAAGATTTGGAATTATTATAATTTTTTCATTTATTCTATTTGCTTCTGGACAATTCTTACAATATCAGCGATATAATCACCGATAATTGGTAAATTAAGTGCACCTAACGCTTGCAACAACCAAACAATAAAAGTAGCAAAGAAAGCCAATCCTACGGCTGAGCCTACACCTCTAGCGATGCCACCAATAAAATTGCGCCACATTAATTTCAGTGGGCGATTCATAAGCGTTACGTAATCCGCTATTTGAGTGCGCTCAAGGTCATTCGTAACTTTGACTAAGCGTTCCTCAATTGCGTCAAGAGATTGCTTTAACTTGGAGAGCTCGTCATCATCATCCGGTTTCGTCATCGTTACTCCTCCTTACCATATCGTTCATTTTGTTTTGAGCTACCTATTACAATGAAAGTTCAAAAAGCGGGCTTACAGAATCGAGAAGATGGAGCGCTACTTGAGAAAGACGGAAGCGCAAGTGTACGTTATTGGTACATGCGAACCGTACTTTCCAAGTTCACTTCATATTCGATGTCGAATAAACCGCATAGCATCACATCGTTATCAAAGTCCACTTTTTGAACTACCTTACAATAAAGCCCGCTTGCCAACTAGGCAAGCGGGCTTTATTAATATAACCTTATTTGTTAATGAAAATGCTTATCGATTTATCGCCAAGTTGGATTGTCTCCATACCATCTTTTTCAGCAAATGAAACCGACTGAACAAGCAGGTTTTCTTGCAGTAGCTGATCAAATTTCTGTAAAGCCGATTGCAATTCATGATCAACATGCAATACAAGATCGATTCGTTTTTCAATTGGCAGATCTAATTTCTTACGAGTATCCTGCACTGCGCGAATCACTTCACGAACCCAACCCTCTTGTTCTAACTCTTCCGTAATATCGGTATTAAGCGCTACAGTCACGCCATTACCAGATGCTGAAGCGAAGCCTGATTTTGCTTTCTTCTCAACAAGCAACTCATCAAGTGTAACTTCTAATGCCTCACCATCATCGGTCGTGAATGTATAGTTACCATTATTAACGATGGCACGCGTTTCTTCAGCAGACATATCCTTCAACGCATTTTGAATCGGAGAAACCTGCTTACCAAACTTACGACCAGCTACTTTAAGATTCAACTTCAAGCTGAAATCTACAAAACCACTGTCAGAATTTTGCACAACAATTGTTTTAACGTTAATCTCGTCTTTTATAATGTCTTCATAGGATGCAACTTCAAATTCACGATCTAAAGACACGATTAGCTCTGAAAGTGGTTGACGAGTTTTGATCGCTGTCTCGTTACGTACATTACGTGCAAGCTCAACAATCACTTTCGAGCTTTCCATGTCGCGCTCAAGTTCAGCATCAATTAGATTTTCATCTGCAACCGGATAATCTCCCAGATGGACACTTTCTCCGCCACCAAGATTGCCCCATACATCATCAGCAAGCAATGGCGTATATGGCGCGATCAATTGAGACAGCGTCAGCAGTACATGACATAATGTTTGATATGCTGCTACTTTATCTTCAGAAAGTCCACTGCCCCAGAAACGATCACGCGAGCGACGGATATACCAGTTACTTAATTCATCAACAAATACTTCGATAGATTTCGCTGGGTTCAAGAAGTCGTTCACTTCAAGACCTTTTGCCACCGTTTGAATTAGTGTATTAAGACGAGAAATAACCCAACGATCTAATTTATTAGTAGAGGCTACGTTTGCATGCTCTTCATAATTAAATCCATCTATTGAAGCATATAGCGCGTAAAATGCATGTGTATTCACGATGGTATCAATAACTTTAGATTTCGCGTCAGCTACAATACTTTTCGAGAAGCGTTTACTGTTCCAAGGTGCGCTATCCGCAAGCAAAGCCCAACGGAATGCATCAGTACCGAACTCTTCGATAATTTCCCACGGATCAATAACATTCCCTTTGGATTTGGACATTTTTTGTCCGTTCTCATCAAGAATATGACCTGTAGAAAGCACTGCTTTATATGGCGCTTTACCATTGAACAGCGTAGAAACCGCAAGTAGACTATAGAACCAGCCACGAGTTTGATCGATTCCTTCACAAATGATATCAGCAGGATATTGATCCTCGAATGTAGCATGATCACCAAATGGATAATGCTGTTGCGCAAATGGCATAGAACCACTATCGAACCATACATCGATAACTTCTGAAGTACGTCTCATGACCGCACCTTCAGCAAATGGGCTTTTCAGTAAAATATCATCTACATATGGCTTGTGCAGCTCGATATCTTCTGCAACAAAGTCTACCGCACGTTCACGTAGATCAGCGATGCTGCTTGGCGCATATTGCTTGCCAGTCTCTTCGCAGATCCATACGTTAAGCGGTGTACCCCAATAACGATTACGGCTAATATTCCAATCTACTAGATCCTCAAGGAATTTACCGAAGCGTCCCTCACGGATATGACCTGGATACCACTCTACTCCCGCATTGTTGGCGATTAGTTGATCCTTCACCGCAGTTGTTTCGATAAACCAGCTTTCTGTTGCATAATACAATAGCGGTGACTTACAACGCCAGCAGAATGGATAGCTATGTTCATAACGTTCTTTATGGAACAATAGCCCTTTTTCACTTAGCATTTTCACGATGTCTACATCGCAGTCCTTAACGAAGCGACCAGCCAGATCAGTAATCTCGTCGATATAGCACCCAGCATTGTTCACAACAGCTAACATACTGATGCCATTAGCACGAGCAACACGATAATCATCCTCACCATGAGCAGGTGCGATATGAACGATACCTGTACCACTAGTATCACTTACAAAGTCGCCTGGAATAACAACATGACCTTTTTCGATTGATACATAGTTGAATGGAGGCTCATAGCTGCGTCCTACCAACTCACTACCCTTTATTGTACTAAGCACTTCAAAGTTTTCTTTCATAACAGACTCAACAAGATTGGCAGCAACGATATATACTTCGCCATCTTTGGCAACACGAACATACTCTAGCTCAGCATTAACTGCTAATGCCGCGTTTGCTGGTAATGTCCAAGGTGTTGTTGTCCAAGCAAGCATATACTCGTCACCATCTGTCAATTTGAACTTAGCAGTAGCGCTTAAGTCCTTCACATCTTCATACCCTTGTGCAACTTCATGAGAGCTTAATGTCGTTTGGCAACATGGGCAATAAGGACTTACACGATGTCCGCGATACAATAGCCCCTTCTCATGAATTTTGGAAAGGATATGCCATACACTTTCGATATATTTATTATCTAGTGTAATGTATGGATTTTCCATATCTGTCCAATAACCAATTGCTTCGGTTAATTCGCGCCACTGCTTCTCATATTCAAATACGCTATCTTTACATTTCGTAATAAATTTCTCTACACCGTATTCTTCAATCTCTTGTTTCCCAGAAATACCAAGTTGTTTTTCAACGCCAAGTTCTACAGGGAGTCCATGTGTATCCCAGCCTGCTTTACGAATAACGCGGTAACCTGACATCGTACGATAACGACAAATAAAATCTTTGATTACACGACCAAGCACATGACCAATATGCGGCTTACCATTCGCTGTTGGAGGACCTTCATAAAATACGAAGTTCGGTTTACCTTCACGATTTTCGATTGATTTTTTAAATGTGTCTTGTTCTTGCCATTGTGCTAATACACGTAACTCACGAGTACGTGCACGTTCTTTAACGTCTACGCGTTGCATAGTTGAACAGCTCCTCTCATTCTCAAAAAACAAAAAAACCTCGCTCCCTATGGAAAGGGACGAGGTTAGTCGCGTTACCACCCTTGTTCCGCACTGAATCGATATGCGTTAGCATATAAGATCAGAACGACACTTTGGTACGAATGCTTAATTCGTATTCCTTATATCGGAGGAAAAACCGTCTTTCCTTATTTCTTATCCTACAGATAAGGTTCAGGATAGCTTCTCGGAGATGATATTTCATCTATGTCCTTGCACCGAATTTCACCAAGCATCGGCTCTCTGAGGCAGTACATACATGAACGTGTTCTCGTCATCGAATTGCAAATATCAATGATTATAACAATATTTATAGCTGATTCGTAGTACAAAGTCAATTAAAATATGTACTGACTTATTTAAGTATGATCATTTCTAGTTACGTTTATTCGTTAACTACTACTTCTGCACGTTCCGTTCTCAACGTATCCCATGAATCTTCCGCCAACAATTCTAATTGTGCTTCGACAAGAGTACGGAATCTCGCTCGATAGACTGATGCTTGTTTTTTCAGTTCATCTACTTCAAGTGAAACTTTACGGGATTTGTTCAACGACTCATTAACGATTCGGTCCGCATTTTTCTCTGCTTCCTTCACAATCAATTGCGCTTCTTTCTTGGCATTACTTCGAACTTCATCTGCAGCTTCTTGCGCGACAATAATTGCCTTGCTTAACGTATCCTCAATATTAGAGAAATGATTCAAACGCTCTTGTAATGATAGCATTTGATTTTGCATTTCTTTATTTTCACGGATAAGTGCTTCATAATCTTTAATAACTAAATCCAAGAATTCATTTACTTCATCCTCGTCATAGCCACGAAGTCTACGTGAAAACTCTTTATTATGTATGTCCAATGGTGTCAACGGCATTGGAGCACCTCCCAAAACTTTTTGTTGCTTCTTGATTGACTTCCACAATACAAAAAGTCTCTTCGGAAGCATTATCCTACAACTTTTTGTTGCCTCTTGATTAACTTCTACATTGCAAAAAGTCTCTTCGAAAGCATTATCCTATGGTCATTTCTAATCACACCAAAAATTGTCTTACTACGATATCAATCCATATTCGACAACGATAAGCAATATCCTGCAAAATCACTAAATATATTTACTGATCTTTACACGGATTCTTCCTTTTTTCGTAACCCCGTCGATTTCTGTCACCTTGAACCGCCCCAAACCTTTAATGGAAACAACGTCTCCTTCTTTCAATTGCTTGGAAGGATCTTCTTCTGCTTTCCAATTTACGCGACAACGACCTGCCTTAATTGGATCAACAATTTTAGCTCGACTTACACGGTATGCATCACTAGAAATACCATCTAATCTTAAAGAAGCAACAGTAAAGCTCAATTCCTCGAACTTAGCCACGACAGGCTGTAGCTGCTCAATCAAGATAATATCAGTTAACACGTTCAGACGATGTACTTGTCTAAATCCAATATCAAGAAATTGAGCCATTTCTGAAGTGACAACGATATGACAAAAATCATCATGCTGATGTATATCGCCAACTCGATCTCGCTTAATTCCAAGTCCGATTAATGCCCCGAGGAAATCGCCATGATCTAATTCATGGAACTTGTCGCTTTGACTAGTTACTTGGAGCACCTTCAAATCTGCATCTTCATATTCAACATCACGATAGTCTGGGACGATAATCGCACGTTTGCGTTCGGCCGCCTCATAGCCACCATCGAATTTCACATTAACTGATCCGATCCGATTAGCAATCGTCGTCACAATAAATTGTTGTCTCGGGTCCAAAAAATCGGTCCGTCTAAGCTCATGGAGCTCAGCGGACCGTTCTATCCATTCTTGTACGCGATCAACAAATGGCTTCTCTTCAGGATGAAAATGACTATAAAATCCGTCCTTCATATGCACTCACCTTTAATTTATTCCAGCAATTGCTTTAAGTATAAATTCAACTCCAGAATGAATGAAGCGTAATGCGATAAATGCTACGATTGGCGAAATATCAAGCATTCCTCCGATCGGCGGTATAAATCTACGGAAAATAGAAAGATACGGCTCAACAACTTTCCCTAGAATTTGACCAACCGCGCTACCTCGTGCATTAGGAAACCACGACAATAGTATATACGCAATAATTGCGTAATTATATATCGTAAACAATATACCAACCAAACCAATAAATTCTAACAAACTTCTGTCACCTCATTCTGCTTTCAATTATCTATCAAATTGTGCATATTCTGTTATAGAACCTTGCACTTCTACTGACTCAGGAGCACATAAATAGATATTAGGACCTAACTTAGAGATTGAACCACTAAGCGCGTATACAGTACCTGATAAGAAATCTACAATACGTAACCCAAGATCACTTTGCACACGTTGTAAATTAACGACAACGGATTTGCGATTACGGATTTCATCGGCAATCGCTTGCGCCTCATCATAACTCTTTGGTTCACATAATACCATGCGCGTATTTTTCTGAGTGTGGAGACTTACAACATTGTTGCCAACATTAGAGAACTGTTGATTTCTTGATTGTTTACGTGATTCAAAAGGATTCGTTTCAACTTCTTGATCATCATTTGTAGCTACACGTTCACGTTCTGTAATTTCTTCTTCTTCTTGTAAACCAAAGTAATTCATAAACTTATTAATAACACTCATTGGTCACCCTCCTTAAGTTCCAATCAATACAGTTCCCAGCCTTACAAAAGTAGCGCCTTCTTCAATTGCGATTTCATAATCATTGGACATGCCCATCGATAGCTCCGTTACGGTACACTCGCCATTTCCCTTTGCCATCAGCTCATCACGCAATTGTCTTAATCGGCGGAAAACGGTTCTCGTTTCCTCTTTCTCTAGCTCAAATGGAGCCATTGTCATTAAGCCAATCGGTGCTATGCGTGGTAGCTCTTTCAGCTGCTCTAAAAATAGCGCTACTTCAGCAGCACTCATTCCTTGCTTCGACTGCTCTCCAGAGACATTGACCTGAATAAAGCATTTGACAGTGATATCTAGCTTTTCTGCCTGCTCCTGAATAGCTTTCGCTAACGAAAGCCGATCTAATGAATGAATGTAATGAAACTTCCCAACAATATCCTTCACTTTGTTACGTTGCAATGATCCAATAAAATGCCAAGTTGGAGCTGCTTGTCCCACTCCTGTATGTTCATGTATGTAATCCCATTTGTCTTTTGCAGTTTGCCAGCGGTTTTCGCCGATATGCAGCACGCCCGCTTCAACCGCTTCAACGGTTCTAGCTACGGAAACATACTTTGTTACCCCAATGACATTCACAGTGTCTGATTGCCTGCCAGCACGAGAAGTGGCTTGAACAATTGTCTGCTGCACATGATGTATTCGATCCTGTATACTCATTCATTGCACACCTTTCTCGCTAGACCGATCCAGCTAGCCATTCTACCAGTTAATCCATTTTCTACACGATGACTAAAGAACAGATCAGTCCTACAGCCAGTGCATAAATTACTTAATTCGATATGAGTCGGCAATATTCCTGCTTTTATCATAATATGTCGGTTCATTTCTTTCAAGTTAATATAAGCCTTTTGCGAAGAAATAGTCTTAATTACCTTGTCCAATGATTGTTTCGGCAGTTCCAGTCTAGTCCATAATGTTTCAAATTGCTCTACAACATAGCGATCCACTTCGTAGCAGCATTGATCAATCGATGGCCCAATCGCCACCATAAGCTGCTCTGGCTCTGCTCCATAATGTAACTTCATCGCTTCAATGACCTCAATTGCGATCGCAGAAGCTGTTCCCTTCCAGCCAGCATGAGCTACTCCAATGGCTCCATGAACAGGGTCCCAGAACAATAACGGAACGCAATCCGCATAAAATGACGTTAATAATATATCAGGTTCATTCGTGATCATACCATCTGCACCTTGCAATGAATCCGACATCGCTATTCTGCCTCGCCCACGATGTTCAGCTGTCACTTTAACGACAACATTTCCGTGTACTTGCTCCGCATTCGTCCAAGTTTCGAATTCCCAGCCGATACTTTTCGTTAATAATTGACGATTGGCAATGACTGCCTCTACCTTATCATTAACATGTAATCCTATATTAAAGGAGGCATATGGCTTTTCGCTAGTGCCCCCTAATCTTGTCGTAAATCCCGTTGTTAACTGCTCACATTGTGACATCCATTTATCGAGTATTAATTGATGCGATGCTTGACCTGTAACAAATGGTTCCATCTCACTCACCTCACACTATTTCCTAGCTTCATATTCGATGCGAATATGCTACGTTAGCTCATTCATCGTTATCAAAGTTCACTTTTTGAACTACCTATTCCAATCAAAGTTCAAAAAGTGGGCTTTCGCAAGCCGAGCAGTTGAGACGCTACTTGAGAAAGGCGGAAGCGCAAGTGTACGTGTTTGGTACACGCGAACCGTACTTTCCAAGTTCGTTTCAAATGCGATGTCGACTAAGCTACATTAGCCTAAACATCGTTATCAAAGTTCACTTTTTGAACTCTCCCTTTAAGTGTAACGTGTTAGATGCGCGCATGCAAATCCTCTTCCTCCGTGCGAACCGACCTCGTCTCTTCCATGCGGACCAACACGACATCTGTACCGATTTTCACAATGTTACGCCAGGGAATGACAATCTCAGAGCCAGCAGTACCAAATATGCCGAACATACGCTGAACTTGAGGAATAACAATAGAATCAATCTTCCCTTGCCGTAAATCTAATTCTATATCACTAATATGCCCAAGTTTTTTACCATCTACAATATTAATAACATCTTTAGATTGGAAATCAGATATTTTCATACTACTCATCCGCCCCTTTTACAAGCTATGATCGTTTAGTATATGTATGAAAAAGTTAAAGTATATCTGACTCTAAAGCAAACCCAAATAGAATTTCAATCACCTTATGCAAAAATAGAAAAAGCTGTTCCAAGAACTATCTATGAAGGAACCGCAACAACATGTATTTTACAATTACATATTGTAACTAATCCATTCACGAACAGTCTCAAAACAGCTATTGAAGTCAATTTTTAGATTTTAAGCATTCACATATTTCTGCATTTGTTGAATCGCCGACTTTTCGAGGCGTGATACTTGTGCCTGTGAAATCCCTATTTCGTCTGCCACTTCCATCTGAGTTTTCCCCTCAAAAAACCGCATAGATAAGATCATTTTTTCACGATCATTCAAACGATGCATCGCTTCACGTAGTGCAATCTCTTCGATCCAAGTAATATCTTTATTTTTCTCGTCACTAATTTGATCAAGAACATAGATTGGATCACCGCCATCATTGAAAATAGGCTCGTACAACGACACGGGGTCTTGAATGGCATCTAGTGCAAACACTACATCTTCCTTTGGAACATTAAGTAACTGCGAAATTTCCATAACAGTTGGTTCGCGCGCAAATTTATTCGTCAAGCTATCACGAGCCTGCAAAGCTTTATACGCGATATCACGTAAGCTTCGTGAAACTCTAATTGGATTATTATCACGTAAATATCTGCGAATTTCTCCAATAATCATTGGGACAGCGTAAGTAGAGAATTTTACATTTTGACCTAGATCAAAATTATCAATAGCTTTCATTAAACCAATACAACCAACTTGAAATAAGTCATCTACAAATTCGCCTCTGTTATTAAAACGTTGAATGACACTTAGCACTAATCTTAAATTTCCGTTAACTAATTTTTCTCTCGCTCCCCACTCTTCGCGAGTTTGCAAACCAGTGAATAATTCGCGCATTTCAACGTTTGTTAGGACTGGCAGCTTAGCAGTATCTACGCCACAGATTTCAACTTTATTACGGGTCAATATCATTACCTCCCAAGGAGAAACATTAATGCTCATTATCTCCTTGGGAAATGATTTTATTCCTGTTTTTACATTTTGCGACAAGAACATTTGGTGATTTCAAGAAGTAAAAAGTACTTTATTCATTGTCTTGATGCGTTTGAAAACGCTTAATAAGTTGTGGGATTTTCTTATATTTATATTTAAACTCATAGTCAGATAAATTCTGGTCTATATGGAACTTCAAGATTACTGTGCAGATTTCTCCTGGTTTCAAGCGCTTCCACGCCCATATCATCCCATGCTTACGTTCTTCACTAATATAACTAACATTAGGTAGCGCTTCTCGCACATTGGAAGCAAGAATGAAGTGATTACTCGATATTGACTCTTCATATTTTCCAGTATTTTGTATATTAGTTTTTATTACAACTGATTGTTGATCTCGTTGCAATTCAATACACGAAAAAGTTAGTTGAAAGCTCAAATAGCTTAGCGTGATTGGCTCTGTCGATGTCATGATAGTAGGCATAAGCTGAATTACACACCCTCCCTGCAACATCTTTTTGGAATGCATATACTCGATTAAGCGTTCGCAACATTTATATGCGAACGGTTTAATTTCTTCCTAATATCGTATGCTAATCCCCCAAATAGTTGTCTAGGTTATTATCATGTACTTTAGAGCATTTTATTAAATTCTTTTCGTAACCGTTTTATAATTCGTTTCTCAAGTCGAGAAATATAGGATTGCGAAATACCTAACATATCTGCAACATCTTTTTGTGTTTTCTCATCCCCATCTGCAAGTCCAAAACGTAATTGCATAATAATTCGTTCACGATCGGATAGCTTTTCAAGCGCTTTTTGCAATAACTTCCGATCTACTTGCTCTTCGATATTACGATAAATCGTATCATTATCGGTACCTAGCACATCAGATAACAATAATTCATTACCATCCCAATCAATGTTCAATGGTTCATCGAAGGATACTTCTGATCTTGTCTTAGAATTTCTTCTAAGATACATTAAAATTTCATTTTCAATACAACGAGAAGCATAGGTAGCTAACTTAATTTTCTTTTCTGGATCAAATGTATTTACTGCCTTAATTAGACCTATCGTACCGATCGATACAAGATCTTCAATATTAATGCCAGTGTTTTCAAATTTACGAGCAATGTATACGACTAGCCGTAAATTACGTTCGATTAGAATTGTGCGAATGCTGCTATCACCTGAAGGTAATTTGATAAGAAGATATTCTTCTTCTTCACGCGTTAATGGTGGCGGCAATGCTTCACTTCCACCAATATAATAGATCCTCTCATCTTTAAGACCTAGCTTTAACATCAACCGATAAAAAGAAATTTGCGCTAACAACTTATACTTCAGCATCATCGTTTGTTCCTCCCAAAACTTTTCGTTGACTTCACGTTATAACTTTATTGGAATGAAAAGTTACATCGAAAGCATAAACTAAACTTTTCATTGGCAGCTTGAAATACTTATAAATCTACCCTCAGCATCAAAGTCCATTAGTGGGCTTTCAGAACGCCGAATAAGCTACTTTAGCATACTCATCGTTACAAAGTCCCAAAGTCCGCAGGCGGGCTTTCAGAACCGAGAAGATGGAGCGCAACTTGAGAAAGGTGGAAGCGCAAGTGTACATTATTACGTACATGCGATCCGCACTTTCCAAGTAGCGCTTCATATTCGACGTCGAGTACGCTACAACGCATACTCATCGTTATCAAAGTCCGCTGACCATTGATGGGTGGATGATCGCCTGATACGACCCATCCCCACTCAACTGACCTCCATCGAAGCCGATGAGCACCTTGATACTTTCAAAGCTCTTTCCGCCATAATTGACCTTCACACAATCAGGCTTGACTGCTAATAGAAATTGTGAACCTTTATTCACACCCCGAAAGGGGATTATTCTAATTCGATCTTGCCACTCGAATTGAACTTGTTCGTCGGACAATAACATTAGTGCATCATTCGTTTCACCTTGCTTCAATGCCTTCAAAAACTTCTCTGGTAACGCATCTTGCAGCCTTGATACTTCGATAATCATAACGGGACATTTCGTCAGCGGATCATATAATTGATTTCCAGTATCAATTAAGCCGGTGCACATGAAAATTTGACCATCAATATCAACTTCCACATCTGCAAGATGTGACTCCACTAATTGATGCTTCTTCTTACTTCTGATAAAGCTAGTAAATAGAAAGAGTACAATGGAAAAACTAGCAAATAAATAAAAAATTCCAATATGTAGCTTCGTCGTTACCGTCCCACCAATAAATAGTACATTTGCCCATACCTCTTGCGAACTTCTCATAAGTAGAAAGTACAGTGCCATCATCCCACCTGCTGCTACGAAACTTACGATATAAAAGCTAACAATATCTCGTAAAAACGTTTGTAATGAATAATAGCCGAATGTAATGTATATCATGAGTATAGAGACAAATAATTTAATGGAAATATGATATAGAGACGATAGATTCGGAAAAATCATTGCCATCGTATATAACGCACCGACAGATCCAGCAAGCAACACACGCCAAGCCTTCGGCTTAAAACCTCTTATCCACCCCGTCGTTAACAATAGCACTCCATCTACTAACAGTTCACGTAGCAGCAGCACGTCCAGATACACCTTCATGCCATATCTTCCTCCTACTACAATGAAAACACCTCGAAAATTAATAAATTCTATTTCGGTAAACACAGTATATGGGATATCTATTCCAAAGTCTGTCTGTTTATGTCAGTAGTGGAGTTCTATTTTTGTCGGAAAAAGCCGTCATTACTAGATTATAAAAACAAAAAAAGAGCAAGAAACTTACGAGATGTAAGTATCTTGCTCTTCCATATGTTAATTCTAAGGGGTTGTTCAAAATATGAACTTGTACTATACATTATTATTTGCGACGTAGAAAAGCAGGAATTTCTAAATCATTAGAAAGGTTTGTACCAATCGACTTTGTCACTGGAGGTTTTCCAGCTTCAGCTACATCATTGTCTTGACCTGCTTGACGTCGAGGTGCTGCTTCCATAGGTTTTGCTTCAAAACCAGTCGCAATAACCGTTACTTTAATTTCTTCTTTAAGATCTTCATCAATAATCGCACCGAAGATCATGTTCACATCTGGATCAGATGCAGAAATAACAATTTCTGCAGCTTCATTGACTTCATATAGAGATAGATTACTGCCACCAGTAATATTCATAATAACACCGCGAGCTCCATCAATAGAAGTTTCTAGCAATGGACTTTGAATTGCCTTACGAGCAGCTTCAGCAGCACGGTTCTCACCAGAAGCGATACCAATACCCATAAGTGCAGATCCACGCTCCGTCATAATTGTTTTCACGTCTGCAAAGTCAAGGTTAATTAGACCAGGAACCATGATTAGATCAGAGATACCTTGGACTGCTTGACGTAGTACGTTATCTGCTTCACGGAATGCTTCAAGCATTGGAGTTTTCTTATCTACGATTTCTAATAGACGATCATTAGGGATGACGATTAGTGTATCTACTTTTTCTTTTAACGAATCGATTCCATATTCCGCTTGTCCAGAACGTTTGCGTCCTTCAAAAGTAAATGGACGAGTAACTACACCAACAGTTAAAGCACCGCACTCGCGAGCAATTTCAGCGATAACAGGTGCTGCACCAGTACCTGTACCACCGCCCATACCAGCTGTAACGAATACCAAATCGGCACCTTTAAGCTGATTAGCAATTAGATCGCGAGACTCTTCAGCCGCTTTTTTACCTACTTCAGGGTTTGCGCCAGCACCAAGACCACGAGTAAGCTTATCACCGATTTGCAGTTTGTTCTCAGATTTTGCTAGGTGTAATGCTTGCGCATCCGTATTTACTGTTATAAAATCTACACCTTTTACACCATTCTCAATCATACGGTTAACTGCGTTACTACCGCCGCCACCTACACCAATTACTTTTATTTGCGCTAGCGATTCTAGTTCTAAGTCAAATTCCAACATCTACACGACTCCCCCGTCAAATAAATTCCTGAAACATATTTTTAATACGTTCTAACATACGGGGTTTTGACGAAGCCGGAGAATTCCCTTTACGACTTACCGCCTTCTTCGTAGTGCTAGCTCCTCGTACACCCATGTACTTTGATACGTATTGTATCATTCCTACTCCACTGCTATAAGAAGGATCTTTTACTCCAATATAATCTGGCAAAGCGATTCTTACATTGTTTTCGAGTTCTAATTGTGCCAATGAAAGTGTACCTGGAAGTGATACTGAACCTCCTGTTAATACATATCCATCAACTTTATCACCATAACCAAGTGCATGAACTTCCGCTTTAATTAGCTGGAAAATTTCTTGCATACGTGGTTCGATAATACTTGCTAAATCTCTTTGTGAAAATTCTTTTTCAACATTGCTGCCCATGCGCGTAACTTTGAACTTTACTTCGTCAGCAGCATCATCAGCAATAGCACAACCAAATTTAAGTTTTATTTTCTCAGCATGCTCAGTTTGTGAACGTAAGCCATAAGCAATATCGTTCGTAACAAATTGACCACCAATCGGCAATGATGAAATCGCACATATGCCACCATCCTCATAGACAGCAATTGTGGTCGAACCACCACCGATATCTACTAGAACAGTTCCAGTTGCCTTCTCATCTTTAGATAATGTCATGACGCCTGATGCAAGCGTTAATAGAATAACTCCGTTGATTTTCAAACCCGCTTTGTCGACACATCTAACAAGATTATGTACAGAAGATTTGGCACCAGTTATAACGGTAGCTTCTACTTCTAAGCGAACACCGATCATTCCACGCGGATCAGAAATTCCCTCTAAACCGTCTACTACATACTGTTTAGGAACAAGATTAATTATTTCACGATCTGGAGGTAAGGTTACTACCTTCGCAGCTTGAAGTACGCGGTCAATATCTTCTTCACCGATTTCGCGATCTTCATTAGAAACTGCAACTACTCCATGATTCGTTTGTACTCCAATGTGATTTCCTTGAATACCAACATATACCTCTGAAATTTCAATATCTACCATACGTTCGGCATGCTCAATCGCATTTTTAATCGATTGAACCGTTTGATCAATATCTACAATTGCACCTTTACGGATGCCCTCAGAGTCTGCTGTACCAACACCAATGATATTAATGGCTCCATCATTTACTTCGCCAATTATTGCTCGTACTTTGGATGTACCGATGTCCAAACTGACAATTATGTCACCGTTGCTCATTGCGCGGCACCTCCGTTTCAATAAAAATTTATAGTTGTAACGAATGAGTTATTTTATTCGTTTTTACACTAATAGTTAAATAGTCTACTTACAATCTATTCAACACTATTTGCACTTTCCCTCTTTTTCCAACAATTTTTTCAGATATTTTTCATAAAAAACAAAAACTTTATGAAAATATGAAAATAAAATCTAATTTAACTAGATTTTAAGGCTACAATATTTTCAAGAAAATAAAATCGCCAACTAAAATTTTACCACTCTTTACGCTACTTGAGTAGAGTCTTTTTACTCAGTTTGTACATTTTCTGCATCTTCACTATGAAATGGCTCATAAGTGTCTGCCAATAACAGAGTCAATTTCCCTGGCGCTTGTGTTTCTATTACGCCATTCATCGCTTCAACCTTCTCGCGAATCAAACTGACAGCTGTAATCACTTCAAATTTGGTACGTGTATAAATTAGAATTCGATCTGAAAAAGCAACCGATGGAATCGGTGTGATCTCCGAGATATCAGCTAGAAACGTTGAATCAATAGACGCAAGCTGCTTCATAAGCTCATTTTTGAATGGATCATCTTTACTCCATCCAGTCAATACGGGCTTGTCCATAATTTGCAAACGATCATTATTCGTCTTAATACTTGCACCACTAGCTAGCAATGCAAAAAGTTCACCATTAACGTCAAACTCAAACGCTACGACGCTGTATTCCGTAACAGCAATTTTTATGATGCCTGGAAAATGCTTAGTTACTACCGCTTTATTGATCGTGTTTAACGTTGTGATTTTCTTCTCAATTTCTTCTGCAGAACTGAAAACGAAAGAATCACCTACTTTTAGACCTGCAGCACTCATCACTTCCGCACTACTTGCAAATTGAGTACCGGTAATTTGCACTTCAGTAATTTTACTCAATGTAGAATTAAAAAACACAATTGAGAAGATCGCAAGAAATAAAATAACGATAATGACAATTAATTTTTTATTTCCCTTTTTTTTCGGTTCCGGCTCCTTGAGCACTGGCATTTGAACTTGCATACACTTGTCCACTCCTTAACACAACGCGGCCTCCTCACCTATTGATGAGGAAGCCGATTATCATTCCAACGATTACTGCGCATAGGATTCATTTTTGGATAATGCCGTTAATCTTGTAATTCTAGCCCCTAACAACGTTAACATATCTTCAATTCGATCATAGCCACGATCAATATGATGTATTCGCTCTACGATCGTCCTCCCTTGTGCCGCAAGACCAGCAATAACAAGTGCTGCACCTGCTCGAAGATCGGTCGCCTCTACGGTAGCACCATAAAGCCGAGGCACGCCCCTGATATATGCAGTGTTCATATCTACTCTAATATCAGCACCCATGCGAGCCAATTCATCTACATGCTTTAATCTGCCTTCAAAGATATTTTCCTTCACTACACTGACACCATCTGAAAGTGCAAGCATAACCATCATCTGTGATTGCAAATCAGTTGGGAAAGCAGGGTATGGTGCAGTAACAATTTTCTCGACTGCTTTACTTCTTACTCTACTATCAACTTTTATTATATCACCGTCTACTTGGATTTGAACACCTGCCCGGCGCATAACATGAATTAAAGAAGTTAAATGACTTGGTTGTGTTTTGTGTAATGTAATTAGTCCACGTGTCGCGGCAGCCGCGATCATTAAGGTCCCTGTAACAATTCGATCTGGAATGATACGATGCTGGCATGACTGTAACCGCTCTACACCATCGATTGTAATCGTATCTGTACCTGCGCCGAGTACTTTAGCACCCATCGCATTGAGGAAATGTTGTAAGTCTTGAATCTCAGGCTCTCTTGCAGCATTCGTAATCGTTGTTCGACCATCCGCTAGCACCGCAGCCATCATAATATTCTCAGTTGCACCAACACTTGGAAAGTTCAGATAGACATCTGCACCCGTTAGCTTTTCGGCACTACAAATAATAGAATTACCTTTTTCTTCAATCGTTGCACCTAGTGCCTTTAAGCCATCTAGATGAATATCGATCTTCCGTTCTCCAATCGCACAGCCACCTGGTTGATAAACTTGAGTCCTTCTGTACTTTGCAAGTAATGGGCCCATAAGAAAAATTGATGATCGCATTTGCTTCATCAACGATTCTGGTACGTGTGAAGCAGATGCCTGCTCCGTGTCAATGATAATCGTACTTCCCTTATGCTCAACTCGACATCCTAACTCTCGCAAAATATGAATCATCACTTCAATGTCAAGTAAATGAGGAACATTTTCGAGCACGGTCGTTCCTTCAGCCAGCAGACTGGCAGCCATAATCGGCAGCACCGCATTTTTCGCGCCTTGGATTACAACAGTTCCTGACAGAGGTTTGCCGCCCTCAATCACCAATCTGTCCAATGTATCACCTCCGAGTTACCGCTCGCCCATTACCAATACTTCTGGTATCAATTCAATACCATAGCGTTCTTTCACAACACCTTGAATATGGGTAATTAAAGCGAGAACGTCTTTAGCTGTCGCCTGTCCTGTGTTGATAATAAAATTGGCGTGAAGCTCTGATACTTGTGCTCCTCCACATCGGAACCCTTTCAAGCCTGCTTCCTCAATCAACCTTGCTGAAAAATCACCGGGTGGGTTACGGAATACACTCCCACAGGTTGCACTCTTCAGTGGTTGAGTTAGCAATCTGCGTTCCCTATGCTTAGCCATTTCTGCAGTAATCACTTGTCGCTCACCAGCTTCTAATTCAAAGCAAGCCTCAACGACAAATCCGCTCATTTCCTGCAATACAGAATGACGATATGAGAAGTTCATATCATCGCCTTTATACTTCACCAATTCACCATTAGATAGAACTATTTCGGCCGACTTAAAAATACGTGACACATCAGACCCATGCGCACCTGCATTCATGTAGACAGCACCGCCTACCGTTCCTGGAATCCCACCTGCAAATTCTAAGCCTGTTAAGCTTTGTTTGCCAGCCATAACAGCAAGCTTAATAAATGAATAAGCTGCACCTGCAATGATGGTATTTCCTTCGAAGCGCACATAATCTAAGCCTACACCTGGCTTAATCACAACACCACGAATTCCTTTATCACTTACGAGCATATTAGAGCCACGTCCGATACTCGTCCACGGAATACTATGCTTCTGAAGTAGCTTCATTAGTGATATAAGTTGCTCCTTGCCTTGAGGAAGGATCATCAGATCAGCCGTTCCACCGATCTTCCATGTTGTATGCTTTGACAGTGGTTCATTAAAGAGACATTCCCCAATTGCTCGCTCTTCAAGTTCCTCTATAAATAGATTCAATTGTATATCCTCCTTCCATAAATGACAGTTGCTATCGTTGTGGGCATTCCCACCCGAACATGTGATCAACTCCTAGACTCTCTAGTCACGAATTATAAAGTATCTTATGCCTTAGCACTTCGTTGTGTGACAATCGCCTAGTGATCACGTTCGTTTATCGTTTCGTTATTCTTGCTATTGCTAAAGCAATTCTACTTACTGAGTCAGGTACCGCTAGAAAATATGAGGCAGCGGACATTTTGACAAGTTTATGATCATCTAACAATAAAGCACTTAATTTCTCTAATAAATGTTTACCACTAAGTTCACCTTCAAGAATAATCTCTGCAGCTCCAACAGATTCCAGACTACGTGCATTTGCTTCTTGATGATTATTCGTTACATTTGGTGAAGGGATAAGAATAGACGGTTTCCCGAGTGCATTAATCTCCGCTAACGAAGATGCGCCAGAGCGACTAATGACGATCGATGCATCACTTAATACTTCCGCCATATTATTAATGTACGGAAGCAATATAATCTGTCCACTTCGATAAGCAGCATGATCCTTCAGCGCTTCCACTGTATCATCATAATAAATTTCACCTGTCGCGAATACAATTCGATATTGTGAAATTCTTTCTAATTGCTGCTGTTCATCGGCTAACTCAATAACGGCTCTATTCAGTGCCTTCGCACCTCTACTGCCACCAACGATTAATGCATAACGTTGATTAGAATCGAGATCTAATGATGCTCTTCCACGACCTGGTATTGCTTCAATCACTTGAGACGCACAGGGATTCCCGGTAAAGCTAACTTGCTTTGCCTTGGCAAAATAAGCTAACGAATCTTCAAAGCTAACCCCAACATGAGACACGAAGGACGTCAAAAATTTATTTGTCAAACCAGGAATTGCATTCTGTTCATGAATAAATGTAGGTATGCCTAAACGGGCTGCCGCAAAAACGACAGGCCCGCATACATAACCACCCGTACCGATAACGACGTCTGGCTTAAATTGTTTAATTAATTGCTTAGAGCGCGCAACACCCCGTAAAAAACGCATAACTGTCCGTACATTATCGTAGGACAGTTTGCGTTTAAAGCCTGTTATTTCAATACTTTCAAAAGGGACGTTTGCTCGTCTCACGATTTTGCTTTCCATCCCACGCTCCGTACCAATGTATAGTAATTCAGTAGAGTCGTCTTGCTGCTGCATATATTTCCCAATGGCTAATGCTGGGTATATATGTCCACCAGTTCCTCCACCTGTTAGTAATATTTTCATCACTTTCACCTCGAGTATCGAGAAATATTCAACAAGATACCTAATCCTGTTAATAATAAAGTTAAAGAAGAACCTCCATAGCTAACTAATGGCAACGTAATTCCCGTCACTGGCATCATCCCAATAACAACACCAATGTTAATTAGCACCTGGACGCCAATAATGCTTGTAATCCCGATTGCCAGTAAGCTACCGAAAGTGTCTGGAGCTGCAATTGCGGTACGTATCCCCCGCCATACAATGACAAGAAATAATAAAATCAATGTAAAGCCACCGATGAAACCTAACTCTTCAGCTAATATCGAAAATATAAAATCGGTCTGTGGCTCAGGCAAGTAACTAAATTTCTGTCTACTCATCCCTAGTCCAAGTCCAACTAGACCTCCTGGTCCAATCGCAAATAAAGATTGAATGATCTGATAACCACCATCAAGCGGATCAGCCCACGGATCTAGAAAACTAGTAATCCGTTTCAAGCGATAAGGGGCTGCAATAATAAGCCCAACAAAACCGATCACGCCCACAAGCGCTAGACCACCAAGATGGCGCATGCTCGCACCAGCAGTATAGATTAGAATCATCGAGGCTCCGACCATTACTGCTCCAGTTCCTAGATCGGGCTGTAACATAATTAAGCCGAAAGCTAGAAACACAAGACCTAAGGGTGGTAATAAGCCTTTCGTGAATTGAGTGATTTTTTGTTGTTCCGCCGACAACCATTTCGCCAGAAATAAGATCATTCCTAATTTCATAAATTCAGATGGTTGAATCCCGAATGAACCAATGCCTAGCCAACTTCGCGCACCACCACGAACAGCTCCTATTCCAGGAATTAATACAAGGACAAGAAGTCCGAAGCAAATAATAAGCAATGTCGGTGCCCATTTCTTCCACACGGAATAATTCACATTCATCATGAAAAACATAGACATTAATCCTAATCCAGCAAAGATCGATTGACGCTTCAAAAAGTAGAACTTATCACCAAATTCATGAAAAGCTAATACCGCACTCGCACTATATACCATCATTAGTCCAATAAATAATATAAGGAGTATGGAAATTAATAGCCATATATCTGGAGCAGATCGTGCTTTAACCATAGTTTACACACCTCTATGAATTGAAGTAGGGACAACCCCCCTACTTACAAGGTATGCACCGATTTCTTAAACATGCTTCCTCTTTCTTCATAGGAAGAAAACATATCCCAGCTTGCGCATGCAGGTGACAGCAATACTATATCCCCTGATTCCGCTAACTCACTAGCAAGCTTCACAGCTTCATCTAGCGTTTCTTCGGCACTAGCTTTAGGTTCGACGATCTTGATGTGATCTAAACCTGCTAGCTTAGCAATATGTTCAAGTTTATGACGAGTTTCACCAACAACCACAATGCCTTTCAGACGTTCTGTGAAAATCGGTAGCAGTTCCATATAATCCGATCCGCGATCCAATCCTCCAGCAATAAGCACTAATGGAGCAGAAAGAGAGCGAATCGTCATTGTCGTCGCTGTTGCATTTGTCGCTTTGGAATCATTGTAGTAGGATACACCGTTACTGGTTCTCACAAACTCTAGACGATGCTCTACACCGCGGAAGCTAGTTAATGGCTCTATAAACTCGGCAGGCTTGGCACCCGCCTTCAAACACGCAGCAATAGCGGCAATGGCGTTAGCGACATTATGACGCCCTGGAAGAGCTAGACTATGTAGCGGCATAAGAACTTGTTGCTCAGAATGGTTATCCATCCGATATACGATAGAACGAATCGAAGCTTCCTCTGCTGCATTCGGCAAAGGATCACCAGCATTAATCGGGGTAAATGGTGGATCAATGTACACACCTTGCTCTAACTTTTCATAAATCGAGAAAGGGAACAATTGACCTTTACAATAAGGAATCAATTGACGCGTAATCTCATCATCCCAATTCAAGATAGCGATATCTTCATCGGATTGATTACTTAATATTTTCGCTTTTGATGCCACATAATCCTGCATATCACCGTGATAATCTAGATGGGTTTCTGCTAAATTCAACAGAAGTGCTATTTTGGGTGCAAAAGTAATCGTACCTTTCAGTTGAAAGCTACTCAATTCAGCTATAATCCAGTTTTCACTTGATACGTCTTCTGCAATCTCACATAACGGCAAGCCAATATTCCCGCCAACGACAGGTTGCAAATTAGCTGCCGTTAATAATTCTCCAATTAAAGTTGTCGTCGTCGTCTTGCCATTAGATCCTGTAATCCCGATAATCGGTGCTTTGCTAAGCCAATAAGCAATTTCAACCTCGGTAACCACATCTACACTAGCAGCTTGCGCCTCAATAATAGGTGGTACATTATAGGGAATACCTGGATTTTTAATTAGTAGCGCCGTCGAATTATCGACAAGCTTTTCAGGATGATAGCCGCATATAACTTCAATGCCCAGTTGTTCTAATTGGGCAGCTTCAGGAGACTGCTCGCGAGGCTTCCGATCATTAACCGTCACCTTTGCCCCCAGCTTATGAAATAACTTAGCTACACTAACACCACTTCTCGCAAGACCTAGCACGACTACTTTTTCATTCTTATACTGTGATGGATGCTTCATATAGATTCCTCTCTTTTTGCTGGAGTACACGATATACTTTCCGAGCTCTGTAGACAGTAATTTTGCGGTCTATGGACGGATTCACTTACTTTTTTGCTCCATAGACAGTAATTTTGCGGTCTATGAACGGATTTACTTACTTTTCTGCTCTATAGACAGTAATTTTGCGGTCTATGAACGGATTTACTTACTTTTCTGCCCCATAGACAGTAATTTTGCGGTCTATGAACGGATTTACTTACTTTTCTACTCCAAAGACAGTAATTTTGCGGTCTATGAACGGATTTACTTACTTTTCTGCCCCATAGACAGTAATTTTGCGGTCTATGAACGGATTTACTTACTTTTCTGCCCCATTGACAGTAATTTTGCGGTCTATGGACGGATTTACTTACTTTTCTGCCCCATAGACAGTAATTTTGCGGTCTATGGACGGATTTACTTACTTTTCTGCTCCATAGACAGTAATTTTACGGTCTATGGACGGATTTACTTACTTTTCTGCCCCATAGACAGTAATTTTGCGGTCTATGGACGGATTTACTTACTTTTCTGCTCCATAGACAGTAATTTTACGGTCTATGAACCGATTTACTTACTTTCCTGCTCCATAGACAGTAATTTTGCGGTCTATGAACGGATTTACTTACTTTTCTACTCCAAAGACAGTAATTTTGCGGTCTATTCTACTCTTTAGTTAAGGTTTTGAACTTCACTTCCACCAAACGATGAAACACCACCCAGCAACGTGTACCGTACAGGTGCACAAGCGGCCAATGCTCGAAGCTTCCAATGAAGGTTCAAAAAGTGGGCTTTCGTAAGCCGAGCAGTTGGAACGCTACTTGAGAAAGGCGGAAGCGCAAATGTACGTACTTGGTACATGCGAACCTACAATGTTTCTGCAAGAAACATACCTCGGAAGCTTATGCCGTACTTTCCAAGTTCGTTTCAAATGCGATGTCGAATATGCTCCAGCGCGTTACATCGTTATCAAAGTCCACTTTTTGAATTACATAACAAGTAAAAGACCTATTATTGCTAGTACTAGGCCTACCCCCCAAAACACAGCATCTACTTTCCATTCTGACCAACCAGAAAGCTCAAAGTGATGATGAATTGGACTCATACGGAAGACGCGTTTTTTTCTAATTTTGAATGATGTCACTTGAATTATAACAGATAACATTTCTAAGACGAATACTCCTCCAATAATAACTAAGAGCAGCTCCGTTTTTGTTATAATGGCTACCGCCGCAATACCACCACCGATACCAAGCGAACCCATATCACCCATAAACACTTTAGCGGGATGTGCATTATATACAAGAAATCCTAAAACAGCTCCAACCATTGCCGCTGAAAAGATTGCAGCATCATACGAATCTGCTAACAATGCAACAATTGTAAATGCACCAAATGCGATCGCGCTTGTTCCCGCTAATAATCCATCAATACCATCTGTAAAATTAACCGAGTTACTTGTTGCAAAAAGAATAATGATGACAAAAGGATAATAGAACCAACCTAGATCAAAACCAATTTCTGTACCAGGGATAGACAGCACTGTACTATGCCCCATATTGTATAACTGGGCACAGACGATAATTGAAAATAATAGTTGTCCCGCAAGCTTTTGCTTAGCTGTTAGACCAAGCGAACGTTTAAATACAATTTTAATATAATCATCAAGAAATCCGACAATACCAAAACCTAGTGATGCCGTTAATAGCACCCAAAACTCACTAGAAATCTCAGCAAATTTTACGAATGAAATTAACAGTGCAAGCATGATAATAACTCCACCCATTGTTGGAGTACCACTCTTTTTCAAATGTGACTGTGGACCGTCTGTCCGTATCTGCTGTCCGAATTTCAATCGTTTCAGTAACGGTATGAACAGTGGTCCAAGTAAAACTGCTAGTATGAATGAAACTCCTAATGATAATAGAATGACCATCATGTCCATACACTCACCCCTTTTCTAAAGCTTCGACAACCTGCTCCATCTTCATACTTCTTGATCCCTTTACAAGCACAAGATCATCAGGTGAAATATGAGGCAATAGCCAGTCGATCAGCTCTTCCTTTGTTGTAAAATATTGTAGTTGGTCATCTTGGAAATGATCTTTCGCACCTTCAACGATATGTGCCGAAAGCTTTCCATAAGCAATAACGGCATCTACTTTATCATTTGTCGCATATTGACCCATATTAAAATGCATTGAAATTTCATCAGGACCAAGCTCTAGCATATCGCTTAGCACTAACCATTTTTTGCGGAAGCCAGTTAAGCTCCCAAGTAGATCAATGGCTGCTTTAGTAGCTGTTGGATTGGCATTGAATGCGTCATTGAGGACAACAGCTCCATTATGTGCTTTTGTAGGCGCAATACGCATCCCTGTTAATTGCAGACGATTAAAACCGTCTTGAATAAGATTAGCAGCTACTCCGAGCAAGCGAGCGACTGCAATAGCTGCCAAAGCATTACTTACATTATGACGACCTGGCGTCGTAATATGTTGCTGCCCAATCTGACATGACTCGCCCATATATAACACGTCAAAGCGACTACCAAATGGATCTAGCTCAATGTTTGCCGCTGACCAATCGTTACCCGCTTCAAGTCCAAATCGTTTTTTCTCTAAAGACAATACATTCGGCAGTTTGTTCATTGCTTCTTCGATCAAAGGCTCATCACCATTGTAGATAAATACACCCTCGTCTCCAAGTCCTTGCACAATTTCAAGCTTCGCCTGAGCGATCCCGTTGCGACTACCAAGCTGCAACATATGTGCATCGCCAATATTAGTAATTACTGCAACATCAGGCTGGGCGATTTTCGTTAGTAACTCAATTTCCCCAAAGCCACTCATACCTAATTCCACAACAACAATATCTGTATCCTCTTCTAATGCCAATATGGTCAATGGCAAGCCGATATGATTATTGAAATTCCCTTGTGTTTTGCTTACCTTATACACTGTAGATAGTAAAGCAGCCGTCATATCCTTCGTCGTTGTCTTACCATTACTTCCTGTAATTGCGACTACTCTTGTAAATAATTCACTTCGATAACTCATAGCTAGCTTTTGCAGCGCTGCTAGTGGGTCACGAACAAGCAAGAAAGGAATATGAGGCAAATCTTCAGGAACAGGTACACCTTTTTTCCAAAGTGCTGCTATTGCGCCCTTTTCTACAGCATGATAAATATGTTGATGACCATCGGAGTGCTCCCCTACAAGCGGAACGAACAATTGTCCACCTATAGTTCGCGAGTCCGTCATAACACCTTGCACGATCAACTCTTTATTATCACTCTTTAGAATAGCACCGCTCATCTGAGCAAGCTGCGCAACTGTTCTAGTAATCAATGTCATTATCTCCTTCTTGAAAAAACTATATAGCTAACTTTAGTTCTTTCCAAATATTTATACCCGTCAACTATACTACAACTGAATAGCTTGACAATTCAATAGCTATTTTTAACAAATATGTATGGCAAGTTCGAAACATACCAAATATGATTGAATTATTAGATGAGATCGTATCCTCTCAAGACACTCCCTCAGTGAATCTACTAGCAACTTGTGCGGTTTGAGTACACAAGCGATCCATCCTGTTCATTGCAACTTCCTGTGAAATTTCTAATGAAGTCAACATCCAAATACCCGACAACCATTCACTTTGTAACG
Source organism: Paenibacillus sp. Y951 (assembly GCF_056786395.1). Taxonomy (NCBI): domain Bacteria; kingdom Bacillati; phylum Bacillota; class Bacilli; order Caryophanales; family Paenibacillaceae; genus Paenibacillus; species Paenibacillus sp. Y951. Next base: position 230,695 of record NZ_JBXCIY010000003.1, on the reverse strand, counting down.
ACACCCAGCAACGTGTACGGTTCAAGTACACGAGCGGCGAATCTATAGCACGAAGCTTCAAATGGAAGTTCAAAATCGTGGGCTGTCAGCACCAAGAAGATGACATTCAGCGAAAACGAGTAGCACAGTGTACGTTTCTGGTACACGAGCATCTACAATGTTTCTGCAAGAAACATACATCGGAAGCCTATGCTTGGCTTTCGATGGAGGGCATATTCGCCGCCGACTACGCTTCGTCAGCACAATCATCGTGATCACAGTCCGCGATTTTGAATTACCTCTACAGTCAGTGATTATGAATATCCTCTATGGAGAGATCACCCTCATCCCCAAGATAAATACGAATAGTCGCCCCCCGCTCCACACGCTCTCCAGCAGTAGGTGCTTGCTTAATGACAACCTTACCGGTCCCTGAACTTGTGAGCATGAAATTCATATTCATATCTTCATATATTTCAGAAACAGTTTTCCCGATTAGACTAGGAACTTCAACGATAGGTGTTTCACCGTATTTATATAGTCGATCGATTTGACTGGTACGTTTCGGCACCTCTAATATTTGTAGAGCATCTTCCATAATATTGCGAACAATAGGTGCAGCTACAACTCCACCGAATTGAATTCCTTCGGGATTATCTACCGCAACGTATATAACAATTTGCGGATCATCCGCTGGCGCTACCCCAATAAATGAAACAATATGCTCACTGGTCGAGTATCTACCGTCAATTACCTTCTGAGCCGTCCCTGTCTTGCCCCCAACACGATAGCCGTCTATAAACGCATTACGCCCTGTCCCTTTCGCCACAACACTTTCTAACGCCTCACGAACTTCCTTAGATGTCTCTTCTGAAATCACTTGCCTTACAACAGTCGGCTCATTCGCTTGAACAGTTTCCCCGGTATCACGATTAATCCAGGCTTTGGCGACATATGGCTTGTAAAGCGTGCCACCATTGACCGCGGCTGATACGGCAGCAATTTGCTGGATTGGCGTAACCGATACTCCCTGCCCAAATGCCGTTGTTGCTAGCTCAACAGGACCTACTTGGCTTAATTTGAACAAAATCCCGTTACCTTCGCCGCCAATATCAATACCCGTTTTCTTGCCGAAACCGAAGTTTCTAATATATTCAAATAGTGTATCTTTGCCTAGACGATTGCCCAGTTCAACAAATCCAGGGTTACATGAGTTCTCCACTACTTGTAAAAAACTTTGACTACCATGTCCGCCTTTTTTCCAGCAACGAAGTCTCGCTCCACCAATCTCTACAGCGCCTCCATCATAAAAACTATCGCTCTGTAAATTAACTTTCTTCTCTTCCAGTGCAGCAGCCAACGTAATTATTTTGAAAGTCGAACCTGGTTCGTATGTCATCCATATCGGCAAATTGCGGTTATAGACTGTTGGATCAACCTCTTGATAGTTGGTAGGACTATAACCTGGACGACTAGCCATTGCCAATATTTCTCCTGTATTTGGATCCATCGCAATTGCCATCACTGCATTGGCATTCAAACCAGTCATCGCCTGGTCTAGTTCGCGCTCCATCACAGTCTGAATTTGCTGATCAATCGTTAATTGCAGTGTCAATCCTTCTCGGGGTTTTACATATGTGTCCGAAGAGTTAGGCATCTGCCTACCAGCAGCATCAGATAGATATGAAACCATACCTTGTGTGCCTGTTAATCGATCGTTGTAGGTAAGTTCCATTCCCGTTAAACCTTGATTATCAATTCCTGTAAATCCTAATATATGAGCAGCAAGTCCATCATAAGGGTAATATCGCTTATTATCCTCTGCCACTACAATTCCTGGAATATTTAATTCTCGAATGGAGGTCGCTTGCTCGGACGTCATTTTACGACCTCCAGGCCCAAGCTGAATAATTCTTTCCTTCTTAGAAACTTTCGTTAACACTTCTTCCACCGTCATATTAAGTAACGGTGCTAATGTCTGTGCTGTTTTTTCTTTTTCCTTCACTTGCACAGGAATAGCCCATACCGTCGGAGTACTTACGTTATAAGCTAATCGCACACCAGTACGATCCCATATTTCACCGCGATTTGCGACATAAGGAATATCACGACGCCAAGAATTTTCCGCCTTCTCTGATAACTCCGCACCTTGAACAAGCTGCACATAGCTTAACCGAATACTTAAACCGATAAAAGCGACAATCGCAAATATGAGAATGGTGAACAATCTTCTTCTAACCGTTACATTAGAAACTTTCATAATCTATCCCCCTAAACCTTTCACGCCTTCTCCAACATAAGCTTGGAAATATAAGTACATGATAAGTATGAAATAATAACATATACTGCAGAAACGTTATTCCGCTCTTTACATGCTATTCATCATTCGGACAAGATAGAACCTGTACCAATCGGACTCACCATAGCGTTAAGAAGAGGCTTGCTCTCCTGATGATGATTGCTCCTCAGAACCTGAGTCAGACTCTTCATCAGAACTAGTAGCTTCATCCTCTTCACCACTTGGGTCTAACGTTCCCGGCACGTAATATTGTGACTCCTTCAATGGCGATAGCTTAACTTGTAATGTTTTCGATTTCCCATCTTCAACAAGCTGTTGCGAATAGACATAACCTGTTCCTTCTACTTTCAACTGTACACCGAGTAACGCGGCAATTTCTACAGCATCGCGTAAGGAGACTCCCGTTAGATCCGGCACACTTAAGTTTTCCTTCTGTTCGGTTATAAGATAAACCGTTTGCGTAGGATGAACTAATGAGCCCGCTGTAGGTATCTGCTGTTCAACAATCGAGCCGTCACCAACAAATTCAAATTGCAAACCTGCATTTTTCAATTTCTCTTTCGCAAGTGCACCCTTCATTCCAGTTACATCGGGGGTAGAAATCATAATTTCTTTCGGTGTATCACTTTCCTCTACGGCAACACTTTCGTAGTTAGGAGCGATATCGAGCTTTCTCAAGCTTTTTAACATTATTTCTCGGAATACTGGAGCAGCTACCTTACCACCACCAGCATGTTTATCATTAGGCTCATCAACGATTACCAAAATAATTAATTGTGGATCATCTACAGGCGCATAGCCAATGAAGGAGACCATATACTTATCAGACGAGTAGTCTTTACCTACAACCTTTTGTGCAGTACCCGTCTTACCGGCTACACGATACCCTTCAATATAAGCGTTACGACCTGTACCTTCAACCTGATCGGATACAACCTGCTCCAAATACTCATTCGCAAGCTTAGATGATTGCTCAGAAATAACTCTACGCACTACAGTAGGCTCAGTTACCGTCGTCGTTTTCGTAGCCGGGTCCGTTATACTTTTCACAATATACGGCTTCATTAATTCCCCGCCATTCGCCACAGCTGCTACGGCTGCAACCTGTTGGATTGGTGTTACTAGAACAACCCCTTGACCAAAAGCAGCAGCAGCAATATCACGATTCCATTGGAAACGAATGGTACCAACTGCTTCGTTTGGAATTTCGATTCCTGTTTTTTGGGCAAAACCGAAATTAGTAAAGTATTCTCTCAGCTTCTCTCCACCCAGTCGTTCAAAGCCTAATTTAGCAAAGGCGACGTTACTGGAATATTTCAGTCCATCGAGAAATGAAATCATACCCCACCCATATCTATTATGATCACTAATCGGACTCGGGTCACCAGGAACATAGAACGTACCTGATTGATACAGTTCATCCGGGTCAAATACATCCTCTTCAATCGCCGCAGCTAATGTTGCAATTTTGAAAGTAGAACCTGGCTCATACAGCGAACCTACCGCATGATTGTACATTGCAGCATAGTCATTTTCCATACCTTCCCAATATGTATTCGGATTAAATTCCGGCATATTCGCCATCGCTAATATTTCCATCGTATTCGGATTTGCCACAATAGCCGTTGCACTTTTCGGGCTCCACTTTTCAACGACACTACGTAATGCTTCTTCCGCATAATTTTGAATATCACCGTCGATAGTCAACTCAATCTTCTGTCCATCCTTCGGAGCAACATATTCAACTTCACTACCAGCAATTTGAACTTTCTGTCCATCCTTTTGGTAGGAAATATGACCATCGGAGCCTGATAGTTTATCATTAAAGGTCGATTCAACCCCCATCATATTTTCACCATCGATGCTAATATAACCTAATAGTTGAGAAGCTAATTTATGTTGCGGATAGAACCGTTCATAGGTCTCCTGAATATAAATTCCTGAATCCGTACCTTTTTTCTCTATCACTATTTTTTCTTTCAACGCTTTAGAAAATTCCTTCAATTGATCGGCAACGTTTTTCTCAATCTGCCAACCACCTTGGCGCAATTCACGATTCGAGTAATATGTTCCATCTTCACGTTTCACAAAATGACCGTTAATCGTATCATCTGACATACCTAGTATCGACTTTAACGCTTCTGTTACTTCATCTTTTATTCCAGCAGTTTGAATGACCTTAGGATTGATAGACACGTTATACGCTAATGCATCCATCGCTAGTACATTACCTTCACGATCTGTAATCGTACCTCGCTTTGCATTGAAGGTTTCAGTAGTTGACCAACGTTTTTGTGCTAACTCTAGCCACATCGATCCTTCTACCACCTGCACTTTATAGATGTGAAAAATAAGAAAGAGAAAAAGGAGGGTGATTACCCCTCCAAGTAGTAGTGTGCGTAATTTAATTCGTTTAATCATCTCAATCACTTCCTATTCAAGCTTTGCCGTTTCTCCAGAGGAGCTCGACTTCTTGACAATTATTCCTGTTTCCAAGCTACTTACCATACCTTGAGATTCTGCAAATTCACGAATACGTTCAGGATCACTCAATGTTTGAACTTCTCGCTGTAGTTGTTCTACCTCAATCGTCATTGCTTGCATTTCACTATTAATTTGCTTTACTTGCAAACTCGTATAGTAAATATCAGCATACCTAAATATGATAACTCCCAAGATGATAACTCCCATTAGTACAGTAGTCAGATATAATATTTTTTCCCCTGCTGGGATAGGTTTTTTGCGAACGACTTTTTTCTTCGTTTCGCGTATGATGTACTCTTCCTGCTCTTGACGCTTAGGTTTCACTGCTAAATTACCATAATGATAGGCCACGATTAATCCCCCCTACAGCTTTTCTGCTATTCTTAATTTTGCCGATCTTGCCCGTAAGTTTTGGTCTATTTCAAATTCACTTGGAACAATCGGCTTACGTGTTATTAATTTCAATTTACCTTTTGTACCACAAACGCACATCGGAAAATCTGGTGGACAAGTACATTTCTCCACATACTTCACAAATGTTTGTTTGCAAATCCGATCTTCTAATGAATGGAACGTAATAACCGAGATCCTTCCTTCAGAAGCAGTACAACGAACGGCCGCCTCCAAAGCTTCTTCCTCAGAACCAAGTTCATCATTCACCGCGATACGCAATGCTTGGAATGAGCGCTTTGCTGGATGGCCACCTGTACGACGTGTAGCCGCAGGAATCGCATTTTTCACAATTTCAGCTAATTGCTCTGTTGTTTCAATTGCCTGAGTCTGGCGGATTTTCACAATGGAACGAGCGATGTTACGCGCAAACTTTTCCTCTCCATATCGATCAAGAATGCGAGCAATATCTCGTTCATCCCACTCGTTCACAATATGATAAGCCGTCAATTCCTCATCACGATCCATACGCATATCCAGTGGTGCGTCTTGGTTGTAGCTGAATCCACGTTCAGCATCATCAAGCTGCGGACTAGAAACACCTAAATCGAATAGAATACCATCCACTTGTGGAATACCATTTAACATCGGTACATCACAATGCATTAACTCCTGTTCAAGATAGCGGAAATTGCTACGTACAAGTGTTACTTTATCCATATAAGGGGCAAGCTTAACCTTTGCATTCTCATGTGCCCAGTCATCCTGGTCGAAAGCAATAAGGCGCCCCTGCTCCCCTAGTGATGCGGCAATTAGCTGGCTATGTCCCGCTCCACCAAGCGTACAGTCAACATATATCCCATTCGGCTTAATATTAAGCCCCTTGACTGCTTCCTCCAATAAAACTGTTGTATGCAAAAACACGTTAAATCCCCCAATTCATGTTGTCATTCTAGAAGTTGAAATCAAAGTCTACAAGTTTCTCAGCAATCTCATTAAAAGTTTGCTCAGATTCTTCATAATAGCCTTCCCAAGATGCCTTACTCCATACCTCTACCCGATTTGAAACTCCTAGTACCATACAATCCTTTTCAAGCTTGGCATATTCTCTTAGATGCTGTGGTAAATTAATTCGTCCTTGCTTATCCAGATCACATTCTATTGCACCAGAGAAGAAAAAGCGCGTGAAGGCACGTGCATCTGATTTCATTAATGGTAAAGTTTTCAACTTTTGCTCTAATATTTCCCACTCGCTAGCAGGATATATAAATAAACAATTGTCTAGGCCGCGTGTAGCTACGAAAGTTGAACCAAGTTGGTCACGAAATTTAGCTGGGATAATAATACGTCCTTTATCGTCAATGCTATGCTGATATTCTCCCATAAACATAATTTCGCTCCACCCCTTCCCCTTTTTGCCCCACTTCTCACCACTTTACACCACTAAGTAAGACTATTTCGCCACACAAAAGAAAAATCCTGCTTTTATAAGCAGGATTCTCTAAATATTTTATTTAATTTTTATTCCCAGCTATCAAGATAAGCCACTTGCTCTTGCGTTAAGGAATCAATTCCCATGCCAAGTGCTTCTAATTTCAAATTAGCAACTTGTTGATCAATGTCGTAAGGAACATTAACAACTTGCTTACCAATTGTTTTGTACTCATCATTCACATATTTCAAGCTTAATGCTTGAAGAGCAAATGTCATATCCATAATTTCCGCAGGATGACCATCTCCAGCAGCTAGATTTACAAGACGACCTTCTGCTAGAAGATAGAATTTGCGACCATCTGCTAATTTGTATTCCTCGATATTACGACGAACAGTACGTATACTCATACTCATCGCTTCAAGATCAACTTTGTTCACTTCAATATCGAAATGACCAGCGTTCGATAGAATTGCTCCGTCCTTCATCACTTCATAGTGTTCTTTACGAATAACATCACGATTTCCTGTAACGGTTACAAACATATCACCAATTTTCGCTGCCTCTACCATCGGCATAACATGGAATCCGTCCATGTAAGCTTCAACAGCTTTAATCGGATCAATTTCTGTGACAACAACATTAGCGCCAAGACCTTTAGCACGCATCGCAACACCTTTACCACACCATCCATAACCAGCAACGACTACTGTTTTACCGGCAACAACTAGGTTAGTCGTGCGGTTAATACCGTCAAATACAGATTGACCTGTACCGTAGCGATTATCAAACAAATATTTGCAATAAGCATCATTAACAGCAACCATTGGGAAAGAAAGTGTACCTTCTTTTTCCAATGCCTTCAAACGAATAATGCCTGTTGTTGTTTCTTCAGCTCCACCGCGTACGTTAATCGCATGTTGCTTACTTTCCGTATGCAATAACGTTACAAGATCGCCACCATCATCAATGATTAGATCAGGATTATTTTCTAGCGCCTTCATATTAAGCATTTTAAATTCTTCTGGCGATGGATTATATTTACCGTAAACTGTAATTCCATCCTCCACTAACGCTGCACAAATATCGTCCTGTGTGGAAAGTGGGTTACTTCCTGTAATCGTAACCTCAGCTCCGCCTGCTTGTACAACTTTAGCTAAATATGCTGTTTTCGCTTCTAGATGCAAAGAAATTGAAACCTTCAATCCTTTAAATGGTTGTTCTTTTTCAAACTGCGCACGAACTTCATTCAAGACAGGCATATGGCTGCTCGCCCAATCAATTTTCAAATGTCCTTCTGGAGCAAGTGAAATATCAGTAATAATACTTTTTTCTAAAACCTTCATATTAACCCTCCAATAATTATTCATATTTTATTTAAGCCAACAACTTATTATATGTAATACAAGATAACTTGTCTGTACGCTAAACTTCCCAAGTTCGCTTCCTATTCGATATCGACTACGCTACGAAGCCAGTCATCGTTATCAAAGTCCGCTTTTTGAACTTCCTCTACAAGTGTACTATCTCATGTCCACCTGTCCTACTATACCCTGTCGCAAAAATAGCGTCTAGCCATACTTTATCGTAACGATTCCAATATGAAATCATCGACAGCACTCGCTCCTGCGGTTTACCACTAGGCTTCAATGTAAGCTCAACCCGATCCAATTGACGAATAGCTGCTTCAAATTGCTTCTGCTGAGCATCCACCGTTTTAGCTTCCATATAAGTTATTTGTTCTATAATTTTGTTCATATTCGTATCGCCAAGCTTAGCCAAGCCGCTTTGAATCGAACCAGCAAGTTCGATTAATGGAGCGTACATCGCCGTGAACTGCTCGCGTACATGCCCAAATTGATCAGCGACATGTAATTCATCTTGATCATGTAGCCATTGTTGCTTACACTCTTGGAAATGATCCATCACATCAGCGAACGACAATTCATATTTCGCCATATTTTTAGCAATGATACCTTCTACTAGCGTATAAGACATACGAGGCACAATAATAGGCATTTCCATTCCAAGAACTTCAAACGCTTGTTTGGTTAAACCCCAATAGGAAATTTCACCCGAGCCAAGCACAGTCGCCAATACTGGGAATAAATGATCCTGCATTAGTGGACGTGTTAGCACATTATTGCTAAAGCTTTGTGGCTCATGTTGAAGCAGTTGCTCTAGCTGCTCCATTGTCCAATGATACTGACTTTTGCGATCACGGAATTCACCGTTCTCTTTATAGAGCAGCACCCGATCACTCTGACTTTCTTCTACAAATACGAATAGGTTAGCACTATTAGCCGTTACATCTGCCTGTAAGGAATAGCCCATATCACGTACTGCTTGTGCTGTTTGTAGATAAGCCTGTTCTAATTCATCATTATGCTTCAACAACCGTGCAAACATGCTACTTTCAATGGCCCGCAACGCAGCATCATCTGAATCAATGAGTACTAAGCCATACTGAGCAAATAGCGTACTCAACATATGTCCAAAGAAGTCCGATAATGAATTTGATTTCTCTGCCATTTGTTGAAGTTCTTGAACTAGTTGTTCTTTGAATTCAGATCCAGGTAGTTGCTCAGACAACTCTTCTATTGCTTCTTGCCATTGTTCCGCACTAATCGCCGTTCGGCTTACCGATGTTTTTAATGAAGCATCTCGACCTATACTTAGTTTTTTCAATTGTTGCTCTGGTGAGATCACATAAGTATGATTCACTTCATCCCAATCATGATCTTCGCCAGCAATCCAAAAAACAGGAACGATTTTCTCTTGTAGTTGCTCACTTGCTGATAATGCGGCTTGAATAATAGATACAGCCTTATGGACAACCAGTAATGGTCCCGTCCAAATACCAGCCTGTTGACCACCAATAACTACTTTCGCCCCTTTAGCAATATGAGCGATATTAGCTAATGTTGCTTCGCTAGCGGACAAACGCTCATTGTAAGCTTTAAGTACATTTGCCAACGACTCACTGTTAACGCGAGTATGCTGCAATTCCGTTAATTTTGATGCGCGTTTGACCCAATCCGTATCATTACCAGCATAGTAGCCGTAAAGCTTCTCGACAACCTGCTGCTTACCATTTATATAATCCGCTGATAATGCTTGAGCTATAGGTAATTCATATTTATGTAGATCGACCACTGCCGCACTACCTCCTCGAACTTCAATTAGTTATAGTTACTATACAATATAAAGATAACTCATTACTGCGCTATTGTACAGAATAGTGAACTTTCAAGTCAAAAGAAAAACGTCCCTAGCAAAGTAGAGACGCATGGTGTTTCTTCTATTAGGACACAGTAAATGCCAATTGCAACAATATAATAGCAATAAAAACAATATAGAGAAATGCTGTAACGAAAAACGCAATCCGCCATACGACGCGAACAATTTTTTTCCATGGAATAACGCCATCTTTACGATAGTGCGCATTTCCAAGCAATCCTCCACCGATAATCATCGCTAACAATATTCCATAAATACCAAAATCACTACTAAATAATTCATTAAATAAGGCCCCTACACAAGGTATAAAGAATATGGTAGAAACGTCCATAGCTAGCCGAATCGATTTTTTACGATCTTTCACAAATACGTTGTAGCCTAGATACACTATAAAAAACGGAAATATTGGTATAGTTGCAATTGCTGAAAAGACAGTTCTAATGAAATCCCACATAAGCTACTATTGTTCACTCCCCTATTTTTCAGGATGTAGTGCTAATATTAATTGTACTAGAGCGTTATTAAGAGGTGCTTCATATCCACGATGCGAAGCCATTTCCACGATAGCTCCATTAATCGTTACTATTTCCGTCTCGCGATCAGCCAAAACATCACTTAACATCGAAGAAGTATTGCTAGATGTTGCTTCACAAATATGTAGAACTTGATCAAACCTAACAGCGGCAATTTCCGCTTCTTCTAAAGCTAGAATCGTTCTAGTCTCTTCAAACAACTGTTCCATTATCTGCAATCTTGTACAATCAGCTGGCAATTGACCATTTTTCACACCGAAGAGAGCGGTTAAAGGATTAATAACTGCATTTACAATTAATTTGCGATAGATTGCTTCTCTGATGTTTTTCGACACTAATGTCTTAAATCCTGCCTTAAATAATGCTTCTTCCAATATTTTCTGACGAATACCTTCACAATCACGACGCAATTGATCGCCTAATGTAGTTAGACCAGTTCCTGTATGGTTCACGTAATGAGCTTGTATGGTTAGCGCTGCCTCGCTTGTCACTACAGTAATGATTGGTTTTGTAGTTAGTTCAGCTAATCTCTCGATATGACCAATACCATTTTGAAAGGCTATTAATGTACAGTTCGGATACTGAGCTAAAAGCAACTTAATGTGATTGAGTAAGTCATTACTTAATTGTGTTTGCTTCACGGTAAGTAAAATGTACACTTCCTCTGTTGCCTTGTAATCTAATAAATGCAATGCGAATTCTCGCTCTTGGAGCTGTCTATATGTACCATTCATCACTGTGCTTCTCTGACCTGCTCTATCTTGCAGCGTAATCCCTTCTATTTGTAATAAATGAGCTCGTTCCATCGTTCTTGTCCAGAAGTGCACTACATAACCCGCTTGCAAAAGCTTTGCTCCATATAGATTACCTATTGCGCCATTACCAATGATTTCAAATCTCATTCATAACCACATACCTTTCAATGATCATTACAATAGTTATAAGTTATCGCTCCGCTTAAAGCAACAAAAAAAGTGCTACTATATAGTAACACTTCTTGTCCCTCTTACTCTATTCAATTCTCTCAAGGTTACCATTTGCATCCATCTTGAATCGAGGTTTCTTTTCTTCCTCAGTTGAAAGCACTGTTAATCGCCTTGCACGATCCATGATCTGAATTAATGTTTTGTAATCATCATTCACAGCATGATAATCGGTTTGCACGATATTAACTTCCTTAGCTAATCTTTCATTTTCTTGACGAAGACGATATAGTTCATCTTCACGATCTTTCAATGATTTCTCATAGCTACGAAGTTGGCGTGATAAATCTTGATACGTCATTTTCCATTCGCGTAAAAAACGAATGACCGAATCAATAGATAGACTTTCTTCTATTGAACTTTGTTCCATTCTAATAGGTCTTTCTTCTGTTTCAAACATCGTTATAGATGATACTTGTGGAAGAGAGGCCACTTGTTTCTTCATATAATTACGTTTATGTCTTTGTTGTTTGGCAATCTGAATAGCTTCATCATACTGTTTTCTAACAAAACTATTCCAACGGAACCCACAAGCAGCTGATGTACGACCAATACGTTCACCAACTTCCTCAAAGGCTGAAAGCTGTGTACTACCTTCTCTAATATGGCGCAGTGTTACTTCTGCGAGCATTAAGTCATCATCCTGACTCCATGCATCTTGTCTTATAGCTGTCATGCTATTATAACCTCCTAACGTAAAGGCACTTACTTAGATTCTATGTGCTTAGTAGAGTTCATAGAATCTATTGGTTACTATTTTGTATAACCAATTTCAAAAAAACTCATACATTTTTTCTAATAATCATGTACATACTATGAACAAGTTCACACAAATGATGAAATATTTTCGGAATTTCGACATGGAGTATGTTTACAGTTGTTACCGCTAGCGATATAATGGGACTTAGGAAATTAGGTCGTTCACCATGAAAGGGGGTTGCTGTATGGCACGTATGTATAGAGTACTAGGTTTCTTTTGCTTAGTAATCGCATTGATGGCTTTTGCTGGACATATGTATGAGTTTTCTCTACTATTCTTTGCACAAGCAGTTGCTTTTGCTTTCCTAGGTTATTTGAATTTCTCAGAAAAAGCTTACATAACGATGTTCTGGGGATATATGGTAATCTCGTTTGTCGGATTCACCTATTGGTCAGTATTCCAAATGAGTATTCCTTTCTAAGAACAACAATGATGAAGCAGGTCGTACAAGCTAATTACTTGTACGACCTGTTTGCATTATTAGAGGTAATTCAAAACATCCACTTGTGATCACGATGACTATGCTAACGTAGCTTAGTCGGCGGCGAATATGCCCCCCATCGAAAGCCTGTGTGTGCTCACGTACACAATACGTACGCTGTGCTACTCGTTTCCGCTGGAGGGCATCTTCTTGATGCTGACAAGCGAATGTTTTGAACTTTCATTGAAATAGGTAATTCAAAAAACAGACTTTCATTATATATAGTTGCAAGAAATATTAGGTCGTGCTATTGCATATAATGATGGATAAGGCGATGCTTTTCTTGCAGAGAAGTATTTCATGAAGTAACGAAAAGTTTTAGGAGGGAAGGTAGCATTGAATCTTATTGTGATGAAACCACGTATCATCATATGCTTGCTAGCGGTACTCATGTTTTATACAATGACGATTCCTTCCGCAATTGCTGAGCCAACTGTTGAAACGGTAGCCCCCATACAAACTGAAGATGACGATGATCTTCAACAAATATTACAATCCAGTCTCTCTATCGTTGAATTAGACAAAGAAATAGAACGAATTGGACAAAAGTTAGAAGGTTTGCAACAAACGTTAACGTTAACAGCGGAACAAATCGAACAGCAAGAAGAGCAAATTTCCAACAAACGTGAGCAAGCAGGTAAAGTTCTACTCGCTTACTATATGGGTGAACGCGATGGAATCATTTTTAATTTGTTAAAAAGCGACTCATTCGAAGGTTTTCTACTAGCTATCGAATTTATCGAATTAATCTTGTCAAACGACAAACAAATTTTAACTTCTTATGTCGATGAATATCGCGTGTTACAATCAAGTTACGATGCTTATAAAGATGAACAAAATAAATTAACAACACTCCAAGAGCAGCTTCAATTACAACGGAATCGTGTAAGCCTACTAGAACAACAAATCGACCAACAATTGACTAGCAGGTCTGATGCTGAACGAATTCAATTACTCATTGAACAATTAACTGCTTTTTGGGAAGAAAAAGGGCTTGTCGAAGTACAAAACTATTTTCAAGAGTTAGCCAAGTCAATGAATGAACTACCAGGTTGGTTACAGGAAAATCAACATTATATTTCCATGAAGGGCTTCAAATACAAGATTGAATTACCTGATGATGCACTTAATAGCTTTTTAAGAGGTCAGAACGAGATGTTCAATGATTTCGCCTTTACTTTCGAGGAAAATTCGATTATTGCAAAGGGACAACGGGATAATATTGAAATTGAACTTAAAGGTCATTATTCACTTGTGGAAAAACCAACAAATTATATTGAGTTTACGGTTGATGAGCTTTATTTCAATGGATTTATATTACCAGATTCAACAAAAAATGAGCTCGAGGCTCAATTCAATTTGAACTTCTATCCTTCATATATTCTCTCTATGCTCCGAGCCAAGTCGGTTACTGTAACTGATGGTACATTGACCATTGAACTTCAATTAGTGATCTAATATATATATATTTGTTTACATACAAAACATGGACCGTCTGCTCGAGACGGTCCACGTTTTTCGTATATATTCTAACTAATAATGGATATAGCTAATGAATCGTACAATTAACTAATGGATAAGTCTGGATTATGACTTACCCATCATCGTAATACTTTGAGCTTGTCCGATAATGTATCTACTCCATCCCACTCCCTCTTCATATTAGCATATTGTTGCGGCCAATTCGGCGATACTTCCATCATTTGCGCTTGAATTAGCTTCTGATTCAACGTAATACCTATATTGGATTCGATAGAATTACTACTTAATCCGAATTCCATATTTCTAGTGGGAGGTTCTTGATATTGATATGCATTTGCACTAGCATATTGCGTAACATGCTCAATCCACTCAATTGCCGCTATCGCTTGTTTACTATTCGCTTGAATAACAAAGCTATATCCATTAAGCCAAGGGACTGGAATGAGTACTTCATTAACGTCATAAAATTCGAATAGTTCTTCTTTATTTATCAAATAATCATCCCATGAAGTCATATAGTAAAGCGGCCAGTTGACATGATCTGCACTTGATTTGTTGGTATTAGTATCTAGCTGGATGTTATCCTCATGCTCAAGTAACCATTGTACAATCGTTAGTTGCTCTTCGCTTAACTCACTATTCGATATACCACTTTGTCTAGCAAGATCGCCATAAGTTAACCAGACTAGCATGGAGTTATAGCTATTATCAGCGATATTAAGTAAATCTATCTCAATATCAGTAGCCTCTACATGGGCAAGCATTTCCAGCATATGATCCCAATTACTGCTTGTTGCTACTTCAACTTGCTCTTCAGCTTCAACTGAATTGTTAGGTGTACTATTATGTAAAGGGTCCTCAGTTGGTTTTATTGCAGCATCAATAGGATCGTCAACAGCATCATCGACCAACTCGCGTAGTAATCTATGAGGGAATATTAGATAGGGGTTACTAGAGTATGGAACACCCCAAAGATAACCGTTCCATTTCAAGGCATCTGTATAACCAGGTAAGTGACTTGTTAATGAATCACTATTCATAAGACGATCTACGGGCTGTAACAACCCTTTCGTAGCAAGTGGTAATATCCATTCATTAGGTATAAGCTGTACATCACCAAGCTCATCTAGCTTAGATCGTTGTTCCCATTGTGAATATTCAAATTGTTCATTATAGACATTCGTCATCGTCACTTCAATATGGGGATACGAATCATCCATTAAAAGACGTAGTTGATCTAACCGTTCAAATTGCACTTCATCTAGTGATACAAATATTTGTATTTGCTCGGTTGCAATAACTTGTTCTCGATCAATAACGATAGCCGCCGGCTCAGCTTTGTTCCTATATAGATCACTTACATAAGTCCAATTCAATTCGCGCGTCAAAAAAATAAAAGCTATTACTATTATTAGTATAGAACCTAGCATCAACAAAATGTATCGTTTATTGAACACAATTGATCTCCTTTACGACACAGAATACTTCTAGTATAGCAATTTACTGGCAGAAAGTATATCGCTTTCATTACTTCAACCTCAATGAAAAAGAGTTTATCCGGCAATAACCCCCTTTACTGACCTGTGTGAAATTAGATTAAAAAGTAGCATATCAAAGTGGTGGTTTCAGGCTAATTAGTGCACCATATGTCCGTCCCTCGCCTAACGAAAAAAACACCAGTTGAACATTCTGCTTTCAAATGTTCAACTGGTGTTTTCCGTATAAGCACATCGTGATCACAAGTGACTGTTTTGAACTACATTACAATGAAGGTTCAAAGAGTGGGCTTTCAGAATCGAGCAGGTGAAGCGTTACTTGAGAACGGCGGAAGCGCAAATGTACGTTATTGGTACATGCGATCCTACAATGTTTCTGCAAGAAACATACATCGGAAGCTTATGCTACACTTTCCAAGTTCGCTTCAGATGCGACGTCGAATATGCTACTTTAGCATACTCATCGTTATCAAAGTCCGCTTTTTGAACTACTTTATAATAAATCTGCGGCTAACTGTGCTAACTTAGATCTCTCACCTTTTTCCAATGTAATATGTCCACTTAGCTGCTCTTGTTTAAACTTCTCTACAATATTTGTTAAGCCATTACTCATAGAATCTAAGTATGGATGATCGATTTGCTCGGGATCGCCCACTAAAACGATTTTGCTGCCTTCGCCAACTCTTGATACAATCGTCTTAATTTCATGACTTGTTAAATTTTGTGCTTCATCAATAATAATAAACTGTCCAGGTATGGATCGACCGCGAATATACGTCAATGCCTCAACGTGAATACTGCCAAGCCCCATCAAAATTTTATCAATATCACCTGATTTTTTTGTATCAAACAAAAATTCAAGATTATCATAGATTGGCTGCATCCAAGGACGCAATTTTTCTTCCTTTTCGCCAGGCAAGTAACCAATATCTTTCCCCATCGGAACAACTGGCCTTGCAATAAGCAGTTTTTTATACTTTCGCTCATCTTCCACCTTCATAAGACCTGCAGCAAGCGCTAGGAGCGTCTTACCCGTGCCTGCTTTGCCAGTCAATGTTACGAGTGGTATATCATCATTCAATAGCAATTCAAGCGCCATTCGCTGCTGTGCATTACGCGGGGTCATCCCCCATGCAGGATCATTACTTAAATATAATGGCTCTAGCTTTGTTGCTTGGGCATTCACCTTTAATAACGCAGATTTGGTAGTCCCCATCTCATCCTTCAATATAACAAACTCATGAGGGTTAAATCGTTGCTTTAATTGCAAATTACTTAATGTTAGAAATCGTTGATTATAAAATTCATCGATAATCGAAGGATGTACCTGCATATTGAAAAAACCTAGATAACGATCATTTTCCTGAATATTCGGGTCACTCATATAATCTTTTGCTTCCAGGCCAAGGACATCCGCTTTAATTCTCATTAGTACATCTTTACTGACGAGTACAACACTTTGTTGCTCATCTTCTGGAAGTAATGCTTGTTCCTTATGATAATTTAACGCAACAGCAATAATACGATGATCATTCGTAATTTCCCCAAACATCTCTTGAATCTGAGCAAAATTACGATGATTTAATTCCACGCGAACAATGCCACCTGTATCCAGCATAATACCTGAGTGTAATTTTCCATCTTCTTTTATTTTATCTAACAAACGAGAAACTGATCTCGCATTACGACCTAATTCATCGGCAAGCCTTTTTTTCGAATCAATTTCTTCAAGTACGATTGCCGGAATAACAACCTCATCATTAGGAAATGCAAAAATCGCTCTCGGGTCATGTAATAATACATTTGTATCAAGCACAATTATTTTCCCCATAATAGTTCCTCCCTATCTTCATCGTTAGCATACATAGCTAACAGCCATTACGGTTACACTATGAAGGTACAATCACGTTATATACAGAGGTGAAACAAATGAAAAAGAAATTAGTCATGATAACAGCTCTGATTCTGTTGTTATCAGGCTGCGGTAGTATGAACAGTAGTAATCAATCACCCTCCACCAATCATAATGAGAATATTAATGCTCAATCAGTTAAGCAACAGAATATCTCTAGCAGCCACAAGGATGCCATTACGCATCTTGAAGCGCTAGCCAAAAGTATTGAAGGAGTTAATGATGCACATGTCGTTATTATGGGAAACAATGCGATAGTCGGTATTGATGTTAACGCAGATCTAGAGAGATCACGCGTTGGGGTAATCAAATATTCCGTTGCCGAAGCGTTTCGCCATGATACATATGGTATCAATGCAATCGTCACAGCCGATATGGATCTTGGTGAACGGATCAAAGAAATTGGGTCCGATATTTCCGCAGGAAATCCTATAATGGGCATCGCTGAGGAATTATCAGATATCGTCGGACGGATCATCCCACAAGTTCCCGCAGATCTTATGCCATCACAAAAAGACCTTCAGTATAAAGCAGCAAACAAAGAGAAAACATACAATACTCCCGACGAATTAGTTAACGATTATGAACAGAACTTAAAAGGAAAATAAATGCACAAAAAGCCTAGCATAATCACTAGGCTTTTTTCGTTTCATATAGAAATAAAGCTATACATTGTAGCTCACATAATACGACCATAGCTCTACCTCCTTCATTTCACTTTAATGTGATAATAGAAGCTTAACTTATGATAGTATATGATATGTTCATGCTACTCATTCATTAACCACTTTCAGTTTTATATTTGTTCATTCATTATAGTTTGTTTTCACACTGAATATGAATATTAACAACATCTATCATTCATATTCATTCGCCTACATTCGGAGTTTTCGTTATTTATTTGTTATTTTTTTTGGATTCGGATAACCGATATATGCTTAGCGGCTATTTCTTCTTTCAACTTTAACAACTCGAACAGTTCCTTCTATATAATAGCATTCGATATATCCATTTTATTATAGTTCTCTAGTTTGCACAATCACTTGTTACAAAAGAGCCTTGATAATTTACAAGGCTCTTCCCTTTATTCAATTATTAGCACTTCTTACCTTCATTATATCCAGAAACGGTACTTTAATTATATCCCCAAAATTACTTACATGTACAAGTCTTGTACGAGAATCCATATCAACAATACGCCCTACAACTTCCTCGCTGTTAAATACTTCTAAGCGTACGATTGTATTTTCTTCTTTTACCTCAACTAGACGTTCGCCTAATTCCTCCAACTCGAATTCATCCCTTGTTGGACGTTTGGGTTTTGAAACATTCTTTTTCGGTTTTGGAATCATTCTTTATCAATCCCTTCTATATCACCTAGTATAAACCACTCGCCATCTATCTTAAATCTACCTATAGGTCGATCTATGCGATCCACAACACCTACAATCAATAACTCTTCATACAAGTGGTACATCTTGATTGTAATCGGTATATGTTGCCATAGAGATTGTTGTAATGCTTCATTAATTATATCTAACTCTTGATCATCCAACTCGATTCTCTTGCGCTGCTTTTGCTCATGCGCTTTTTGTATGATCGATCCTTTATGCTCAGGTAACATCATACGGCTAGATTCCCATAAGCCGTTACCTTCTAACTTTATGCTCATTTGTAATGTCCTCCAATCATTTCTACTCTACGCAGAGCTTGGCCAGCATCCGTAATCGATACAGCTCTAATGATGCTTGTATCCCCGTATCTCAATTTGAGCGCATCAGTCACCTTTTCCAATGCCATTTTTTTATCTTGGTCTGGGTTAAACAAGGACATTTGGTATTCGTCATCCCCTGCTAACTTAGACAAGCTTACTCCCATCTGTCGCACAGGCAGGCCATCCCAGTGCCGATTTAACAACTCAACTGCCGCATGATAAACACTGTTGGTTACGTTAGTCGCATCATCTAGTTTTAACTGTCGGTTAAAGCCTGTTGGCATGTCATAGTTAGCACCTTTGCACGTAACAGATACAACACAAGCCATCAACCCTTGACTGCGCACACGTTGACATACAACCTCAGATAGCTCTAGTAAGATTATTTTGATCTCCTCTACTTTGCTGTAATCCCTCGGCAACGTCATCATGTTACCAACTGACTTAGGCATGTTTGAATGTGTACCTGGTGTAACAGGACTTTCGTCAATACCGTTAGCAATGCGCCAGTATAGTTCAGCGTTGATATCAGAGTTTTTGCCAAGCTTGCGGCGTAATTTATTTTTAAACACATCTAGCGGAGTGTTAGCCAATTCACCGATTGTATATATGCCCATCGACTGCAGATGAAGATTCATTTTCCTGCCGACCATAAACATTTTTTGAATTGGCAGTTGCCACAACGTTTGCTCTAGATCATCTCTAAGCAGTGTATACATGCCTGATTTATTTTTCTTAGCGTAATTATCGCATGCTGTTTTGGCTAATACTTTATTTGTACTAATGCCAAATCTCGTATAAATGCCAGTCGATAACTGGACTTGATGCTGTATCATTTGAGCTAACTCGTCTGGACTACAATTATAATAATCTAAGCTGCCAGTAACGTCCAAAAATTGCTCGTCGATTGAGTAAGGCTCAACTAAATCAGTGAATGACTGATATATCTCAGTGATCTGCATCGATATCTTAATGTACATTTGCATGCGTGGTCTAATTATAACGAGATCCGGACACCTTGCAGCCGCTTCGCCAAGTCGTTGTTCAGTGCTGATACCAAACGATTTCGCTATTGGACAAGCAGCTAGTACTATACCTGATCGTCTTTCGGGATCGCCTGCAACAACAAGCGGACGATTAGCATATTCGGGATGCTCCATCTTTTCAACACTTGCGTAAAATGACTGACAATCCGCAAGCATTATGACTCTTTGCTTACTCACAGACTTTAACTCCCTCAGTATCACTATGCTTAAGTCTCAGCACTTCTATATCTACAATGCCTGATTTACGGAACGATCTTACCTCTTGTGCTTTGTAGCAGTAAGCCATAAAGCGTGCTTCTCCAGCTACTAATATTTTAACATTTCGAATGGATACATTACGCTTACTATCGATATAGATAAGTTGCACGACTTTTCCAATTAGCTCTTGCATAGTATCACTCCTACAGAACATTTGTTCTTATTATATACGAACAAATGTTCTGTTTCAAGTGTCAAATATATCATGTATACTCTTCTTAAAATTGTGAGGTGTTACTTGCGGTGAGGATACATGGCGTTGATTTTTACATCTACGGATACCCCGTCATAGTTGGTCCTAGTACATACGCATATGCTATTGATAAGGATAATAGTGTTTATAAATTGATTTGGTCTACAGCCCACCCAGAGGATGGTACAGCTATAGTTGTGATACATAACAATCGTATATAACGTACAAAGCCACTCATTAATGAGTAGCTATTCGTTTTGTCCACTCTAACTGTAAAGATGGGGACCATTTCTTTGGTCAGGCGGTATATACAGGAATAAAGATTAGAAATAACAATATCCAAACGTTTGAAAAAACATCCTCGCTCACCTATTAAAATAAATTGGATGTCTTTTTTTAAAGCTTGATTTGCCATTTATTTAGACCAATCAATAACTTATAGAAGCGTCACAAATTTATCAAATAGTGCCTGGTTCCTCAACATCTTTAATTTACTTAATAATTCCTTTAATTTTTGTAACAATAATTATTGTATTTATTGTTACAATTTCACTGTAATGATCTTTATTAGTAATTGTTGGGCCGCTCGACAAGTCATAGCAATGAGCAAACTTACATGTGTTAGTAAAAAAA
Organism: Paenibacillus sp. Y951; assembly: GCF_056786395.1. Lineage (NCBI taxonomy): Bacteria > Bacillati > Bacillota > Bacilli > Caryophanales > Paenibacillaceae > Paenibacillus > Paenibacillus sp. Y951. Next base: position 209,380 of record NZ_JBXCIY010000003.1, on the reverse strand, counting down.
GAAAGGAGCATTTATTTTAGGTAGGTAATCTAAATTGATAAAAGGAGTTTGTGAATACAATGAAAATACTAAAGAAAATTAGTTTTTTATTCTTGTCTCTTGTCACAATATTACCTTCAATAACCTCAGCAAGCATCAATAAAGGAACTGAAAAAGTAAGTTCTTCAATAGAGTATTCCTTCTATGATGCTGGAGGTAGTCTTATCGAGCTTTTAGAAGAATCAGATGGTACAATTGTAGTCTATGTTAATGGTGTATTAAATCATAGTGCGAAAACAGATTTAACTACAGGTACAGTGGTGTCAACAGAATATTTTGAACCTAATAACAATAAAGACAAAAAATTCATTAAAGATAAGAGTTTTAAAGAAGATAAAAAAGTTATGAAAGAAAAAACAACTATTTACAAAACAGATGATTTTATTGAAGAGCTAGATCTTATTGAAGAAAATGTAGTAAGTAATAAAGTTGTTGATGTAGAAAAGGCACTAGAAGCTACTATATTTTCATCATTTCCTCCATCATGGCCCTATAACGAGGGATATTCTTATAGGAATTCCTATAACAATGAGCATAGAGGTATAATAGCTCATGGTTATTATAAAGCTGATGGAACCACATATTCTACTCAAAAGCAAGTAAGTTTTTTAAGGAATATGTCAATTGGAGCTGCCGTTTCGCTTGTTATTGCAGCTTTAACCGGTGCTTTAACTGTTGCAATAGTTACAGGAGCTATTGCAGCCACAGTAGCTGGTGCATTAATAGATGGGGTTTTTACTCGCGATGTGGATGTAAATGCGCATTATATGACAGATTGGGAGAAGTGGTTAGCTCTTGCTGATAACATTAGTGATACTACTCGACAAGGCACCAAATATCTTAGGATATTAAATATATCTGCCCCAGGAGAATCAACTAAAGAACTCGGTAAAGAAGGTTTCATTCAACCTTTTACTGAATTCTTAAGACAAGCATCATGGAATTAAAATAACCCTTCCTAAGAAAGAAGGAAATCTATGGGGAAACAAAGCAGCAATGAAACATTAAACTACATGAAATCGAAAGGTAGAGTTTACATTATTGTGATTCAACCTATACTTTCTTCTGGGGTAGCAACAATTATGCTTGTTGGTTTAAAATTCCTGTTCTTATGGTTTGATTATGGACTAAGTCTTGCTAAAATTTTTTTCTTGCAAGGCATTATATCAGGTTGGAGTGTTATTTTACTCGTATTTGCAGGAATGTGTTTAATACTAGCAATTGTAAACGGAATCAGATGGTTGTACTATAATAAGAAATATTGACTAGTCACAGATAGGAAAACACAATATAAATATTAAATAAATACAGTTAAAAAAAGCATAAAAAAACACCACAAACTTACTATTCACAAACAAATCCCCTCTATCTCAATACAGAGGGGATTAATTTTATCTATTTAGTAGCACGTAGCGCAATTACTACTGATCTCCAACCCTCTAACGTCGTTTTCCAAATTACGCAACAAAGCCACTCACACCGTATAGGCATGAGTGGCTTTGTCATTGCCCCCCTGTGTCAGAATAGTTGTCGTGCCCCTCTCTAGAAAGTATAGTAGTTAAAAAGAGAGACTGAGGTGGAGAACAATGGCTAAAATGAATAAAGAAATGAAGCTTAAGATTCTGCAACGAATGATGCCCCCGAACAATGAGTCCGTCAGTCAGATTGCAAGGGATAGCGGACTGTCCGAAGCCACATTGTATAAATGGAAGAAGACCGCTCGAGCACAAGGGTTCGCCATGCCTGCCGGAGAAACGGCAGCAGAGAAATGGAGCACACGAGACAAGTTTGCTATTGTAGTGGAGACTACCACATTAAGTCAGATCGAGCTAGCTGAGTATTGTCGCACCAAGGGCTTGTATGTGGAGCAAGTTGAGGCTTGGCGAGATGCATGTATGCAAGCCAATGGTGGTGTTGCCGAGCATGCGACGAAACTACAAAAGGAGCTCCGTACAAAAGAACAAGAAGTGAAAGCACTCTCTCGTGAATTACAACGGAAAGAATCTGCATTAGCGGAAACCGCTGCCTTACTCGTGTTGCGAAAAAAGGCCCAAGCGATCTGGGGGGACCAAGAGGACGAATGATCACCGCCTCAGATCGTGCATTAGCCGTTTCACTGATTCAGGAAGCGGTAGTAGCCGGTGCAAGGGAATTCTTAGCTTGCAAAGAGCTTCATCTTACACAAAGAACGTTACAGCGTTGGCGAAATCAAGAGGTATGCGAGGATCAGCGTCCTCATGCCAAGCGACAGCCACCAGCCAACAAGCTTAGTGATTCCGAGCAACAACAAATCATAACGGTTATCAATCAGCCTGAATTCAAAAGCTTACCACCGAGTCAAATTGTACCTAGATTGGCTGACAAAGGCATGTACATTGCATCTGAATCTACCTTCTATCGCGTCATGCATCAGTACGAGTTACAGCATCATCGTGGACGAAGTGCTAAACCAACATCCAAACCACTAACGAGCCATCGTGCAACAAGCCCAAACCAAGTGTGGATGTGGGACATTACGTGGCTGGCAGGTCCTTTGAAAGGCTTTTACTTCTATCTCTACCTTGTGCTCGATTTATTTAGTCGCAAAATCGTAGGTTGGGAGATTTGGGAAGAAGAGTCTGCCGAGCATGCGAGCAGGCTCATTCATAGAACGGTACTCAGCGAGAAGTGTTTGATCAGGAAGGAGCCGCTCGTTCTACATTCGGATAATGGCAGCCCCATGAAGGGTGCGAGCTTGTTAGAGACCCTGTATAGCTTAGGGATTACACCGTCGAGAAGCAGACCGCGAGTGAGTAATGACAATCCCTATGCGGAATCGATATTCAGAACATGCAAATACCGTCCTGAGTACCCAACAAACGGTTTTGAGAGTATAGACAAAGCGCGCGAATGGGTACTACGTTTCGTCCACTGGTACAATACAGAACACTGCCATAGTGGGCTTAATTTTATAACCCCTAACCAGAGGCATCAAGGACTGGAGAAACAGATATTTGATAAACGAAAACAAGTCTATGAAGCGGCAAAAGCTTCACACCCAACCCGTTGGTCAGGTAGCACACGCAACTGGAGCTTAGAGGGAGAAGTATGGCTTAACCCAGAAAAAGTGACGCCTATTCAAACTGGGCAAAAATCCATAAATTAAACCGCTACTTTTTTCAAGAGATCGCGACAACTACCTTGACAAACACCGTTGCTAAGGAAAATTTTCCTTACCTCTTACTAATTAAGCAATCAAATATCATGACTAGTCTATATAAAACGTACAAAGCCACTCGCTAATGAGTGGCTTTTTTTTGGTTCTATATTCAAACAAAGAGCTGAACGAGCAAATACTTTAGTATTACTGTTGAGAAAATGTAACAGATTCGATGTAATCAATACCTTCTGCAGTGAGTTGTTAGGACTTATGGTTCTGTTTCAATCGCTTCTAGAATTGAAAAATCCGATAAAGTTTGTGAGAACTCGGTAATATATTTCTTTTTAAAATACATGTTCTCATTTTCCAATTTAAAAGAATAATAGTATAAAATAATAATAAACGAGTTAATTATATCTTCAAAATGAACGAGGTAATCTTTGTTTTTAGACAAGTCTAATTGGGTATAGTCACTTAAAAATCTCTGAGGACTAAAATTCTCTTTCTTATTAACATGAACATTTCCTGATAGAATTGAATAATTTTGATTAAGTTCATTTATTATCGATTCTATAGATTTTCCATCAAACAGCCTAACTATAAAACTTGTTAATTTCCCCACTGAATGAGATTGTTGTCTTGATTTTAATTCTTTTAGTAATGGTGTTGCATGATAAACCATATTTTTAACATTTTCCCTATACTCTATGTAATGTTGTAATGCCAAACAAAACCTGAAAAAAGATTCTATTCCTGAACGTAATATTTGCTTTGATGCATTATAATAATTAGAATTACATAAATCCAAGCTTAGTATAATATTGTTTTTACATTCATAATAAAAGTCTGCAATTTGACTCTGGGGACTTATTTGAACTATAGATGAAGTTAGTGTAGTAATCATGTAGATTTTCTTGTATAATTTGAAAATATTTTGATGCAAATCACTATCTGTTAAATAGGTTCTAGCTTGTATAAATTCCAAGTATTTTTGAAAATCTTGCGTATGTTCAGAATCAAGATCAATTTGCATTGTTTTCACCTTTCAGACTCAATCACAGATCTCCAGTCATTGATGAAGTTATGATTATTTTTTTTCATTTTGTTTTTTTGCTCATTGTTGTCTTCATTAATATAATCCTTAATTGATTCATCTTCTCCTAAATTAGACTCAACATAAATTTGAATAATACGTGATAATTCAATAAAAACTTCCCTGTTTTCAGTTTTTAATTTCCTCAAATCTTTAACTAATCGTGCATATAAAGTGGGTCTTGAATCAAAAAGATAGTCTTTATATTTTTGGTTTAACAACTCATTTGTAAAATTCTTTAGCTCTATATTCTTAGTAAAGTGCTTCTTTTCAAGTATTATTTCGCTTAAAATTGCAATACTAAGAAATAATAATTTTTCAACTTCTTCGTCTATAGTCTTTAATTCAATAAACTCTTGAATGTATTTCAATTAATACCACCTCAATTTAAGTTGTTTTTTTTATAAATTCTTCACACAATTTAATTATATTGTCTCTAGTAGATCCCATGTCATACATTAAAGAAGAAACCCTACCTGTTCTAACCCTTTCATATTCTTTGATTACAACTGAAAAAGTTGGATGTTCTTTGAAAGATTCCTGTATTGCTATTCTTCCTGTTCTCTCTTTATGTAATGTGAAAATTATTCCTAGATTAGTGACAGAGTGACCTCTAAGCGTAAAATCTTTCCCCATTACCCTATTCAATAATGAAAATCCTAATGTTGAAAAAACATCTGGAGCTATTGGTACTACATAGTGATTGCTAGCAAGAAGCGCCGCTTGAGAATATATAGAATAGGTGGCAGGAGTATCTATTATTATATAATCTAAATTATAATTCGGTATGACTTGTTCCTCGATAAAAGAACTTAAAATTTTCTCTGCTCCTCTTCTACTCGATTCGTAATCAATTAATTCCAAATCACCAGGTATCATAAATAGATTAGATCCAGTTACAGTAGTATGTAATTTTACGATAATTTCCTTATGAGTTAATTCGCTAGCTCCTTGAGTAACTCCAGCGCCTGTCAAATTCATAACCACACTAGCAATCGTTTTTCTAGAATTTCTAATCACTTCATACTCTGATATCGTTTTATATTTTGTGAACATTGCTTGTGTTGCATTAAATTGTGGATCCATGTCAATAATTAATACATTCTTATTCTTAGCCCTTACAAGAGTATCTGCAATATTTATAGCGGAAGTAGTCTTTCCTACACCGCCCTTCATATTAATAAATGATATACTTTTAGGTCTGTTTATCATATGATCACCCATTTCTTATTATAAGAACATATTCTCCTAACTTAACACTTTTTACAATAGGAACATATGTGCCAAAAAATAATAAGCCCCTCTACCATGAGGCAGAAGGGCTTATTTATGTCATTTATTCAATATTCCAGCTCGGTCTAAAATAACCGCAAGCTGCGCTCTACTTACATTTCCGTTTGGATCAAATACTCCTTCACTTACGCCTGTGATCAATCCTTTGTCAGCTGCTTTTTTAATTGACGATGCAGCCCAATGACTATCCGGCACATCAGTAAACCCACTTTTATTAGTAGTATTATCCACAATACTCTCTCCTTTAGGCGCTACATACTTATGACCAACAAACTCACAGTAAGCTTTAACAACAGCTTCCGCATACGTCTGCCACTTAGCAGTTAATCGCACTGCATCCTCTGCGTTAGTCAAGAAACCATACTCAACGATGTTAGTCGATACAGATCCAGTTTGACGATGCATGAAGTAGTAATCTTGCCCGTTCGGCACGTATTGCTTTTCACCATTTTTAAGGATGGCTTGCCCTTTACCGTCGACAACTAACTTTGTACCTTCTTTACTAAAGGTTGCTGTCGGTCGCAATACTTGTCCAGCAGCAGCCAATGAGCTTGCAATAGCTTCAGCTAACTTACCGTCATTGTGGATACTGTGGATGATCTCAGCACCCTTTGCTGTAGTAGCAGACGCTGCATTAATATGATTACTTATACAATACTTAGCCTTGCTATTTTTAACGATCGTTGCTCGAGGTGTGCTGTCAATCGTTACGTCTGTATCACGAGTGAGAGCAACTTTTACACCCAATTCTTTGAATCTATTGTATTGATATAGCGATATAGCTAGTGTCATAAGCTTTTCAATAATTCCATTACCACTTGCGCCCGGATCACTACCGCCATGACCAGGATCAATAATCAAATCAGGGTTACTATCTCCAATCATTTTATACACTCCTTTTTTAACTGTAATTGCACTACCCATCTTGCGACCCCAACCGTTATCATGCGGCCATATATAAGCACTACCGCCACCGTCTCCGTTAAGAGCATCAACACAACCGATGTTAGCCATGATCTGAGCTAATACGTGCAATGTGATAGCTGAGTGAGTACGTACTAACACAGCCTTTGTTGGGCTTAATATGCCTACTGCCACTCGTATGTGCTTAGCGTTATTCTTCCATATGTCAGTACCGAGTTGGTCACGTTCGATTGAATCTTTATAAACAAAAAGCTCATCCTCTAACAATCGAGGAGAGCCTTGTGCGCTGTGTAGCGTATCTTTATTGGGTTTACCTATCCGAAACGATCCATCTGATTGAATACAAAATGAATCTCGTGCTGCTGTCTTTGCTATGTCTTTATTTACTACCTTGCCATCTACCATAACTAAGCCTATTGGCGTGCCAGTAAGGTTATTAGCAAAATTAAAGTTTATGGCCGCATCTGCACCCGCAGCTTGAGCTATCTCTTTGACTGTGGAGCCGACTTTATAGCCGACTCCGATCTCGTCTTCTTTGCTGTTGAGGTATTCAAGTGTACAACTAATACCCAATATAGTTTTAGTGCTAGGCATTGCTGTCATCCCCTGCTTCGGGCAAACCTGCCAGACTCGTCAGATAGCTCATAATCGTTGCTAGCAGGACTGTGCCGCCTACAATTTTCCAATCCACTCCATTAAATACTGTTGTCGCTCCAATTGCTCCAATTGCCGTTTGTGCGGCTGTCTTGACTGCACGAATAGTTGCTGCTTTAATCAATTTGTTTGTCATTTAATATCATCCCTTCAATAGTTCATCTAATTTTGTATCATGCGTATCGATCCGTTTGTGCGCCTGCTTAGTGGATTCTTCTACCCGAATAACACGCTCGTTCAAATCATTAAACATTTTCCCTTGCACCTTCTGTTCAACTTGTACGTTATCAACACCGCGTTTGATATACTCCATATCCACTTTTATAGCGCCATCTTTTACACCCTCACTCCTAGCTTCATCCTTTGCTTGCTTCGACTTACCAAGCCAACCGAGCAACATGCCACTAATGCCAACTAAGATTGTGACCAGCACTGATAACTCCACCGCTTCACCCCATTCCCTAATTTTAAATGCAAAAAAGAGCATCCGCTTTGAATGCTCTACTGTCGCAGTGTGGTCCAACTAAGAATAAAAATTAATTAATTCCCCTTTGGTCTAATCTTGTTGTTCTTATCTGCATGACAAAACTTACAAAGTAGTTGTCCGTTTTCAGGTGAGTTAATTGTGCTAACTAAATCTTCAGGTTCAAATTCATTTACTTCTTTTATGTGATCCACATCAAACCAATGTTCTTCGAAAACTATAACCCCTTTAACTTTACACTCAGAACCTTCACAATCTAAATAACCAGAGTTTTTGTTTACAACCCTTGCTTTTACATCTCTAAGAAAAGCTTTTCGATGTTCCCCACGTCTTGCTTTATGTTTTTCACAGCGTTTACTACCTTCCAAAACTGGGTTTGTGCAACTATCGCTACTCGCACACTGTAAGTCTGTCCATCTAATTTTCTCCATATTTACCTCCTAAAAATTAATTGAATTGCACCAACAGATACAGCATAACACATGTTTTTAGGAGTCAGTTCACCGCGCTCGCCACTGTCGTATCCCAGACCCACTTGACAGGGTTTTTGCATACAAATGACCCTATGCCGTAACATCAGCATCTAGCAAATCTTGTACATCAGCTTTCCAGCGTATAGGCACATCGTCAATTGTCTTTAATCCTTTATTAATTAAATCATAATATACTTTAACCATGATTAAGCACCTCCGTCTATTAAACTAGCTAACTCTGCAAGAGCTAACTGCGTATCTGTTTTGTCAGCTTCCTGTGCTTCTGCAAGCTCGGCGAGAGCAAGCTGCAACATTGTATTTTCTTCGCGAAGCAGTTCGAGTTCAGTCGGCGCTTCAACGGTTCCTACTTCATGCCAACCTCGATCTTCGCTATATTCAAAGTCACGCTCTTCAATAACTGATCCTTCAGGCATAGGATTACGTTCAATAATTTCATATTCTGCAGGTTCAATAACCTCTTGTGTTTCTTCGTCAATAATAGCCGGGGTAACTTCAACTTGTTCATATTGATAATCCCATTCACCAATATTGATTACTTTCCCATCTAGCAATACACATGTTTTCATCATTTTGCTTTCCACCCCGTATTCCCTGTCCCGGTTTCTTTAACCCAAAGCGTTGTATTCGCCCCTCCGTCCGATCGCAAATAAAGAGATCCAACTGCCGCAGCCAATACACCTTCAGGACTTCCGACACCAGAAGCTATTTGAGTAGGTCTACCGTCTAATGTTACAATTCTGCCATTACGAATGATAAAAGCGACAGATGGTGTTCCGTCACCCTTAAATATGGTAAAATCCTTTACCCCTGAGGTATTAGTGTTTCTAAACATACGAGCTTCTGCAGTGGCTGTCGAAATTTCTGGGAAATCTGCTAATGGTAAGAAACTATTTACATTGCCTATAGACATTAGCAATCCTACAGCGTTAGCGGTGAATGTAAGATTTGCTTTCCCATCACCTTTAAATAAATCTACCCAACTAGACCATACACCATTAACTTTATTGCGAACAAAAACTGACAATAAACTACCTGCTGAAATAAATAGTTGAGTAGCATAATTAACATCCGTTACAGCATTTTGATGATATACAGTGCCTGCTGATGATGGTTTATTTGAAGTACCACTATAAGCATAATACATACCGGAAATTGTTATATCGTTAAGGTTGAGATTATTCATGCTTATTGGCACTTTCGATAACTTGTCTGCTATACCCGTATCGGCTGCACTTTTGAAAGCATCAAACTCGGTCTTCGTCGCCTGCTTTACGTTATCCACGTTAGGTAATCCGACATCACCTTTTGCCAGCGTAATTGCACCTGTCTTTCCCTCAACAGACGTGACTGTGTTAACTTGCGCCCCTGCCGCAATTCCGTTTATCTTCGTTTTGTCCGCAGCAGCCATTAAGCCATTATTATTCGTAGTCGCTACCGCAGTTAACTCATTAATATTCTCGATCAGTGCGCCGTAATCATAATCAGTGAAGTTACGAGATAGTTTCGTACCAGAAGGCCATGCTCTGGCTGTACCTTGCAAACCTCTTGTCAGACCAGATATTGTATTGCCACTTTTGGTCGTATACACCACTGTCTCCGCAAGCTCGCCCTGGCCGATAACAAATAAGTTAGGAGCCGATGGTAATGAAGCACCGTTTAGCACAGTAATCGATGTCTGCGCTGCGGTTATGGCAGCAGAAATCTCCGTGATCGGGCTGTTTATCATGCCTGGATACATAGTTTTCATGATTGTTCACTTCCTTTCTCGTAGGCTTCGATCGAACGCTCGAATTCAGATCTAACCGCCTTTAAGATATCAACTTCACTACCTGGCCAAAGTTGTAAGAAGGCTGCAGCGATGTTTGCGATTTCTTCTTTCGGACGGTTCGGATCCGCTTCGATCACTAATTTTTGTGTAACTACCGCCAATGTGCTCAACTCCTTTCTCTGTTAAGTTTCCAACAAAAAAACGCAGCCTATTGCCTGCGTCTAGTATATTTCTTGCTAGTAGAACATTTGTTTGCGAGGTAAAACCTCCTAACTTGTCGAATGGTAGGTTGTCGATACTTACCAATTATTGTAGAAAGGAGGGATATGATGCAATTTCAAGGAGCTGTAGTTAAAGAACAAGGCATAACATTTGGAATAGTCATCGTTAACAGCACTGTTTTAAATACTGATTACGCAACTAAAGAAATGATGCAGTTCGGGGTACACGCTTTTGGTAATATGCCAATAGTTTTAATGGCACAAAACCACCGTGGCGTACCCACTTACAAAGGTCGGCAAGACATAGTTAATTTTTTAGCCAATATTGACCACCATCGGATTGCGTGGGACAAGTACACAATTTAAGTGGTTTTGGAACTACTTTAGTGGTCCTCAAGTCCACGACCGGTGCCAAATCAAGTATACGACGAAATTCTTCTGGCGGGACTGAATACTTACCTGTAACCGTAATATATGTCCCCTTCGCTGTCGATCCATCCAAGGTTTTTCTATTGTCCATCGTTCTCACCTCCAAGAAAAAAGACGCCCCGTAGGCGTCTTTTCTGTTTTCTATTATTCAGCTGTCTCTAACTCCAGCAACTCATTTGTGTATTTGATAATATCTTGTTGAGATTTAATGATTTGTTCTTGAGCTTTTAATATCTCATTATTATAAAATAATCTATATTCTTCAGTTATCTCTGTATCAAGTTGTTTATGTGAATACTCAATAGTTTGATTAGCCCGTTCAATTTCTCGATTAGCTGCATTTATTTTTGTTTGAACTCCAGCTTTTTCCCATATAGATTCATTTGTTATTACTTTAGTTTCAGGAGATGTCAATCGAATCACACTTCCTTCCTTATTTGATTCAAACTTCACATCGAGCCCTAGTTCTTCTGCTATTACTCTAAGAGGAGCAAATGATGAGCCTTCTGTTATAATCGCATCACTGATTAATTCTCCATTTAAGTAAACCGGACTTTCTGCAGTGATTTTCTTGCCTATTTTGGAAGTTGTACCTGCATATACTGAACTGGATATAAGAACAGTAGCGCATATGGATAAAATAATGATTTTTTTCATAATAACACCTCTTTTTTCCCCATATTGTACCACATTAATTCTGTGTGTGGGAATGCGCAGGCGCTACATGATAGGTAATAGGTGACCCATCATATTTCATTAATACCGTTCCTTCTTGAATACCATGGTTATGACTTCCACCCGACCCAGTAGATGAACCGCTGTTTGCTTTGTTATTAATCGCAGTTGTAAGATCGTCAATAGCATCTGTGAGCGAGTTGAGTTCTTGTTGCATGGATCTTCCATTCGTATTATTTGTCAAGAAGCCCCAGTTTAAAACAGACAGTCGTATAGCTAAAACACCTTCTAGACCTCCTAACACTATAACATCGTTAGCACTTATTCCCATAAATGCAGAACCAGCACCACCATATCCGATGTTCATTCTGTTGGAATCATGTTGGAACACTAAATTCGGAATGTTATTTCCTGCATAACTAGAATCTGAATTTAATTCTGCGTATCTCGTAGGAGTAGTTGCTACATGAAACATCTTTCTTGTTTCCGACATCTCCGCACGAGGATAGGACGATTCTGACGTTTGAATGCGAGCTCCGGTTATCACTGTTCCGTTGATCTGGCCGCCTGAAAATATTGTTGCAGTAATCTCACCGCTAAAATCGCCACCAACAGCGATCATATGTCCAGCTGTATTGACGCTAAAACTGTTACCTATTTTGATGCTGCCACCAATAAACTCCGACGCTTCCAACTTACCCTTAAATCTAGCATCGCCTGTCGAAGCATCCTGCCATATCGTCTTTGCCCCGGCTTTGTTGTACATGGTTTGACCATATTCACCTGGTCCAGTCTGTCCAAGCCTAACCATTGGTCTACCTTGATCATCAGACACTAACATTCCCAAGCCATCGACCAGTGTTATACTATCGTCATACTTCTGCCCTTTAAGCACCGCATTCTTCGAGGTGTACTCAATAGCCTTCTTGCTACCAACGGTAGCCTGAAAGATATAGTCCGCTGTCTTAAACTCACGGAAGTTTGCAAGAACCGCACGACCAGATTCTCGTTCAAATGGGCAACGCTCATACTCTATTGCACGAGCGTCGAAAGAATAGCCTAGCACTTCGTCATAGCAAGTGACTGTATCGCCAGCTTCTCTAAGCCGCTCATTCAGATATTCGCGATCGAGCTTTTCCATTTGCACAAAATCAGCATCGTAACTAACTGAAGGAAGTTCATACTTAACCAGATGCTTTTCCATCTCCTGCAGCAATCGCGCCTGGTCCTCGATATCAGGGAAATCAACCCTACCCATATATGGATTGTTAGGATCATAATGCGGTGAATCGATAAACTTAACCGCATGGCCAGGTAATCCCTCGATCGTTAGCCCATTCTTGCCATAGCCGTATAACCGTGTGATACGCTCCATATCATGACTCTTACGCTTGATTCCCTTCATATTATGACGATAACCGATATAAGCACCGTAGTTACCGCCTTTGCGAGTCGTAAGTGTAATCTCGTAATTATTGAAGGATAGCTCTGCATTGTATAGCTGCCGTAACTCCTGCAGCAACTCTATTTTGTTCTTTTCTCCAAACTCAAAAATATCTTGTGCAGCAAAATTACCTTCTACTACAAAAGTAAACGGCGTACCAGCACCCAACATCGTAAGCATCTGCGGTAATGTCTTAGCAGCTGCAAAGTCTATATAGTCATCCATAAAGTACTTACCAAGATTAAAAGCTATATGATGTGCTTCTATAACCTTATAGATTTTCTTTCCTTGCCTTACCTCGTCAACTTTTCGGATCCGAAACTGTTGACCATTCTCAACCTCTCGTGGGAAGACTATATCCAATTGCTCCGTCAACATTCCATATCGTTCAAGATCATTCTCTAGCATCGGGTACATAAACTGCACATAAAAATCACCATTAACTACTTCGCGGACCCGTATATCGCTGGCATTTTTTAAAAAGGCGATGCGTCCGTTAGCATCCCATAACTCAAGCACCTCTCCGACATGTTTCATTCAATCACCACCTAAATATTCGCGTCCTTATGAATCACCTGCATAAATACTGTTCGTTGTGTGCCATGATCTGTATAGATCACTTCGTTTAATCCGGTCGAAAGCACTCCAAAATGACCATTCATGTAACGGATTGCATTTTCTCCATTAAGCGTAAGTTCCATTTTGCTAGCATCTATATTTATAATCCCTCCAGCTGAAAGTTCACCTGAAAATATCAATCGTCTGACTTGATATTTTGACTCATTGGATATTAAGGTCGATCGTGCCGATAATTGAGCACGTAAGGTCCGTAACAGCAAGACGTGAGACCGTAGGCTGCTGTTAGCAGAGATATGAACGCTGACATCGTAGATGCGCGACATCTTAGCCGCTAGATCTGTCTGTCCGCTCAGTCTTGCCCCACCTGTCATTGAGGCTGTTGTATGAGCACTTAATCCAGCTGAACTACTTAAGACTGCAGATAATATGACCTCTTCTGACGGTTGGTTAAATCGTAAATCATTAAAAGCGGATCGATTAAACATGCCGCACCCCCAACCTAAACATAGCGATCACGGAAGGTTGTACGCATATCTATCATTCGCACGCTCTCCGTATCACTATATTGCAACTCGTTTTCACCAGGCATGACGAATAACCTATCTTTAGCTATCAAACGCTGTACGATCTGTCCATTTTGAGTTAGGCGTAGATAGCTTGGATCAATCAAGATTTCATCGCCTGGCTTGAATGTGCCTGTAAAATTGAGCCTCTGAATTTTATATCTACGTGCATTTGCACTCAAAGCTCCGAGTCCCGATATACTGCTCTTGAAAGGGATCATCCGCAACAACGTCGCTCGTAACTTGCCGGCTGACTGAAGATTAGCATGCATAGCTACCAAGCGCAACATAGTTGATTCCAACGCAGCCTGTGCACTTATCTTAGATCCACCTGACCATATTACCGCAGTGTCTGCTTTGAGTTGACTGTCAGCAGACAATTTACTATCCACGGCTATCGATCGTACTATGCGAGCTGTAAGGTCGCTATCTGCCGACATGGACGCATCCATTGGAACAATACGCAGTAATGAAGCATGCACACTAGATACAGCTGACATGAATGCATCTCGCTCAATTAAGCGGATGAAGTTCGCGAGTATGCCGGATGATGCTTCAGCACGATATTTGTAAGGTACACTACGAACATAGTTTGCCGATATAGATGCATCGGATTCTAGTACTGCTCGCAAGTAATATTGCATGCGAGCAGTAGCTTGCATCCGTGACTCAGCAAGTATGTGCGCCTCGTTATTAATTGTACGTACAATTGACCCAATTAAACCAGATTGACTAGATATAGCAACGCCTAAGCTAACAAACTTGCCTAATTGCGCATCCATATTAGACTTTGCACCGATTAAGGTGCCTGCAAACGCGCATCTTAAAGCCTTGGCATTTAACCCACTATTCGCGGATAATGCAGCTGTTAAATACACCTCAGATGTCGTTGACCGATTGAAGTGCAGCTGGTTGAATCCCATTTGGTTAAACACTGTCACTCAACCCCTTTAGTATTAGTCGAGATCGAGTATTAACTCCCCTACCTTAAATCTCAGTTGATCATTTGCTAGTATGGATCGTGCATTACTAACTGGACCATAGTACAGTAGATTGCCTCCGGTTGCAGCACTTCGTAAGCCGACGTGAGTAACAGTCCCCCAATTTGCTGTAGCCTCTGCAAATTGGATTTCTGCGGAATTGGAAATCGTTGCTTTGTTAGCGACTTGTGTAGGAGCTGTAAATGTTACAGCACGTCTAGCATACGCTCCGCCAGTAACCTCTGTGCCGCTATCAGCCTCTGTCGGATCGCTTGTGTATAATGCTAGATACACAGTTGTTGGTGAAGTAAATGGTGTATTACGAAATACTGCGTTAAGAATAGCTGCTTCTAGATAATTACTCATACTCATGTACAATCATCCTCCTGGTCAATCGACCTCAGTTATTGTTTTAATCTCAAATCCGTTAATTGTATTGCTGCCAACATTCCTTAGTCGAATCACTGGGTAAGTGTACTCAGTCCCGCCTGATTGTACATAAGTTGCGTCGGGGTTTTGTGTAACGGTATGTTCATAAATTTGCTCCGGACCATAAATAAATGGATCCGTGCATTTCATCGAAAACTCAAAAACGCCATAATGTCCAAACTGCTGTATACCGAGCTTCCCAGTAAATTTGGCATAATAAAACCGGTCTGGTATCTCATCGAATAAGAGGATAGCAGCCGGCAATGTCGGCTTAAGCCAATTTAATATTTTAGATTGCTGCAGTTTGAACGGCTCCGATGTTGGAGTTATGTCGATGCTCAGATCAATTGCTCGTTTCCCCCAGTCGGTACCATAATCCACGGCACCAGGTAGCCCCGATACTTCATCTTCAAACTCTCTCAGCTCTGGTGAGTTAATGGTATATGATAGCAGATCCACACCGAACTCCGAAGAGTGACGACCTCGATAACGAAATCCGTACATATCATCCACCTCCTGTAAGTTGCTTACGGAGTATTTCAGCAGCTTCATTGCCGCCAGAACGTTCGTATGACCTCAGATCGATCTCATCTTCTAAGGTAACGTCATGCATCTCAACTCCTACTACTTTCTCGACATACACCTTCGTTCCACTATCTGCTGTAACAAGACTACTAACTTGCTGTGGAGTCATCACTGCTTCTCCACGTTCTAAAATTGCATTTATCTCACTAGGCATCAGGTCATTCTCATTACGAAAATTCATTTCTCCGGCTATTCCACCCGTATGATACAATGGCGTACCGTCTGCATTAGACCATTTACCTTTTGTAGAGTTATAGCTTGCACTGATCGATGCACCTAGCATCTGATTCTCCGATTCTAATTCCTTACGCCTTTCTGGAGTAGCTCCCTTCCATTCCTCACTGTTGGCGATCATCTGAGAAACAGCGGGCGTATCACTTTCACTTACACCGGCCATAGAGGCTTTTAATTTGTTCATCTCTTCTATGATTTTGGTATTCGTGGTGACAAATGATTGAAGCCGTTCATCATCAGCAAGCTTGTACAATGTTGTTAAATCGCTAGTTAGGTTACCCGTTGCTTCTTTAAGATCATCGTACCAACTCTCGATATCTTTCTTCTGATCATCTAAAGCATCGAGCTTCTGATCACGTTCGTCTTCCAAGCTTCGTTTCTGGTCCTCGACATCCATGAGCCGAAGCTTGTCTTGTAGCTCCAAAAAGTGCTTCTGACCCTTTTCAGAAGTAGCATAACGGTACTTGTCCATCTCTGCTTCTAACTCATTACGCTCTTTTAACCGCTCGCCTTCATCGATCATCTCAGCTTGGTCAGCATAAAACTTCTGGATGGCCTTTTTGCGCACATCGAGTGCATCAAGCTCAGCTTTCTTTGCCTTATCGATCGCCTTAAGAGCCTTATCCATGGTTTCCTTTGAGAGCTTTTCACGCTCCTTAGCAGCCTCTGTCTCAGCTTTAGCCAAGGTTTTCATCTGATTAACCTTCAAGTTATAAACCTGCGTGTCAGCTTGCTTGTATAGTTCACTGTCCTTCTCGTAACGATTTCTAACTCTCGTCCAAGCTTCAAGTTTCATTTTGGTAATGGCTTCCTCAGATGCTCCAGCTAGCACCATACGACGCTCTTCTTGTGTAATCCACTCATTACTATGCTGATAATCTTTTTGCGCTATTTGTTCCTTGAGCTTGTATATTTTAAGCTCAAGTTCTTCTTGAAGATCTTTATTGTCTTTGTATTTTTGTTGCATGGTCTCTAAGCGAGCTAACTCTTGCTTCTCACTCATCTGACCAAGTTCCCTTTTATAATTGATGAGCTTCAAGGCTTCACTATATTCTTTCTTATACATCTCATCCTTTAGCTGATAAACCCGGACCTCTAAATCCCTACGGATCTCGGCGTTCTCTTTGTATTTCTGTTCTAAGCGCTGAAGAGCAGCAAGTTCTTGTTTTTCGCTCATCTGATTCAGATTTTTTTTGTATTCAATATATCTAAGAGCTTCCTGATACTCCTCTTGTTGCAACTCTGCCTTTGTCTTAGCCTTTTTAGTAGATTTCTTTTTCTTATCGTCTGTCGCACCAGAATCCGGCCTACCCGTATCAAAAAGTGAGCGATACGTACCCGTATCAATCGCATCAATTTCTAGTTGTAACGATTTGATTAATGCCAACTCCCTAGATAGCTCTGATTCTTTGTTGGATATTGCGCTATTTGCCGCACCCTTTACGACGTTGTCCGCAAAATCGCCAATAGAACCAAGTGATTTACTTCGTTCAGATTGTTCAGCATTAGCCAACGCCTGCATTGCTTTTATTTGCGTAGTGATTGCTTCAACTGTAGCTTGAGCAGTACGAACCCTCGATGCCTTTGTTGAAGCTTCTGCTGCAAGTGCTGCCGCTGCTGCATCTTGTTCCGCGGTAACTAAGTTGCCTAGTAACCCTTCGTTAATGATGAGTAGGCGACCCTGCTCGTCAATTTCCGTATGCAAGTCCGGATACTTCTGCGTTAATTGTGTAATGACTGATGTTAACTCCTCAGACTCTCCTTTTGTGAGTTTTTGAGCTTCACGGAGTTCCCGATAGCGTGTCGCTAAAGTAGCGGATTCAGCCGCCGCATCCTCCTTCGCCGCGATTTCCTTTAACGTTTCCATACGGAGTTCGCGTAAAGCAGGTGTTGACGCTTCTAGCTCTCTTGTCATTTTAGACACGACTGCGGCAGCGTTTTGTTCTGTAATTCCTAACTCTTCTAGAGCATTGTTCACTGAATCTAATTCAGGTGCAAGGAGTTGTAATGCCTTACGTGCTTCTCGGAACTCTTCTGTAGTGTCCGCTTGGCTTAATTGCGCATAGAGTAGGTTAAACTCCTCTTGAAGATCTTTACGTTTAATTAACAATTCATTAATAGTATCGATATCCTTTTGCAATGCTTTTACATCTTCAGTTGACCTATTAATTGGGGATTCAGATAACTTCTTATTAAGTTCATCTTGATTCTGCGCAAATTTCCAAACGGAATCAGATGTTGCATCTACCGCGAATTGATAAGCAGTCGCCCCTGCAGCAAGCGCCCCTATTCCAAGAAGTATCCACCCAACTGGACCCATCGCCGCATTCAACACTAGAAAGGCAGCAGCTAGCGCACCGACTACTGCGATTAGTGCCGTCACTCCTATCGCCGCAGCAGTAAGCCCGGCAACTGTCTCTTTATTAGTATCAGCCCACAAAGCAAAATCACGTATCAGCGGAGTTACCAACTCCAATACCCGTTCTATTGCAGGAATATACGCTTCTCCTAATTCCGTGCGCGCCTCAGCTATCGTCTGGGTAAAAGTAGCCTGAGTACCTGTATATCCCGTCATAGCGTCATCTGCGTTACCTGCAAAGATGGCTCCCTCATCAAGCATCCCATTATAGGCTGCTTGAATCTTTTGAGCTTCCGTGAGCTTAGCTGCAGTCGTTCCAATAGATTTAGCGTAACGATCTTGCATGACGGATAAGTTGGTTGTTATTCCTGCGGAATCCGTTAAGTTGGAGTTTCCTGCTTTGATACCTTGCGATACGTTTTTTATCGCATCTTCCCAGGATAAATGTACCTCACGATTATATACTGCAGCATCAGCAGTTGCTGTAATGATCTTTTCCGTTTCCTCGAGCGACATGTTAAGAGATAAATAGGTTTTAACCGTGTCAGACAGCGCACCCTTGTTTAGTCCCCATTGGTCAGCTAACTTCTCGGCAAGACCAACTGCTTGCTCTGAATCAACGTTAAACGATTTAGAAACAACCGCTAGACCTCGATAAGAGTTAGAAAGATCATGCGCTTCGGAAGATAGTGTCTTAACCGTATTAACAAGCTTGGCCAACGTGGCACCAGCTCCAAGAGCAGCGATACCAGATGCAAGAGCATTAATACCTTGTTTTGCATTGCCTGCCTCTACTTCAGTTTCCCGCAATTCCTTAGTAATCTTATCTATCTGCTGACTATCTACACCCAACTTTTTTAGAGCAGCGCTTAATTCATCAAATTGACGATCTAGTTTGGTTGGATCCACTGTGTCCAGATTTTTTTTAACAATTTTAATCTGATCTGCGTTTAACCCAATTCCCTTTAATGCATCTTCAAAAACATCTAGACTAGTAGCAGCTTGCTGACTCTCTTGAGCAACTTGATTCATACTGTCTTCCAGTTCCCACATTTTTTGGGCGGTGTTATTGGAGGTTTGTGTCAGTTTTATCAAAGCAGCTTCCGATCTCAGTATTTGATCTTGTAACTTGGACTTAGCCCCCTCGTTAAAAGTATTGGCATACGATTCTCTCAGTTCAGCTAGTTTTTTTCGCTGCAGCTCGATCCGAGCATTCACATTATCAAGCGTTGCAGTTAAATTAGTTAGTTTTTCTTTAGAAGCTCCAACCTGACCAATGGCTGACTCTACTGACTTAAAATCAGTGGCTGTCTTCTTTCCTTGTTCCCCAAGGCTCTGAAATTCTTTCTTGACGGCTTGGACTTCTTGCCGCATTTGTTGTGACTCAGCAGTTAACTTAGCTCTCAATTCTCCTATTTCGACTGCCATCCATTTAACCTCCCCTCATACGCATCTGTAATGCTTGATATTGTTCTTCAGCCGATTTCGGTGGTACTGGTTGCGGCTTAGGTAACTTCTCACGATGCTGTTTCAATATAGCTTCCCGAGCCTTTTCGTCAGAAAGATGAGGGAATGTAGCAACCTCAATATTTTCTAACAGTTCTCTAGCACGTCGTTCTCCACTAATTTCAATTAGTCTTGGTAGATCAATCCAGGCATAGCCGTTCTCAACCTCATGCTGCGTTTTTCCAAGGATCAAGCAGCAACGTAAAACAAATTCATCTGTTGTTATTCTCTGGCCTGCATCCTTCCGATCACGCTCTGTACGAACTGCTGCGCCATCGGCGGGATCAGGCCGCTCAAGTTTCCCAGAGCTGCGTTAATGTCGTTCTTCTCCCATGTTAGCTTCAGGAATTCGCTACATTCAGCGAATGAAGCATGTTCATCTAAATACTCCATTGGCAGATCGCTCAAAAGTGAAGTTAATTCATATATTTCATCTATAGTTACATCAGCAGCTGCTACAAGAAACACTGCTCGGTCGTTTTCGGGAGTGAGGAACAACTTCACAAGAAACTCCCCGATCGTACCAATGTGGTCAGTCAGTTTCTTGAGCCTTGTTCGGGTTAACTTCGGTATTTCAATCTGTTTAGTCCCTAGTTGAACTCGGTTCTTTTTATTGAATAGGTTTAGCATCATGATCCCTCCTACGGGCTGAAATAAAAAAGAGAAGGCTGATAGCCTTCCCTTATACTGTATAAAAATAAATTAAGCCGTTGCAGTAATATCTCCCCAGGTATATACAAGGCCCTTCGGTACAGCATCAAGATCTGGGTACGCCATAGCGTTTACTGGCATACGAAGGTTGTTGTCCAATACAAAACCGTAGTTTGCATCGAACTTAATAGCACAACGTGCAATGTAGATGTAATAGTTCGGATCAGAGATACCTTGCGGCTTGATAACTGCACGTTTAGCCGGCAGAACTTGTCCAGCAAGACCAGTTACATTATACTTCCGTTTTTCAGCGTCTGTAGCATCAATTACTTCTGTGACGTCAGTATCAAACTTAACGACTTTTCTGTAATCAATTGATGGTGATTCAAATGCTACATTCCCAGTCGTGCCCGTTTTAATCGTTTTGACTGGAGCAGTGCCCGTCTGATCAAGTGTCGGTTCGAAATACGTTGTTGTCGTTGTAAACACGATGCCGCCTTGCGTCAGATCAAAGATGGCTGCATCCGCTTCCTCAGTGCCGTCTTCCTCGATACCCCAGATAAAAATACCAGGTCCAGCAAAAATCTCATCAACAACACTCATGATTGTGCCTCCTTTGTGTAAAACAGAAAATTGATTGAATACATTGGTCTGTCCTTTTCGTCTAGACCAAGTGGAATAGGTTGCTGCATCGCCAAGCTAGAAAATACGTGCGTGCTTCCTACTAAGTAATTCGACTTGCGGTGCAAATCCTTCGTGAGTTGCTTTGCGAGGGCTTCCGTTGCAGCCTTGTTCGCAGGATGTGCTTTGTATGACTTGCCCTTAACAATGACCTGCCACGTGGGTTTCTCGGTCGGTACATAGTTGTGAAGAGCATAACCACCCGAATCCATTACAAATAAACAGGGTAGCTTGTTTTCGGGAAACTCCGCAGGTATAAAGTCAGCATCTGGATAAACGGTATAGCCGGATGCTCTTAAATAATCAATGAAATCATTTGAAAGCACCCGCTTACCCTCCCAAAATCTTAGATAGCTCTTCAATGATCCGTTGTTCGTTCATTTTCAGAGCATTTTCGAGAAACTTCTTACCGGGCATATATCCATTGTATTCTCCCTTGCTCAAGGTATTTTCCCCCGGCGTGAATGTAACCAAAGTCCCTTTCGCAGTCTTCCGGAAACCTTCGTGCTGCGGAATAGCATAATGGTCCACTTCTGGGCTTGTTCCGAATTCAATGTAAGACACACCAATCAGTTGTTTGACCTCGCCAACTATCAATGCACCTTCTAAGTCGCCGGATAGATTCGGCGCAAGTCGTTTTGCATCATGAATGATCTGCGATGCTAACGTAGTAAGTGTTTCATCGACTCGTTTATCGATTTCATCGAGCGCAGCATCATAAGCTGAATACATTGCTTCGAGTCCATCAAGATTAAAACTAAATGTTCCTCGGTCTGCCATAGACGATCACCTTCTTCACATCGTCGGTACCGAGAAACTTACGGACCTCGTAATGAGCTACATCACAACGGATTTCAAGACCAAGGGCATTGGTGTATACAAAATAATCGTCGAAGCTAATAGGTATAACACCCTCAACATGAATCTCATAGGCGATCTGTATTTCTTCGCCCTTGGCATTTTTGATTAGCCTCTGTTCTTCAACAACCTTAGCAGCTCTATCCTCTTCTGAAGGTGGTAGCGGACGACCCCAATCATCTAATTCAGAATGATGGTGCGTTACGGTTGCTGGATAGCCAAAGAGACTCATAGCAAAGCACCACCATACTGCTTCTGTGCTGCTTCCTCGGCTTCCAGTTCCGCAAGCTCATCAGCAGTAACCCCTAACATATCACGCACGTCAGGCGCTACCACAGGGCGTTCACCGTCTTTGTAGCTAACGGACTCGCCGTTGTCACTCACCTGCTTGACGTTATGTTTCTGATACTTAAGTGCAGGATCGATCCCTTGAAGCTCCCAGATAGATTGATAGGCTACCACGTCAACAGTTAAGGTCACGTCTGGATACCATCTTGCTAGATTGCGCTCGGCTTGGACCACTGCAATAGCCTGCTTTGCCGATCGATCCCAAGCTTCAGTGTCCAAGAGATTGGAATCGATCCAGTCGCCTACTTCCACATGATCCATAGTGCTCACCTACTCTTTCGCCTCGGCCTTAGCCTTATCGGCAGCTTCTTTCTTCACTTTGGCTTCAACAGCCTTACGCTCAGCTTCTTCTTTTTCAACAAGTGCTTTGGCGGCTTCTTCATCTGCCTTTAATGCAAGTTCTTCCGCATCGATCTCTGCTTGCGACTTAGGTACAAGAACACCGCAGCCCTTTGCAATCAACTCATTACCCAGTTCGTCCGAAACAATTACTTCGTCGCCAGGTTTTTTCCACAATCCTTGTACCTTAACTATGCTATTAAGTTTGATCTTCACTGTATTCACCCTTTCTATCAAAATAAAAAGAGCACCGTGAGGTGCCCTACTAGATAACCGTTGCAGAAACTACGCTGTCAGCCCAAGCGAATGCTGGGAAGTTCAATGCAACGCCTGCAGTACGTAAGCGGATAGGGTTCTTCGTAACATCCCGGAATACATATAGCCCCATATCACCCGTTTGCTCTGCCTCGATCTCAGCAATCATTTCTTCCGTTGTCTTTGCCCATAGGTAATTACCGAGCGGACCATCTGGAAGAAGAATGAATCGATTCTCTGGTGTCATACGTACAGTTGTGAACGAAAGCTTACCACCAGTTAGTGCACGATCCTCAGTACGAGCCTGTGTGTCGTAAGCAACTAACACTGGGAACTCCATCTCGCTGAATACGGAATCAAGCTGTGCCTTTGTTAGTCCTGGTGGCTGAGCTGATCCGCTTGGATCACCATGGTAATGCTTACGAATGGAAAGATTACGGCGAAGCAGCGTGATAATCTTCTGTGACGTCATAGCTCGGCGCAAACGAATACCTTTTGCTCTCCAAGCATCTACCCAACCTTGAATATCATCCAATGGAGTAGAGTTTTCGAAATCATCCCATTTGTCAGTGCCAGAAAGCACTGGCTTCTGCTCAGAAGTGTAGCCGAAGTCTACTTGAACGTTGACGTTACCTTCGACGTAATTCACGCCACCGCTCCATACGCTTGTCAGAGCAATCCATTCACGACGGGCAAGAATCGAGTCAACAGCGAACTGGGCATCGTTAAGTTGTCTGTTACGCAGCTGGTTGATCTCCTCACTACGTAAACCAAAGCTTTGAGATGCTTGTAGAGCGAGACGCACTAGACGCTCGTCCATATAACGACCGAGTTGAATCTTTGGAATCTCAATGCGGGTACCACTCATACCCTCACGAGATGCATATTCAACCTCAGTGCCAAGCTCAGCAATTTTAGCCATAACTGGCAGGCTTTGCGATGCCTCTTTAATGACATCAACAGTAAGCTCTGATGTTTCACGAGCCGGGAATAGTACAGGGTGAAGGTATTCGTTGGAAACTTCCAAGTTACGGGAGTAAACAAGTAAATCGTCACCGGACAAGGCACTTTCAAGCGTCAAATCTAGCGGATCGCCATCAGCGAACGTTTGAAGGTTCAACTTTAATCGATATTTTATTTCTTTCATCATAATTAATGTTCATTCCTCTCTTTAATGGTCTAGGCAAATACGATATGTGGCATCTTAGCGATGAGCGCAGCGTCAACAGTCACAGGAATACGCTCTGTAATAAACTTACCTACCTCGTACCCACCGACAACATGATCGCCATCTTTAACGTTGACTGTGCGCTTTAGGATTACTGTTGGATTCTCGCTACCGTCGATACCGTCTGGATCATAAGGCGCCCACTTACCTCCCGCAGTTAGCTTCGCCATTGGCATGCCTTTCTTGATGATCTTGTCACCCTTGCCATCAGCCGTAATTGCTGCTGAATCAATCGTAATTCCATTCGTTACTTCACGAATAACTTCAAATGATGCAAGAATCTCGGGCTCATCTTGCACATTGAATCGTTGACTTGGTTGTAAACGCATATCTCAAAACCTCCTTATTTATTAGCCCAAGGATCATGCACAGCTTGGCTGCTTGCCGCTCCTCGGTTCTTTGCTAGATTGATTATTGCTTCTTGCGATTTCTTACGTTGTTCCTGGGAGTTAGGAACGGGAGCGCCAAACGAACCACCAGGCTTTTGCTTTCCCAAGTGCGGCTTCTTCTTCAGTAACTCTTCCATCGCTTCTTTCACGCCAGTAAGGTTACCTTTATCGTCCTCAGTGACCTTTGTCAGATCAGCAAGTGCGTGAGCATCCTCCCAATCGGCAAACCCAAGTTCGTTTGCCAAAACCTTAACCTCGGAAGCGAGTAGTCGCTTGAAGGTCTTGTCGTTCTGTTCCTTCAACTTTTCCTCGAGTAGCTTGTCTACATCGACAGGTGCAGCAGGATCAATTTTCTCCTTTGGCTTGAGAGCAGTTTGCATTGCTTCCACTGAGTCATAACCCAACTCCTTCGCTAGTGCCAATTGACCAGCTTTCTCTGCTCGTGGTAACCGCGACTGAACAGCTGCATCAAGCTCAGCTTGAGTGAATGTCTTAGGTGGCTCGGCAGGAGGAGTAACAGGCGGTACAACTGGAGGAACGACTGGTGGCTCTCCAGCAAATGTCTGTAAATCCAGTTTCAATGAAAACTTTTTTTCTATGATCTCTTTCATAAATACCTCCTGTTTTAAGTCCGGGTGGACTACCGAGTAGCAGTTTAATGTCTTACCACGTTTTGGACAAAAGAAAAAGCCGCCTATTCAGCGACTTCTTCATCGTATTTATTAGATATCATCAATTTCACATATTCCATTGCCCCGAGTACTTCGAAGAAGGTTAGTTCGTCCGGGTTCTCGTAATCAACTGTACCTTCGACAATATCGACTTCAATGATAAATTTCTTTTTCACATCATCACCCCTAGTCTTTATTCACGATGATAATTGCTGGTCCAGTAATATGAATAACGTCACCTTTACTAGATGTCATAGTGACCGTTTCATGCAGTTCAATAGATGCAGCGCTAACGCCGTTCCTACTTATGAGTATGTCTGTAAGTTGCTTCGTGCTTAATTCTTCCGGTTTTTTAATGACCTTCATTTCTTCTCACCTTCTCTCTTAGCCTGGGCATTCACTTTTCGATAATCTTCCTGCAGCTCACGGTATGTTTTGGTATTGCGAGCCTTCTGGCTTGCGAACTGCTTAAGGTTAGGTGTATCGTTCGGTAGTACTCCTTTATAGCGGATCCATTGCTTACGGGTTGCGTTCTTACGGGACTTATTAAGCTGCCGTTCCTTGTAGCGTTTTATGTTTACCTCGGTACGGTTATCCGTAAACGGTCTATTTGACTGCTCAATCATTCGCTCAATCTCATCAGCAGGAGTGTACTCCTCGATCCAAGCCGAAATAGAATGAACGCAATGTGAATGATAAGGCGGTTTTATCTCAAACTTTGGGAACCTCTTATCACTGCCGCTAATGCTGTACACGCGCCCCTGGTACACTGCACAGTACTCACAAGTTATACCAACAAAATTAACGAAGACTAGATCGAGATTATTCTGCTTGATCGTCTCTTCGGCGCCTGTTACATGAGCCTTACGTTGATGGTAATGAACAACTCCTGAAATGTACTTATCAGCTGGTATCTGAGCGCCATTCTTCGCGATCATGCCAGTAATGCCACGGTTATTTAGATCAGCAATTGCTTCCTTAGTCGCTTGCCTGCGACTCATTCCCTCGGTCAAAGACCGTTCGTTCGCCGTTCTGACTACTCGTTCGATTCTACTCTTAGCATCAGCTGACATGTTATCACTAGCTTCTAAGATTGAATAGAAGGATTCATCCATGATCGCCTGTACCGCTCGTTGGTGAATAAGTGGCTTTAACGTTTGTTCAATCGTATTAGCAGCTACACCAGCACTAACAATACTTTCGACAGCAGCAACGGTTCCAGCACGATACGAGTCACCGAGTAAGGTAGCCATTTGCGTACCAGCTTCGCCCGTTAATTCGGCTAAGATAGCTTCAACCTGTCGAAGCAGTATTTCTTTGCGTCGTTGTCCAATGCTTCCGCTCTCTAGCGACTGTATAAGCGCTCGTAGTCTTTCATCAGTCCGACTGTATAGTTCGACCAATTGCTCAACGGTAGCCATACTACACCGTCACTTTAGGCGGTTGCCGGTATTGAGGATCAAGCGTATCAATCGCTTTACCATCTTCAATCTTCGTAATTTCTTCTTGGATCGCTTCTTCTGACCAATCTGGATGGATATTGCGCACCGTTGTTTCAAGTGATTGTACGCCAGCTTCGTACTTCTCGATTTCTTCCGTAGCTCTTTCGCTCTCTGCTTTAGGAAGCATGTCGCCCCATTCAACAACGGGCGACTTTACATCTAATTGAGACGATCCGAGAACATTTTCTAAGATCATGCACTTACGAATGGCATCCTTAAGCGCTACATCAAATTTAGATTGAACCGCCTCGGCTTTAATAACCGAAACCATCCATTCATATAGCATTGCGACAGCCGCCTTAGCACCACCACCTTCTTCAAGACCTGCAGCTTGTGGCGATGTCTTACTAACAGCAAGCATGTACTTTATTAGTCGCTCAACGTGAGAAAAGGAATGCTCCGTCTTAGCATCCCATGTAATATACATTGGCACAGCACCGTTTTTCTCATCATAGCTGACCACTTCTAGGTCAGCACTACGTACAAATCGCCCTCCATAGTGTTGCATGTTTTGATTGGCCACCGTATCCCATAGCGCACGAGGAATAGCCAACTTCGGCTTCCCATGCTTCTCGAAAACAATGCTGTCTCTTGTAATGGTCCAGTTGATTTCTTCCTGCAGCATGTCGATGTTTCTGAGTGACGACCGCCCTCTCGGAGTACCTAGCGTATCGTCATTAGGTACGTAGCCGCAAAGCAATTCGGTTACACCTGGCAGGTCTGAATCATCAGGTACTGTTATTCCGTACTCCTGAGCATATTCCTTAACATCCAACTCATCTGTGACGTTATCAGCATCCATCTTATAAACGAGCTGCTGCACAGCCAGTCCTGTTTCAGTAAGCAACTGCCGTTCTACGCGAAGGAACCGCTTCTTGTTATTCTCGTCGCCCCACTCTTCTATCCAAGCAATGTCAGCACCCTGATCATCATCATGCGGAAGGTAGCGATCACCTAGCAACCACTCGAACCATACCTTGTTACGATCATTGCGGCGTACTCTATATGCAATAACACCGTCTACCTGCTGCTGCGTGACAGCTGCCCATATCTTGTCGTTAACTTTGGAAGCCCCTACTACATTAGAAACGAATTCTAACTCAGGCCCTTCTTCAGTGTCCGCTGATATGTTACCGAGAGCACGATTAACGAGGTCAGCTGGTACCTCTGCAACCAGGCAAGAGAAGTTTGCAACGATGTACGGGTGATTCGTCTGAATGGTCTCATGCGTCTCTTCCCATTCACGCAAGCTCTTACGCCGCCATTTCTTTTGTCTATCAGCGCCCACCATCTTAGCTCGTGGAAATATTTCAGCGTGATCGCCTTCATATAAAGCACGATAATACTTCATCAGCTCCACATCCTTGT
This sequence comes from Paenibacillus sp. Y951, assembly GCF_056786395.1. Lineage (NCBI taxonomy): Bacteria > Bacillati > Bacillota > Bacilli > Caryophanales > Paenibacillaceae > Paenibacillus > Paenibacillus sp. Y951. Next base: position 181,198 of record NZ_JBXCIY010000003.1, on the reverse strand, counting down.
CGAACGGTGCTGGTGGGAACTTCTTTTTCAAGTAATTGATCGTCATACCCTATCTCCTTTCTACCATCCACTCGGACGTTGATTTGTATAAAGTAATTCCGGTCTACGTAATGGCTCAGCTGAGTAGCGTAGAGCTGCCATTGCATCATCGAATGCGTTAACTGGCTCGTCCAAGTAAAGCCCTGTCTTCTTGTCCTTCTTCCACGACCACTGTTGTATCTCTTTGATCGTATTGACGCAATCCGGATGAATGTGTATCTTACGTTGCTTAAGGTAATCGATCTGAGCTACAACACTACCAGGCTCCTTAACAACACCCGATGCATTGTATCCGGCATTCTGCCACATCTGAATGCGATCGGGCTCGGCAGAATCACAATACATTGCAAGATACTTACTGAGCTCCTGCCTGTCTGCCATTTCAATAATTGCATCTGTTGCCATTTCATGAACATAGATTTCGTTGCAAACAAAAAACTCACCATCTTTAACACCGACCGTGAGAATACAGTTTGCATGGTTAAAACCAAAGTCTTGCGCCAAATGCATGGTATCGAACATATCGAACGACGTTTCGAAGTCGTGAATGATGAAGTTCTTGAAGATAAGACCACCAAGTTCGCCCCATTCACCTTCCCCGTAGATCGCATAGCCTTCCGGATCCTCTTCTTTCCGGCGCATCATACGACGATGATATGCAGGATCTATGAATCGATTTTGAAGGTAGGTTGAATGGTTGGTAAGTACGTCCGGACTGACATTGTCGAAATACTTCCGCTTAATCCAGTGTGTAGCTGATACCGGGTTAAACGTGAATGTGATCTGATAGTATAGGTTCGGATTAAGCAATATCCCCCGCAGCCGGTCATCTAGAATATCAATGTCCGATTCCTGCAACTCCGTCGCTTCTTCTACCCATATCCACACGAGTTTCCCGTGTGCAAAGTTAATGGACTTGACCTTCTCGCGGTCTCGCACATCATTCATCCCACGAAAAATAACCTCGTTACCTGTAACGCGGCTTCTGATTGTAAGCGGTGAACGAAGGATTTCCCAATACTCTTCTGCTCGATCGCCATATATTCGGTTAATTGCCCCAGTTAACTCAGCAAAGGTACTGTTACGGTTCGTCTCATTGACCTTACGAACGCAAAGTAGGTTAGCACCAGCATACTTCGGATCCCCAAGCTTTAGAATGTAATCCTGCGCAATGTTGACCGACTTTCCCGAACCAGCACTACCACGCAGAGCTCGATAACGGCGCTGTGTACGGTTAACATCTCGAAAATGAGCGTTGAACTGAACCTTTACTGCAGCACTCATGATTCATCATCTCCGTAGTCGATCTCGATGCGCAGAGGCTCTTTATTCCCAGTGTTCTTAGCAAGTTTTTCAGCTTCAATTTGTAATTTAACTGTATCTATCTTGGCCTTTTCAACCTGTGCTTCCATTAATTCAAGCTTAATCCTACGCTCATCATTCTCTGGTGCTGCAGATAAGAATTGCTTCATCGCAGAACGGAATTCACGAGAAATAGTTGAGTAAGCCTTGATATCAGTTGATTGGCGATCCCAAGAGAACTGAAATTCATATTCTTCTTCGGTGACAATTGGTTCTAGTTTCGATTCACCTTCCCCAACGTCATGAATCTCAAACTTTCGCTTTTTAAGTTCCTTGATCATCTCTTCTTTATCTGTAACAAACATAATACGTTGTGCCCACAGCAGCTTAGCAAATGCAATTTCAACACCCTGCCACAACATATCTAAAGGATCTAGCTCACTTACCATAGCCATGAGCTCCTGAAACTCCTCGTTCTGCGGAAGAAACTTGCTGTATAAGCCATGCTTTAAGTTGTTTCGGTTTCCTTCAGGTGCACCGCCGCCTTTATTACCTACGGCGTTCTGATTGCCCCTCGGAGCTCCGCGTGGCCGCCTTGTCGGAATGTCGTCCCACTTATCAAGAAACTTCCATTTACGGACTAGAGCATCAGACACACCAAGTTCTTCAGCAACGTCTACAAGCTTCATCTGCCGACCGCTTTTGAGCCACAGTTTTTGTGCAGCTAAGCGATTGGTGCTACGTTCACGCGCCACTGCATATCACCACCTCCGGAAATAAAAAAAGCGCCTTAGGCGCTAATAATATCTTGTGACTTCAAATAATACTTTTCCCCTTCTTTAACAACAATATTTCTGTCAATGAGAGAATCTACTATCGCGTAAAGCAATATGGACCTTACACCCAACTCTTGAGATATCTCATTTCTTGTTAATCCTAGTTTGTTGTTTTTCAGTATTTTGATAATTTTCCTTTGATCAGGAGTCAATGTATTTTTTATAGTAATGGAACTAAATAAATCGGATTCAATAGTATTCAATTTAGCATCTTCAATTTTCTTCTCAATTCTCTCGAACATATCTTTAAGCACATCATTGTTTTGCTCATCTCCAGGGATATGCTCTTGAGAAGCAGACTCTGTATAATGCTTCGCCTCTTCTACCGCCTCGTTTACCGTAACTAGAGTTGAGTAGATTTCTCGATCCTTTTTCGCAAGAAGATCTATAAAGAATTGTTCATCCTTAAAATCTCCAGGAGCATAAAGAACTTCGTGCTTCAGAAATAGTATTAAAAAGAATGCTCCAATTAGAATGATTGGAAACACAATAACGAACCATACAAATATCCTTTGAATTTCAAGTGGTAATCCTAATAAAACAACTGTCCCAGCAACTTCAGCAATCCCTGCAAAAATGGCTATTATCGTCAACGGATTTTGTATCTTCCCTTTTTCCATTCGTTCATCAACTCCCCCCATCAATAGTACATTATGTTCCATTTATCGACAAGCCTATGATGATTTGAGTTTGAAAGAACGCTCGCATAGGATTTTCTTCGAGCGTTACCATTGAAAATCTTTACGTTCCTTTATCCTCTTAGTGTCCATTGCTGCTGATTTCTCCTAAAAACTGTATCTAGAGTTATTCTTATTACGTATTGTATGGAATTCATTAACTCTCACTTTTCATTGTTAATTCAATACTTTCAGCGATTCTCTCAATAATGAATTCTCTATGAACCCGATTAAAGGTAGTTAATCATAGTCCATGACGGTCAATTGCCTCATCTAAGGTGTCCTGTTTAATGCCGATATAGCGTAAAGTGACAGATTCCTCATCGTGATTGAAGTGGTCCATTAGTAACGTTATATCTTTTTCCCTCATATGAAAAAAGTATCCGAACGTCTTCCGCATGGAATGTGTCCCGATACTCGTTAATCCGAAGTGTTTAGCAGCTCCGCTTAATATCTTATATGCCATACTCGAACTAATAGGTTCGTTGATTTTCCCAGTTTTATGTTTTTTACTCCGACTCTTGAATAAATATTCATAGTCCGGTTTCCCTTTTATATATCGATCTAGGACTTCTCTGAGAGCACGGTTAATTTTAATCAACTGCTGCTTCCCTGTTTTTTCTTCGTAAATGTCAATATACATCCCCTTAACATCAATCACACGAAGTGGAAGTATATCCGAAATACGAAGACCAGTATTGATTCCAAGGACAAACATCACGAAATCTCTTTCATTTTTCATAGATAAGAAATCCTTTATCGCTTCGACCTTCCTCGGGTCCCTGATTGGCTGGACAAACTTCATAACCACCACCTCCCTAGTTTTTGGCAAAGAAAAAGCACCCAAAGGTGCTGTTGTATATTACATTTTTCATCAAAAAACTTCAAAATCATCTTTTTTAGTTACAACATTATACAAAATAAACATTTTTAGAAGGAGTTTTCATTTCACAGTAGAATAGTACATATGTATCACAAATAAAAAAATAGGAGGTTCTTATGTACTATCCATTGCTTAAAAACAGTAACAATGAGATGAAAGCCCTGCGAGAGCTCCATCAAGACACCAGAAAATTTGTAGTTCCAATAATTGAATCAAAAAGAATCAAAAAAGAAAATGTTCACAATTGGCAAGGTTCATTTAACACTTTAGGTAAATATTTAGCTGAACGATTAGATGGAATGAAATTCATTTACGACTTCTATTGCGCTATTGAGGAAATAGGTATAGAAAATGAATTACTTACCCCCAACGGTGTTAATTTAGTAAATCATTGTATTTCTAAAATGAAAGAATACAATTTAGATTTAGTACCTTGCTTTCAATATGATTCTCCAACGTGGTTGGCTCAAGCAGTTCTTAACTCTGGTTATAAAGAAGTTGCTATAAGAATTCGTTGTTACAATTTCAAAGAAACGTTTGATTCATATGTTTTAGAAAAATTATTGAAAGACTTGTCAGAAAATTCAGATATAGAGATTACAGTTGTGTTGGACTTCTACAATAAAGAGATACATTTAGAAAGAATTCAACATGCAATAGATACATTCTCTAAAATCCCAAACTCTAAAATCGTCTATCTATCTACCTCATGCCCAGAAGATGCGAGTAATGCTGAAGTACACGCCATAACTTTAGTAGGAGCGAGAAAAGATTTAAATAGTTATCTGCAATTAAAAACTGAAAATTCTAGTCTATTGTTTGGTGATTATACTACTCGACTACAGGGTGAGGTACTAAGTGGTTTTAATCATAATAACTCTTACCTTAAAATTTTTTACACTTCAGAAACAGATTATTTTATAGCTAAGTCTCGCCTAATAAAAGACGGAGGTGAAGAGACATTTTATCAAGTCTGTTCTGAGTTAATTGAGCAAGATTATTATTCTGGGAATGCTTTTTCTTTTGGTGATGGTGAGATCTATAAATGTGCCAAAGAAATTATCACTATAAGTGGTCATCAACCGCCAATTGCAATTGCAGTTAATCACCACATTGAATTGACGGTATCACAATTTTTTTGATTATCTCCAATTTTCCCTAGTTTTTAAGACATCATAAACATACATGCGAACTTCATTATGATCAGCTTCTTCATTAAACAATGTGAGAAGCTTTTTTTTTCTCATTTTTTTATATGATTTGGGCCAATTAAAATAATCTATGAGTCCTTCTAGTTCCTTTTTCCAAAGAAGCTTAATGATAAGGGAAGTGTCTTGAAAAGAAACTTGTCTTCCTTTTCGAATATCAATCAACCTTGTCTGATCAGCACTAATTATTTTAATCCCCCACCATATTGGGATCATTTTCTTTACTTCTGTAAGATATTTTCTAGAAACAACTATAGTCATTCTTTCAAATATCTTGTTATAATACTCCATTTGACGAGGTAATCGACTCAAATTATCTAAATCGCTTTTTATCTCATACCCATGCATGATTCCATTAACAACTGCAATATCGATTCTAGATGCTCCAAAATCTAATCCTAATTCATTAATAATTCTAGTTTCGTTGCATTGCGAGTATTTTCCATTTAACTCCTCCATAAGGAGCGTTCTTACCTCTAATTCATTTAAAGGATTCATAATATCACCTATCACTATAATATTGATATTTATTCTCCATTTCAAGTGGGCAAGGCAAAATTTACTTGAGGTAAACTAAGATACCTTATTCAAAATGTGCAACATACTTGTCACTTAATACATCTAGGCATTTTACATAATTGCTTCGTTTCTCGCCATTCGCCCCATACACAACTTTTACATTTTTCTGGTTGCTGCGGCGGATCAGGCTCTTTAACAATCTTTCTTTTCCCTTTTCGCATATCCCAAGCCCCTCCTTGCTCATTACGGGATATAAACCCACATGCAAAAAGGCGATCCATATGGACCGCCCTTGCGCACACCTTCATTAATTATCCATTCTTCGACTACTCGGAAAACTCCGAGCAATTGAACAAGGGACAAGTCAACCTTGTAAAGGGCATCTAACCCCACCTCATCACCGCACGCTTGACGATCAACGTCTAAGGTAAACGTTCCTATCATAAAGACTAAGTTCGTACCCACCGCATGGCCGAGTCCTACAATTGATAAAGGTACAGTAGGATCACCCGAGCATCTCTGCTCTATTGATTCCACTGTACCCCTATAAATAACGCCTTTTACTAGCGACTTACATGCTTTTTGTCTGCATCTTACACGCATTTTCAAATTTCAAATTCTTTGATAGTATTAGCGACTGATTCAATGCCTTTGTTAATACGGCGATCCACCGTTGATGGATCCATATGCCGATAACGTATAACTACATCTTTACGTCTGTTCCCATCAATAAAGCGCATTTGAATTGACTCTTTAATGACTGGATCTATAATAAGCCGAACTGCTCTCTCCACAGCTGCTGTTGCATTTAAGTATGCATTGTAAGCTATTTTTTGTTTTGGAGCAAGTTCCCCAACTCGCTCCAACTCAACTATGAGTGCTTTGTGCCGCCTATACCGGACAAGAAGTGATTTCGTTTGCTTGATCTCATCTTCTGTTGCCGGATCAAAAAAATTAAGTTGCATAGCTAACATCCCCCTCATCCCCTCTGCTATAATAAGAGATGAGATTACGTAATCGCCCAGCCGACCGTTCCCCAACGATAGTGGCTGGGCGATTTGTTATTTAATCTGAATGTATTGCTTTATATGCTGCATGAAATGCATAAGCTCCTGGTGTATAAAAGTTCGATCCTTTCAATATAACCATTACCTCTTGTAAGCCTGCCTCTAGAATCATTGCTCTATTTTCCATCAACTCGATAACCTGCTGATCTTTATCATGCTGTATGCGCATTTTAATAACATCAGATCGTAGATCGATAATCTTTTGATGTAATGCTGCTTTACCCACTAGATTCACTCCCTACAACGATTTCAAAACATTCTGCGCGATATAATTGACCATCGATTAGCAGCCAACCACTTTTATACTGGATAGCTTCATATGATTCGTCTAGCGTAAAAGGATAGTTATTGTGCCATGTCTTATAGACTACTTTCACTAGATCAATCCTTTCAGAGATAGTGTCGTCGTACTACGACACTTCTATGGTTTCAATATTTACGACCTTGAAAAATGTAGGTTCATATCCATGACGTTCAATCCACTTGATAATCACATTGGAAAGTTCCTCTTCGAGTTCGTTGTCATGCTCTTGCTTGGTGTCCATAAGATATTCCTCAGCATGTTCTCCAACATCGTTATACACGCTTTGATTGATGTGTTCCAGTACGCTTTCCACATCAACCGTAACACCTAATCCTGCTTCTTCTACTTGACCAACATAAAACTTTGAAACACCTAAGTATCCTTTGTATTCAGATTTACCAAAATCAATTGCTTCTTCTTTGGTTTCAAAACATTCATCATTATTGAAATTTTCATTCGATGTGCTACAAGTCCATTTTCCGTTGTTATTCATTACATTCGCTCCCTTTAATTAAATTATTTGTTGCGTACTGTGTAACACAAAATTCACTCAGTTTCATTTTCGGATACAAACTCGTGACCTACCATTCCGTCCTTATAGTAGTCGAGCCACCCTCCAACCTCCCACGATTGGCATTCAACCTTTTCTTCCCATGGACCGACATGATCGGTTCCCCAAACCTTCAACACTCCCGACATATCCAATCATTCCTTCCTGCACAATATGTGTCTACCTAGACACTACTGAATTATCCATTTAGAATTAATGAGACTTCCTGTCAACCTTTCAAAAGACCAATTTTTTCGTCTTCATCGTAAAACATTAGGTCGCCATCTTCATCTACGGTTGCTTTTGTATAAGCATCTGAACAAACTCCAATTGGATCAAATTCTCTGTCGGCTATATCACCAAATTTCAATCTATCTATCATTTGTCCAGTAGTTAACATATTAGGTTCTAAGGCTCTTAATAGCCGTTCCGCATCTGTTGCTGTTCCGTTTCCTTCCAGCACCCTGTTACGAAGGTCATCATCGACAAGCTCATTCCACACAACAAATTTTCCGTCTACGTAATCATCAGCATATTGCCCACAATTGAAAGCAATCGATAACAAGCAAAATTCCCCATCGCCACCAGCAGCATCTATCTCTCCGTCTTGAATACCAACCTCTCTAAGCTGCTCACGGTTAGATTCGTTATCTTCAACCAAGATATATGGACTGTCGCCCGCTTGCATCTCGATTACTTCCAAATTATTCATTGCATTACATACAGCTTGTCTATTCATTTTTCATTCCTCCAATTTGTTATACAGTTTTCAAATAAATCTTTATCACTATTTAGATAGCACACGTACCCAGTACTCGTTTTCCTTTTGAACCGAGAAAGTGATATTTTTTGCTACACATGCTCGCTTATTTGGATTCTTAGGTGCTTTCATTTACTTCATTCCTCCACCTTATTGAGATATTCAGTAGCAAATGAACCGCTAAAATCTTCAAGCATCACGCTGTATGCTCCACTTGACTGACGAAATTCTTTTGATCGGCATGTCCAAACCTTATCTTTATATTTTGCTAAATTAGCTTCCATACACGTATGCATTACAACCTTGTCGCCGATCTGCAGAAGCTCACTTTCTAGCTTGTAGTTGAAGTTCCACCAACCTTGCTGCCCCTTTGCTTTGATAGGATCTATTGCATGTGCATCTCGCAAATCCCAAGCATGACGACCAATTTCGTACCAACCAAATTGAAATTCATTTCCGTCAAAAAACTCTACAATCATACCTTCTGAGTCAATAGAGTCCGCTGCATTATCCGAAACATGAGTTATTGGATATGAATCATATAAATACGCTGTAGCGACTACCGCGCCAGTAGGTAGGTTACTAGCATCATATCCATGTTTTGCTAGTGTTGACTTGATAGGCTCACGCTCACATGCTTCTTTGTCGATCTTTTTTCCAGCGTGTATTGCAATACGGGCACGAATATTAGTCTTCCGTGAACGTGTCTCGAATCTCTTTTCACCTAGAGCTATGAGCGTTGCCCAAGGCTGTTGTATCGTTAGTGCTTTCATCTACTCATTCCTCCCAAAGTGATTTAGCATACTCATATTGCTCTTGTGTGATCTCGATGTTAATTGGTTCATAAACTTCACACGCATATTCAAAATCCAAAGATACGAATGCATTGTCACCATAACGTTCTTTCAATATTTTTTTATGCTCTGCATGTACCTGCTTATGCTCCTCGAAATCTAATTGCGTAGGTGTTTGTAAGTCCTTCCGCACAATCATATAAGCGTTTTGAATCTCGTCTAGCGTTACATTTCCATCTGCATCGCCTAAATCAATGTCAGCGGCTAGGTATCGATCTTGATTAACTTTGTTGCGTAATACGATTACTGGTACCATTACTCATTCCTCCTATCTACCAAGTATTCAGATAGCAGTCTACGTATTTCTTTTGCTCCACACTCAACACATAAGTCATGATAGTTACCAATACTGGAGATATAATTCTCTATCACCACGTTTTCCGTTTGACACCCTTTACATATTCCGTAATCTGCCTTTTGAGTCGAATAAGTTGCTTCGATATGTCTGTGAGCATAAAAGCTTTTTTCGCAATTTTCGCACTCTTGCAATCCTATTTCTTCATCCCTCGGACTTACCTCCCAACTATCAGACCATTTGTCTCCACAATGAGGACATACGATCTCGTTTGTACCTTCATGATTAATTTGTGTCATCCTTTATTACTCCTCTCCCTCTTTTAATCGAGATGTATATTTAGGATCATATTCAATATCCACAATAAATTCAGTATCACAGACATAGCATTTAACATCATGTTCCCCTGATTCGTGCATGTCATCATTTGAATTTTCTGAGAAGCAAACTGGGCATAGGATTTTGTCCTCTCTATAGCAATCCCATCGATCTAAATTAAGTTCTTTTGCACGGGATAGAGCTGCTGCCTTGAGTTCTTCTTTTCTGTTAGTATTACAAGGCCTACATTCAAATCCATCTGGATGTCCCCAAGGAATTTCCATTAAATCATTACGATGAATACCGCATGTTACGCATATATCATGTTCATGGCAAACGATATAAGCGTATTTTTCACCAGATTCAAGACAATGTGCACAACCACAAACCCAATACCAGCCATCATCAAAGCGTTCCGCGTAAAGCCCTATTTGTGGCGGATCCAACTCCACTTTAGGCAATTCCTTATTACGTTGATCATTATTCCAAATGTTTGTATTACCCGCTCTTACTCTTTGCTTCCATTCTTTCGGAATCTCAGGAATGAATATTTTCGTATCTTTCAAACTCATTGTTATTACTCCTCTCTAATCGTTTACTCATCACACTCATTCCCTAACATTTTTTGGCGGTCTGTTGGGAAGTATCCCTTGTCTAAAGCTCGTTCTGTTCAAAGATGGATCAACTACTTTCCATTCACTTGGTTCAGATGTTTCAGTCAATTCATAATTAGCAGGATCCCAACCACGTTCAATACATTCTTGATATGTGATCTTCCGTGAATAGCATACATTTAACTTCGTTGCAGCAATCTCAATTTCAGCACATGGCCTGCTTGCTCTAGCTTGAACCTGTAACATAGCAATCCCTCCCGGAACAATGTCAGCTGCCTACTATGCTCTGCAGCATGGTTATAATAGATATTCATATAAATCAGCTTGATTTTTGTCTGTTACGGATAGTTCTTCTTGATACTCAAACCAAAACTTCACTTTTACCCCTGTTTCCTGCACTAATCCATATCGTTTAGCAAATTTGTATTGTGTACTGTCTCGATTAAGTGACTTAATGAATCCAGCAATCGATTCTCTAAAACTTTCTAGTGTCACTGATCCTTTCAAAATGTTGCAACTTGGACACGAAGGAACTTTATTTTCTTCATTATCTCTTTCAGGATAGTAACTGTCCTTTCCAGTCGTTAATATACCGCCCTTAATTTTAAGCTTACGTACAACTGGCTCAAAGTGATCTGCATGCCATTTATCACCTAGTTCACAACCACAGTACCAACAACGTCCGTTTGATTTGTTCCAGATTGCTTGACGCTTCTTATTCAATTACTCACCTACTCAATATTGAATTTCTTAACCGCTTATCTTTTGATGTTTCCCATGCAGTTAAATTACGAGCGATAATTTCAGTTAACTCTTTTGTTTCTTTAGGACCTAAAGATATTCCGATTGGATCTGCATTGTCACTACCGCACTCAACGCAAGCAGGATTCTCTATTGGATCGTCACCTTGCTTTACAGCGTACTCTCTACCACATTCACACTTAAACGATTCCCACATCACGATCACCCTTATCGAGTTTTTTATTTTCACTTATTTTCGCGTAAATATCTGCAATAATAAGGCCCGTTCTGTTTAGATCTGCATCCTTATGCAACAATCCTTTAGTATTCAATATCGATAGCCTTGACTGAGGCACAAGAATTAGATTGTCTAAGTGAATATTGCTTTTGTCTTGATCTGCGAATATAAGAACATACCCCTTAGGTACTGGTCCATTTACTTCTTCCCAGACAACTTTATGCTTATGCCGCCATCTTTTGTGCCATTCTCCAACATCAGATACCTTAATTAGTCTATATCCGTCTCTATTAACCCGTTCATAGCCAACTGGCTTATAATTCGACGGTCTATCACCTGTTTTGAAGGATGTTCGATTACCTCCCACGTTATGGATGCCCTTAGTACCTTTATTTGCTGGCACATTTCCTTTTTGAATTTGGGTAATGACACCACTAGTTAGTTTGTGATTTTTTACAAAAGCTCGAAGTTGCGAATACTTCAAATCTGTTTTGAAACGATCATTTAGCATAGTAATTAAATCTGTAATTAAGCGGCCTTCGATGTGATCCTTAACGAATTGTTTCTGCTCACTTGTCCACTTATGCATTAATTGCCGCCTTCTAGCATTTTTGGTTTTTCAAGATCAGCATTTAATCTGTTATCGTAAACTTGTTGAGCTTTCAAGACTAAGTTTCCGTTCGCAATAACTTGATGAGCCACGCTAGTAATTGCTTTTGCTCTGTGAATTTCTTCTGTTAACTCTTCGCCAGATAATTCTTCATCAGATAGTCGTTCCAACTGAGCAAATAAATGGTTGTTCAAATCTCCAAGTGTATTTTTCATGATTAATCCACCTTCCCATGACGCTTAATTTTTAATCGATCTAACTCCTTATAAATCAACATTGATGCCAATATGCTTGCTGTAATGACTACAGACATCGTAATTATTTTCTTCTTTTTTCTGATTTTCACGTTTCCCCACTATCCTTCGTATCTAACTCACGGCGAAGTATCTCCGTTTCTGCTGCGATCTTTTGTTTAAGTGATGCATACTCATCGGCATAGCGGATCTCATGGAGCTGCGCTTCAGTCGCTTTAGACAAGTTCATACCAACACCTCGATAATCTTCAAATGCGGGTATTTACGTTCAAACAACTTCCGTTTATCGATATAAGTCCTGGTTCTTCGTCCTTTAACATCCTCGATCTCAACTTGACCATCTGTGTAACAGACTAGGAAATCAGCAACATACTCCAATTTCCCTATCCACTCTCCATCCTTTTCATATCCTTCTTGCAATAGGAATCTTGGTTGTCGTATAAACAACTTAACCGTGCCTGTTTGTGTCAGAATCTTGAGCTCACAATATCGATTCGCTTCTGCCCTGCTATCGAACGTTATCCCGTCCACCATGGTTCTGACGTTTCGCATCTTGCTCTGTTTTCCTTCGACCTTTTGACCCGTCAGACGCCGATATTCTTCCTCTGTCATTCGCACGGTTGTTCCTCCTTACTTGACCGACCATTTTTTCAGGCAATGTGTAGATTTCGCCGATGACTTGTCCGTTCGCTATCACAAGGTAACGATTTCTTGTTTGAAAGATCGGATCTAGCCTCATACACCGTACCTTGCTTCCATACCGGAGCCATTTTTTGTTGACTTCCTGGCTTCTGCTATTGCCCTATTAAGCTTTGTCATCAGTTCATTGCTTCCACCTTGATCAGGATGATATTTTTTCGCTAACTCACGGTATGCTCTTTCAATTTCTTGAGATGTTGAACTTTTCAAAATACCAAGGACCTTCCACCATGTATCGGAGTTAGCATTATTCTGTTGGTCGTTATTTCCATGCGTTCTATCCAAGTTCACAAATTTATTGAAGTTTTTAAGGAACACAAGCTCCACCGTTCCAACCGGACCGTTACGCTGCTTAGCAATAATAATTTCGATAATGTTTTTCTTCTCGGACTCTTTGTCGTAATAATCATCGCGGTATAGGAAGGATACAATATCAGCATCCTGCTCGATCGCTCCCGACTCCCGTAAATCAGACATCATTGGACGCTTGTCCTGGCGTTGCTCGACGTTCCTGCTAAGCTGCGACAATGCTATGACTGGCACTTCTAGCTCACGTGCAATTTGCTTCAGTGTACGAGAAATCTGAGATACCTCTTCCTGCCTGTTTGCTCCTCGGCGACCGTTACCTTGGATAAGCTGCAGGTAATCGATTATGATCATGCCTAACCCTTGCTCCTTCTTAAGCCTGCGACACTTTGAGCGAATCTCAGTTACTGTAATACCAGGAGTATCATCAATAAAGATATTTGCGTCTGACAATCTCCCTATGGCCATCGTCATTTTATCCCAATCATCACCCTCGAAGTATCCTGTCCTCATCCGGCTTCCGTCGATATTACCCTCTGCGCAAACCATCCGCTGCGTCAGCTGAGCTGCCGACATCTCCAAACTGAATATTGCGATCGTCTCATCCGAATTAACACCAACTTGCTGGGCGATATTCAATGCAAATGCCGTTTTACCTACGGACGGACGAGCTGCCACAATAATCAAATCTCCCTTTTGAAATCCTGCGGTCATTCGATCGAGATCAGTAAATCCAGATTCAATGCCTGTTATCCCTCGATTTGTTTCCCTGGCATTGTAACGCTGCTCCGCATCCTCCCATACTTGCATCAGCACATCTTTCATACCTACGAATTCTTTTGCTGGTGCGGACTGATCAGAGAGTTTTGAAACTGCCGTTTCAGCCATAGCAACAAATGCTTTTACGTCTTGCTCCCGAGCGGCATTTCGTAAGAGTTCCACAGCAGTATCAATTGCCTGACGCCGCAGAAACATATCATGCACTCGCTCAGCGTAATATCCGACATTAGACGCCGATGGAACTGCTTGTGCTAATTTGGCTAAGTAACCTACACCGCCAGTAGCTTCTAACTCCTCGGAATCTTGTAAGTATGCGGTTAAAGACACTAGATCAAGTGGCTTTCCATCCTCTACAAGGTTGTTCATCGCTCTGAATATTCGAGAGTGAGCTCGGTCGTAGAACTCACCACCTTGTAGCAATTCTTTCACCGTTTCAAATTGATTATGATCTAGTAACACAGCGCCGATTACCGATTGCTCTGCCTGTATATCACAAGGTGTTTCTATGCCCAGAAACTCATCATATCCGCTCATTCGCTTTCACCTCTAAGTAGTTTTCTGCCCTGCTCCCAGTAGTCTGCTGGCGGTGGAGTATTATCCTTGGCCCATACTTCAAGCTGCGCTTCGTATGCAACTGCTTCCACTTTGCTCCGTTGGCTGTCCATCAGATCGCCTAGACGACCGCGAATATCAGCAATCTTCGGTGGAAAAGTATCTGTCTTTACGTGCAACTCAATATTCTTCATTGCTTCTGGAAAAGGAAAATCTTGAAGATATTTATAATGCCGATCAACGTTATCATCACTGACATCAAATGACGGATAATTTGCTTTAATCTCTAGAAGTAAGTCAAACACTTCTACTCTGTTCACGCTGGCGTTCCTCCTCTGCTCTTCGGCGTAAATCATCAAGCTCTTGTTGTGGCTTTGTTCTTCTTGGTGTTCCAAGGGCGACTGGCACGTGCGGCACCGCACCAGTTATGGATTCGTCAACCTTTGATCTTTCCCACTCGCCATAACAACGAGGGATGCAATAACTCATGTTCCTTATCTCATCCTTAGCATGTTTAGGCACATATTCCGCAAATGATTTGTCTATGCTGCTCTTCACAATGTCGAGGGGAATACCACTAGCGACTAATTTTTTTACTTCGTCGAAATCGGTAGAACTAATACTGAATCCTTTCTTACGTCTCTCAAGAAAGTGTTTTTCTATTTCAGAAGCTCTGCGAATAATTTCATTCGGATCTGTAATAACAACATTGTGTATCTCTGTAATATCTTTATTAGAGTGGACATTTCTGTCCTCTAGAATGGACATTTTTGTCCTTTCTCCCTCTAAGAGAGTAGACAATTTTGTCTCTTCTATAGATTCAGAGTGGACATTTTTGTCCTTCTTATTTTGATACTTTTTGGAATGTTTTACTGTAAATATAAGACCATAAGGCGCTCTTTTGACTCGTATGTATTCATGTCCTTCAAGCGCCTTAATCCACCTTGAAACCGTCTTTGTATTTACTCCGAATTGTTCTGCTAGCTCCTCCAATTTGATAGGCTTATTCCCAAGGACGATGCCCCATGTTACCCCTTCCGAATCTTCTTTGTCTTTGGTAATGGAGCTGACGCACCAAAGGAAAAGCCATATCGATGTGCCTATTTTGTTGTAGTGTGCTGGCTCTAATAGTCCGGAATAAATCGGAAAAGGGTAACTTTCTTGCATCTACCTCATCCCCTATGCTGGAATTACTTTTTTTGTGCCCGTATTACGATGCATGATATGAAGCCTTTGTAACTTATGATCTACTTGATAAACTAGCCAATTACTATCGACAAGACCAGATGCTTTCAGTGCTAATTTTTGCTTACGTGTAGGATTTTTGCCGTTCATATCGATCGCTCCTTCATAATATGATCTTGCCATTCTTTCGGCCATTTAGGCGCCTTGCAGCGACTTGCTAGTATTTCATAATGACGATTCCCTAATGCGTATGAGACAAATCTCTTGCTGCTAGCTTCATAGTAAAAGCCATTTAATTGAGGTCCTTGCTCAAACAAATCTAGCTCAATTTGCATTTATAGCAGCCTCCTTCTATCATCCCGCAGCCATATAATGCGCTGCTGATAGTTTGTTTTCACAACCGTCCAACCTGGATATCCAAGCGCAAAGTAATCCTTTACCTCACGCTTGAATGCTGCTTGATCCGTGCTATATAGTGCCCATATGCGTTCTCCTACGTTGCTCTTAGTTAGTAGCCCACCGTATTCGTCATATGCCATTAGGCAACCTGTACGTCAACACCAGTCTCTGTACGTTCAAAATAAATCCGTTGATCGAATACAGAATGTGCATCTTCGATGTGTGTAATTACAAGTACCTTTTTGAACCGACTAGCTACTGCCTTGATTGACTCGAGCACTAGACCACGGTGTTCAGCATCCTGACTTCCGAGACCTTCGTCGATCGTTAACCATTCGATCTTGCTACCAGCTCGTAGTGCTAATAATTCAGCTAGAGCAAAGCGGATGGCATAATCAATGCGGAGCTGTTCGCCACCACTGAATGTTTCGTAAGGTCGTTCGGCTGTCCAGTCCCCAATGATGATATCTAACGTCTCGGTCACACCTTCACGGCTCTTAAGCTCACGCTGCGTCTCGAATCGTACATAATGGCGACCGCCTGACATTTGTCCAAGGATTTCATTAGCAATCCGTTCAAGTTCTGGAACTGCGTTTTCGATAATAAGAGCTGGGATCCCGTCACGTCCGAACGCTCGGATAAGCGTTTGATATCGAGCCCACCCCAATGATTTAGGAGCCATCTCAGCAGACAGTTTGTCATATTGTTGCTGATCATTAGCGAGAGCTGCTACCTCTGCCCGGATACCGCCTATCCTAGTTTGGAGTACTCCTAACTGATCGCGGCAAGCATTGATATCTGCACGTAACTGAGTAATGTTGTCACGCTTGGATGCCAAATCGATTATTTCAATGGCGATAAGCGATTGCTCAGTTGTCAATTCGCTTGTCCGATCACTCTTAAGCGCTATTTCAGTATCAATAGCCGCTAACCGTTCATCTGCAGAAGCCTTGACTTCATGTTGCGCAGATATCTGATCTTTCAAATTAGCCCACACTTGTAATTCTCCCAACTTCACTTTAAGAGTATTGAGTGGCTCTAATGATGCTTGTAAGCTGACCATTTGATTGCTAACTTGAAGCTTTTTTTCAGTCAGCTCACTATCTTGCTCGTTTAACTTGCGCTGTTGCTCTAATAAATTGTCCAACAGTTCACGTTTTGCTTCTAGCTGACCTGCTTGCTCAGCTAATGGTCTTAACTGGTTGATACGCTCTTTAAGCTCCCTATGAGCAACTGGATCATATCCAAGCGTCTGTTGCTTATCGATCAAGGCATTTATTTGTAATTGCAACTCTATCAATACATCACGATTGATAGATTCTAATTCAGCTTGTTTATCAGCTATATTCCCTTTCGCCTGTACTGCATCAGCTAGGAATAGGCATGCTGCTTGAGTTACATCTATGCAGTTAGAATCATCCAACATTGCTGATTTACTAAGCAATGCTTCAACTTCACGTTTCAGTAAACGTTCAGTTGTTTCGATTTGTACCTGCTCTTTATTCAACTTTTCACCAAAAACATTAATTTGCTTGTCGATCTCCGTCCAATCGTTAGCAACCTTCTCCATTTGCTCCAAATCTACTACTGCCAACTGGTACTCTGCTGCCTTGACCAATATAACTTCGCTACTAGAAAGAAGAGTCTCAAATGTAGCAATCTTGCCAGAAAGAGGCAGCAGTTCCGTTTGCACTCTATTAACTTGAAGCTCAATGCTCGAAACCTCATTAATTAATCGTGACAATTCAGGTTGTTGAACTTCTAATACGACAATTTGCTCTTTCACATTTTGGAATTCTGTTGACTTCGCTAGAATCTCAGCTTCGTTCGCTAATATCTTATCCGCTCGTGATAACCTAGCGGAATTCGTTTCACGTTCAACGTGTAGTGCTTCAACGTCTTGTAATAACGTGACGATCTGAGCACCCATATCATTTACGCGCTCACCCTTACTAGTTAACAGTCTTACCTCTTCCTCAGTTCGAGCTAACTCCATTTCAAGAACAGCTATCCGATCACTAGTACCTTTTAATTGCTCTTCATGCTGACGAAGCAACGATTCTTTCAAAGTTTTATCTTTCAAGCGAACGTCCAACTCAGTAAGCTTGTCCTTCGCTTTTTCAATTTCATGATGGAGTGCTGCAGCCTTCTGCCGAGCTTGCTCTTGCAGTTGGTCGTAGACATTTAACCCAAGTATCTGGGTAAGGATATCTTTACGCTTACCTGCAGTCTGAGCGGTGAACTCATTCGCCTTACCTTGAAGGATCATGCTCGATGCTGTGAAAGTCTCCGCATCCAAGTTAATCAACTGCCGAATTACTTCCTCTGTATCCTTAATCTTCTCCGCTGAACGACTTACCCAAAGCTCACCAACTTGCTCCTGCAGCTCAAGGGTACTCTTACCACTGCCTTTTACCGATCGTGTACGAATGACACGATAAACCTTACCGTGATGCTCAAAAATGAATGTAACAGCCATTTCCTGTGCACCCTTACGAACAAGGTCATCCATGCTGAGCCCTTTGATCTTGTCGCCGAAAAGAGCGAACAATGGGGCAAGTGTAAAAGCTGAGGACTTACCGGCACCATTACGACCTGCAACAGCCGCTAGGGTTACCTCAGTCAAATCGATGTGAGCGAATTCTATCGCCCGAAAGTTAGTTAATTCTAGACTTATTGGAATCACGCTGACACCCCTTCCAACAGTGCTGAGGTAAGCGACTGCAGTGTTTTTGTTTCTGCATCTTCAATTCCTTGCTGATCAGCCCATTTGCCAAGAGCTGATAGTGGCCCAAGTGCTTCTGTAACATCTGCATCCCGCAAACGTTCCGTACGCTCTACATCAGCCTTGATCTCTGCTACAAAGTAAGCACCTGCATCATACAAAGTTTTTTCAAGCATGCGACGATCAAACCGTTTCTGCGTATCCTCGCCGCAGTTGTAATGAAGCCTTACCATCGCATCCGTTACTGTCGGTACGTCTAACTGACCATCTATCCATGCTGTTAGGTCAAATTCGTCCCAACGAATCGTTTTGAATTGTCGAGCTGGAGTTTCGATAAACGTTGACTGGAATCCGTTAGTTTCATGGATAGAGGATAATCCTGTATAATCATGAATCCAAAAGCCTGGTATCGTATGCTCATCGCCGAAGTTATGACGTTCAGGAGCTCCGCTGTAGAAAACATTGTTGCCTGCCTTCTGTGGGCGGTGTATATGCCCAAGTACTACAAGATCAAATTGTAGTGCAGCCTCATCAGTAAGAATTGGTTCATTCTGTAGTAAAACATCTTCGAACCCTGTATCCGCATTGTCGTAAGTAAGATGCGATATAAGAATCTTAGGTCCAGGTGAAGTCATTTGCTCTGCCATGTCCTGTGCTGTAGATGTGATATATTCTGTGATTTTTTGATGAGCTTCATGTGGTGGAATACCACGATACCCATCGTCTAACGCAAAGTTCGATCTATTCATGCCTGGTAAACAAGCAATATTAATACCAAGCCTTTGGATAACATCTGGTTTCGTTCGTACCGTTACTAGAGGTATTTTCATTTCTCGGATTAATTCATAGGCCGATACAGCATCGTGAGAAGGTGTTCCAGATATGATCACAACTTCTATGCCTTCATACGTTAATCGGCGAATCCATTTTGTAAAGGCTGCTATCTCTATAGTCGCTCGATCAATGAATACTCTCGCATCCTTGAACGCATCACCTGCAAAAATAACTAACTCGCATTTCTCTTCAATAATCCGATCCGCTACCCAATCCATTGTCCGAGTAATATCCTCAAATCGTGCTGCAGGATGAGGACCGGGGTAATTCATACCCCAGTGACTATCCGCTACATGTGCTATTTTCAACGTACTCACCTCACTCTAAAATGGTAGATCGCCATCAATTTCTCCCGAAGCAACCTTATTCAAATGTTCAACGATGATGCCCCATTCATTTTGAGCGACATCCTGAACTACTTTATTGATACTGCGATTCAGTGCATGGCTAGCCTGTTGTGCAAGCCAATTCCAGTCCATACTCCCGTTAATCTGTTCAACTAACTTCATCGCTTTATTTTTATCTGTAGCCGTTGCTGATCCTGATGTTGGCTGTCTACGTGTAGTCGTTTCTTGAGCCGGTCTTCGTGTAGATATCGGAGCTTCACTTTCCACGTCACCACCATTCACCCAAGCGTCAAGCTCTTGTTCTTCTAATGCAAAAATGCTACTAGCATGAGTACAGGTTAGAGTTGCATCTACAAATGCTCGTTTCTTAGCCATTTTAAGGACTGTGTTCCATAAGGAGTGCATGTCCTCATTTTCGATGCGATACATGGTATAGGTGTTCCCAGTCTTACGACCAGACTTCCATTCCTCCCGCTCTTCCGAGAATAGAGTTTCTTTATTTAGATGCCTTGGCAGTTTATACTCTGATAACCAGCGGTATCTGTAGCGATTCTCGTAAGTATTCGCTGATCCAATTCCTTCGCCAACTACAATTCCAGTACCACGATGTACGAGTTGGATAATCAATTCAACGCTATAAAAACCACCTTGAATATCTTTATCTTCTGTTTTGGACTTAACCATTGGCGCATAGTTGTAAAGTACGCATAACTTTTCAGCACCAGGCTTCTGTAAAAATGGCTTCTCAACACCTGGTACCGCGCCATAATCAACACCCTTGATCATGACCTGGTTAAAAAATTGCTGAACTAAATCCATCTTCTTAGCGGTATCCGATAGTTTAAGGGCCATTTCTTGAACACTGCTACCATCAAATTCAGTTATTGCACCGTTAGAATTGGATTGAGGCATAACTTGTAAGTTATCCAATGTGTAACCTCCTTGTCCCTCTTACCAAACCGTGGTAAAATGAGGGTAATTATATTTGATTTGCCCATGACCCTTTGCAGAGGGTCATTTTTCTTTGTCTACAGCCTTTTCATCTTCTAAACGCGCTGCTTCAACTTTCCGCAAGCAGACTGGACCATAACCTTTCTCGCGACTAACAACCGTGCGCAAAACGCGATTACAACGTCCACAAATCATGCGATCCACAGTATCTCTCCTTTCAATCTTGATTGATGCTATCTGCATCTCAGAAGGTCCAAGCCCGAAGCACCGAGGAGGTTAGCGCTTAGACCCTCTGAGATGGTCCCGAACCATAATCGGGACATCATCACTAGCTAACTTTTGGTGGATAATGTTCATCCAGTACACTATCCAAAACTTCAACAGCTTCCTTCATTCGATCAGGATGCTGCTTTAGCCAACTATCTAACTTTCCAAGATCCCATTTTCCTTTAACCTGGCACTCCATCAGTTTGCCAATACCTTCGTGGAGCGTGGAAAGCTCTCCGGGCTTGTCCTCATTCGGGATATACATACATTCACCCCCTAACCAATTTGCTTTGATGAAGGATCCACTTGTGCAGAAACCGTTTCATATAAATGCCCAAGCTGAGTTACTGGTATCGAATCAGGATTGTTACAATGAATGCCAGTGTGCAGAGTTTGACTTAAAGCTTCTTCAACACTGAGCCCCTTGCAGTAAACCCTAGCTACTGCCATACATACCGTTGCTTTCTCCGAAGCTTCATTCAACCAATTGAACTCCACTAACAATCCCCTCCTGCAGCGGAAGATGATATCGATCCGCCATCACTTTATATGTAGAAGCATGGAATTGAGCTTTTTCATTCCGAATCCGTTGTGCCAATAAGCGATACATTCGAGCTACCGGTTCGCTTTCCATTGCTTTAGCCTTTTCAAATAGGGATAAAGCAATCATTTCAGCTTCTTGTCCATCCAAATAAAATGGAAACTTACCGTTTAACATTGAAGGCTGGCTCCTTGTATGCTAAAATAGACACAACGAGATACTTTAGTCGGTTCCGTAACGATGTCCGCCCTGCCAGGTGGGCATTTTTTATTTCTCTTTCAAGTTCCGCTCCCAACACCTCAGTTAAATTAATTGCAGGACCCCACATTTCCGGTTGAACACGTGATTGATGTCGTAACAACCATTCTTTGATCAGATCGTTCTGTTCTTGCCAAGTAGCTGCCTCAGATTCAAGCACTTTCAATGACTTAGCCAAATGACTCAACCCCCTACTGTAATTTGTAATAGATTCTGCAAAATTGCCAATCCATCCATACCACATATAAATGCAACTATAACTTCTCTTGCTCCAGTGATCTCAGCCCATTGCGATAACGTCTTTACATCTAACTCGATTTGATCATTTTCAAGTCTACTTATAGAATTTCGAGAACGATATAATTTTGCGGCAAGCTCTTCCTGGCTCATGCCAACTCTATCCCTACACGCTCTTAAAATTGCTCCATATTTCATTTAGCATCCTCCTTGTCCATTATTCGGACAGACGATGGAAAAATGCTGACGTATAATGTAGTTATACTGTTCCCCAACATTCCCCACGCCGCCGTTAACGCTAGCTGATCGGCGGCATATCCTCAAATACGTATCAGCAAGAACAGATACTTAAGATTTCCCCGTGTAACATCAACTAAGTTCCATCCATCCTTGATCATTTCATTTACTTGCTCTTCATCAGATGTTGTGAAAACTTCCTTTGCATCTGAAACGTTGATATCCAATCAATTCACCTCCTTTAAGTGCTTTCTATAAGACCTTAGAAATATCGAAGCTTAATCGCTTCAAAGGCAAGTTGTTTATTAGAAGGATCCAAATAATCCATATCGCTTAAATCAATGCTTGCTGTATGATCTCCCAAGTGCAATGCGAGATTCAGAACAAACTTTTCACTTTGAGACCAAGGCTTTGCGATCGCCTTTAATTTTGTGATTTTGATCGATCGAGCAGCTAAGTTGAAATATTCTGTTGTAAAGTGCTGTTGCAACTTAGGATGCTTAGAGAACAAGTGCAACGTCCCTTTCCATTGACGTTCTATCAATAATTCTGCTGGAATAATTACTTTATTCATGCAACTCCTCCTTTCCATGATTTAATCCGATCATTACCAGCGTTCTTATCGATCCAGTCTGTATGCTGCTCGACCCATTTCATTAATAAGTGTGTTGGTACTCTCGGATGTCCAAACTCTCTCATTACAGGAAAGTCTTCACGATTCAACAATTCAGATGCTTTTGTACTACCAATGCCCAGCAGCTCCTGAAATTGTGACTTTGTCAAAAGTGGCGGCAAGTTATTAATGAAAGAATGTTTCTCCAAAGCAGAATCCACTGCTGCTTTTATAACGTCCTCTAGCTTTGCAAAGTCCATGTCCACTGTAAGCAATTAGATCACCTCTTCATCTAAGATGTTCTTTACTTCGTTTGATTCGATTTGTTCGTAATTCAACTTTACGTTGATATTTTCCTTAAAAAATTTTTCGACAGGTTCTTCGATAGCTTGGGCTATCGCTTCTATTTCTTCAACTGTGATTGCCCGTTTACCGTTTTCTTTCATGTTATAGTTAGCAATTGAAATACCAGAAGTTTTAGCAACAAATGTCTGCGTGATGCCTTTGGACTTTCTTAATGCTTGTATACGCTCATGTATTTTCACATTTTCACCGCCTTATTAAACGTAAAGTTGATTTGTTACCCTTATATTACTTCAACTTTACGTTGAAGTCAACACAAAATTCAACCTTTAGGCGAAATTGTTTAACGTATAGTTAATAGGTGTTACTATTGATTTATTAGAAGTAAAGGTAGGCGGTTATACTCATGTCACTCGGAAACCGATTAAAAAAACAAAGAGAAAAGAATGGCTGGTCACAGATATACGTAGCAGAAAGAATAGGGATTACTAACTCCGTTCTTTCGAATTACGAACGTGACTACCGAGATCCTGATACCGAGACTTTGACCAAACTTGCTGATCTCTTCGATGTGGACACAGATTATTTATTAGGCAGGACAGATAACCCTAGATCATCGAATGACGTCGATTCAGGTCGTGCCTATCGTGATGGAGGTAAAGGTTGGACTGAGGATGAAGTTCAAGCTGCAGATGAATTCATTCAGATGTTGCGTCGTAGAGATGCAGAGAAACAAAAAGGTAAATAGCAAATACCCCAGCCGATGGGGATATGACAGGAAGTAACAAACATGAAGCGTTTACTGCTTACAGTTGTGATGATTGTAATATTATGTGCTTGTAGCAATACTTCAACAGGCACTGAAATATCTACAATCTCCAATAATAGCAATGAAAAATCTACTGCGACACCCTCTCCGTCGCCCACATCAATAAAGGAAGATCCTGATTTACTGCTTTCATATGCTACAAGATACTATGAAGATAAGAATTTGACTGAAGTAAAGATAGTTTTAATGAAATTAAAAAGAAATACACCAGAAGCAACAGAACAAATCGAAGCTGTCCAAAAGATGATTGACGAGCTGGCGATAATTAAAGATAAAGAAGACGCCGAAAAAGAAAAAGAAAAGCTTGCTGAGATTGCTACTAAAATAGAGAAAATGCATATCAGAAAAGATGAAGTGACCGAGATAACTTGGTATCGTGATAAAACCACAACTGAATATGTAAACGAGAATAGTTTCAATATATATTTCGGAATAAAAGGTGATACTGATCCCTCGTTGAGGTTAAATATTCAGTATGTAGACGATGACTGGCTTTTTATAGAAAAATATATTATCAAAACAGATAACGAAACTTTCACTATCACTACTGATTTTGGTGATGTAAAACGCGATAATGATGGAGGCGAAGTATGGGAGTGGATTGATATCCCTGTTACTTCAGAACACTTTAAGATGATCGAAACAATATTAAATTCTGAAAAAACTATCATTCGTTTCGATGGAGATCAATACTATGACGATCGTACTCTAACTAATAAGGAAAAAAATGCTCTTAAGAATGTGTTGGAAGCCTATGAAGCACTTGGTGGAATAAATTTGAGTAAGTAATTCAGCCCTCCGGGGCTTTTCTTTCAATCATTAAACCAAACATACATTCTGGTTTAGCAACTACCTCAGCCGATGGGGGATATATTAGGTGATTACCATTCGTTACCGCATTCAGGTTGAATATGGACCATTAACAAAGATCGCAATATTTCGTCCGGACGAGACTCATTTACCGGATGATCAGAAAACATACCTGGTCGAGTTTCAACTCGGGTTACTGGGAGACAAGCCTGCTGATGAATTGCTGAAAGCAGAGGATTTATTCGCAGTAGGAAATACTATAGGAGTAGACTTGACTCGCTATCAGCAACGCACAGGTCTGTCAGAACCATCAAGCTATAACATGGAAGCTAATGAGTTGAGAGAATTTCTTAAGGATTGGAAAAACAATAATAATGATTAGCCCTCTTGGGCTTTTCTTTTCACCACAAAATAGAACATACGTTCCTTCGGAGGTCATCAGATGCCATTTGATACGAATTTGTACAAGCCTACTGATTTGGAAATTAAGATAGAGAAGTGCTATAGAAATCACGGAATACTTACACCAGTAGATTTAACAATAATGAATGTATCCCTAGCATTTGATGTAGATGTCGAATATTACAGTGGTAAACCCTTCGCCGATTGGATAGGATCGCGCGGAATTGTTGCTCTTCATCAAAAAGATGACTTGCCAGACCAAAGAGCAGACTTCTTCCATGAACTAGCACATTGCGTATTGCATGTAGGAGACCAGAGAACGCTCCCTAGCTTGTTTGTCGATCTCCAAGAGGCACAATCATTACGTTTCCAATATTACGCCGCCCTGCCCTACTTTATGATCGCTAATATGTCACTCGAATCGTATGATAACCTTATACAAACGTTATCACAATCATTCATCTTACCAGAATTATTCGTCCAGCAACGCATCAATCAAGTTCTGAATCGTATTCAACAAGAGCGTATGGATATTCAATTCAAAGCCAGGTTAGCACGAAAAATAGAACCAAAGGTAATGAGTTATCACGAATATAGTGATGAGACAAAGAGAATCCTCAGCCAACTGCATCAACAGGTAGCAGAACGAAAGGGGCAATATCGCATTGGATATTAAAGTAGCCTATGAAGAGTCTGGAGAAAATAATTATTACACCCCTGTATGGATGGTAGTTGAACGCCTTACTGTTGATTGGAGCAAGAGCTTCTATCTAAATATAGACGCACCCTTTGAGTGGCAACACAATGATCAGATCGATATGGATAAATTGACCTTATATATTCCAGATTTCGCTTATGTGCTTCACAAGACAGATCCGAACAAGATAGGGATTCACCTTCCCACTCTGCAGGACTATGTAAATAAGATGAATTTAGGTATCGAGATATCTGATATAGAGCGATTCGTTCTACGCATTTGCGATATCGAGGATACATTACAGTTTGAAGTTCAGTTTTCCTTACTGAAAAGTATTAATTATAAATAGAGAGGAGAATAATTATGCACTATTTCAAGGTTGACGCCAAAAATAAGCAAGGTTACAAATGGGTTTGTATGGCAGATGGTCCTCCAGATCCAGTCACTGGTAAGCGCAAGCAGGTGGCTCGGCGTGCTGATACTCAGAAAGAAGCTAAGCAACGAGTAGAAAAGGCGATTAGCGATTTAAGCGAACGCGGATTAGATGAACGGAAGTTGAAAAACATGCCATTTGATATGGTTGCTAAAGAGTGGTTGGATATCTATTCGAAAAGTGGTGTTAAGAAGAGCACTATCGGGCTTAGAGAAAAAGAAATTAAAGTTTTAAATCGTTATATCGCAAAAACCGCGATCCATAAAGTTACAACCTACTCTTATCAAAAATTACTAAATGATCTCGATGAAAAGAATTACGTTAGAACGACCATAGAGGGGATCCATGTAACCGCTGGTATGATCTTCAAGTATGCCATCAAAGAAAAATTAAGAAAGGATAGTGCGACTGCCGGAGCAGTTATCCCAGTAAGGAAATTAACGGTAGAAGAAATTGAGAAAAATCAAATAGAGGACAAGTACTTAGAAAAAAATGAGCTGAAGGAATTTCTAGAGGCCGTACGTGAACATGGATTGGCTTATGATTTAGAGCGGTTTTATCTCCTAGCTTTTACTGGTATGAGATCCGGAGAACTTTGTGCTTTAAAATGGTCTGATATTAACTTCGAAACAAATGAGATTCGGATCACAAAAACATTATATAGTCGATCCAATGATATGAAGAGATATGAATTAACTCCTCCAAAGACTAAAGCTTCTATCCGAACAGTTGATGTTGATGAAAGTGTAATAAAATTATTAGAATCTCTTCAAAAGAAGCAACTAGAAATGTTTAAAAAAACAAGTCATATTATCGAGGATTTTCATGACGAAAACTTTGTGTTTTGCCGACCAAACGGTTATCCATTGGAACAGCAGCATAACCGTATTCGAATGAAACGAATATTAAAAAAGACATCGATAAAAAAAGAAGCGACACCACACATATTTAGGCATACCTATATCAGTATGCTTGTCGAAGCGGAAATAGATATTAACACGATCATGAAACGCGTTGGGCATGATGATATGAAAACCACTCTTAAAATCTACACACATGTCACCGAAAAGATGAAGAAAAATGCAGCCGAAAAAATTAGAAATCACTTCGGAAGTATCCTTGATTTCTAATTTCCCGCAATAAATGTTATTTTTTCGTTATTTAATAGCAAAACGGGACCCCTCAAAGGTCCCGTTTTGCTTGGTGTTACAGGGTTTTTGATAATGTTATAATGTAATGCTACTCATTCTGCTAATATTGATTGTAATAATTGCTGCGCTTCCGCAAGTGACTCATCACTTGCTACTACGTAAGGATTATTCCATTTCCCTTGTAAACTCATAAACGTAATATTGTCCATACTAATATTATAATAGGTCGTAATCATACGTTCTAATTCTGAAGTAGGCATATCTGTATACACATCATCACTTACTTCGTCAATGACATTACCAATTTTCGTAATCCCACCGAGCGATAACATTTTTTTCGAAAGAGCTTTAAGAACTACGCTTTGTCTATTATTTCGCTCAAAGTCACTTGAAGCATTTGGATTTCCTTTAGACTGACGGAAACGCACAAAATCTAACGTCTGCTTTCCATCTAACGGTTGCATACCTGGTTGCAGATCAATATCTGTATCATCATGTGAATCCGTCCATTTCATGCGCATATCTACATCAACGTTAATGCCACCAAGTACATCAACAACATCTCTAAACCCCTGGAAATTAACAGATATAGCATACTGAATAGGGATATCATAAAATTCCCCCAGCATTTCCTTCACTGCAGTTTTCCCTCTAAGCATTGCTTCGTTTTTATCAGCGCCGTCTTTTTGTGCTTTCACATAATAATTCGCATAAAATGCGTTAGCTTTACGAACTGCATTGTTATAAGAAATTCGAGTATCACGAGGCATCGCAATAACGGCACCCTTTTTCGTAATCGGATTAAGTGCAGCCACTAGCATGACATCTGTATTCAAGCCGCCAGCGCCTTTTCGCTGATCAACTCCTAATAACACCATCGTTACTGGCTTTTCTTTCACCGATTCGCCTTGTGGTACTGGTGTAACACTATTCGGCTTACCTTCTACATCCGTCACAATACTCATTCCAGGCAAGGCATTACTTGCCTTATTAACTATGTATGCACCGTATAATACTACTACCGCGATAATTATTAAAATAATTGCTAAGATTGACATCATAATAATTTTTGTTTTGCTCTTTTTTCTTTTATGTGCTCCTTTTGAAGCGACCCTACTTTGCGTTGGGCGTGAAGGAGCATCGGTTTTACTGGGCTTGCTCATATATTCACCTGCTCTTATTGTCATTGTTATAAAAAAGCAGCACCCGTTTCCAAACGTAAAGACGGATGGTGTGAGTGCTGCTCTCATTAGATCATTACTTTGTCTCGGTGCTGGCATTGCTATCTGCTGAAGATTTTTGCTTCCAGCCATCATATAACTGACGCAAACGAAGTGTAATCATCATAACAATTGCAATAGCCATACATTGAATAATCGGTAGCTTATCTATTTGCATAATAAGCAGAATCGCTGATCCAAAAATCATTGTTGCGTACATAAGAATCTCACGAATTAATGGTAGTCTAGCCTGTTGAGGACGGAATACCTTCTGAAAGATAAAAAAAGTCATTCCAAGAATGAGTAGATATGAAATGAGCATATGCTCACTTAGCCATGCTTGCATTCTTAAAACCTCCCACATGCAATACTATAGTGAATGTTCAAAAAGCAAGCTTTTTGAACATCCTATATTATAAGTTTGCGTTCGCTAGAGCTGTTTTGCGATGCTTCTCAGCACGTTCACGCTCACTCTTATTCAGAATTTTTTTACGAAGACGAATCGTTTTAGGAGTAATCTCACAATATTCATCATCATTCAAATATTCAAGTGCTTGCTCAAGCGAGAATAATAGTGGTGTTTTCAATTTAACCGTATCATCTTTACCTGATGAACGAACGTTTGATAATTGTTTTTCTTTACAAATATTTACGATGATATCATTATCGCGGTTATGTTCACCAACGATCATACCTTCGTAAACTTCAGCACCTGGCTCTAGGAACAGATGACCACGATCTTCAACACCCATCATACCATAGAATGTTGTTGTTCCGTTTTCACTACTTACTAGAACGCCCGTGTGACGACCACCTACGTTTGAAGGTACATATTCGCCATAGCTATCAAATGCATGGTTCATAATACCATATCCACGAGTTAGTGTTAGGAATGAAGTACGGTAGCCAATCAATCCACGAGCAGGAATAACGAATTCAAGACGAACTTGACCAGAGCCATCATTCACCATATTCATCATCTCAGCTTTACGAGTTCCTAGACTTTCCATAACAGAACCCATGCTCTCTTCTGGCACATCGATAAGAAGACGCTCATAAGGCTCAGATCTCACGCCGTCAATATCTCTAACAATAACTTCTGGTTTGGAAACTTGTAGTTCAAATCCCTCACGACGCATAGTCTCGATAAGAATACTTAAGTGAAGCTCACCACGACCAGATACGACAAATGCATCAGGGCTATCCGTTTCGTCAACACGTAACGCTACATCTGTCTCAAGTTCTTTGAATAGACGCTCACGAAGCTTACGAGAAGTAACCCATTTACCTTCACGACCTGCAAATGGAGAGTTGTTAACAAGGAACGTCATTTGCAATGTTGGCTCATCGATTTTCAATACTGGCAATGCTTCTGGATGCGTTGGATCAGCAATCGTTTCACCAATATTAATTTCACGAATACCTGCAATCGCAACGATATCACCAGCGCCTGCTTCTTCGATTTCTAGACGTTTTAATCCTTGGAAACCAAATAGTTTTTCAATTCGAGCTTGCTTTGTAACGCCTTCACGGTTAATAACTGCTACCGTTTGGCCTTGTTTAATAACACCACGGTTTACACGACCAACCGCAATACGACCAAGATATTCGTTGAAATCAAGCAACGTAACTAGGAATTGAAGAGGATCAACCGCGCTCTCAGTAGGAGACGGGATATTTTCAATAATTGTTTCGTAAAGTGCTTGCATATTCTCATCTTGCTTTTCAAGAGTTAAGCTGGAAGTTCCCATTAATGCAGAAGCATATACAACTGGGAATTCTAATTGCTTATCATTAGCACCTAATTCAATGAATAGGTCTAATACTTCATCAATAACTTGAGTCGGACTAGCATTAGGACGGTCAATTTTGTTAACAACAACAATTGGCGTCAAGTTAGACTCAAGCGCTTTACGAAGCACAAACTTCGTTTGCGGCATACAACCTTCGAATGCATCAACAACAAGTAATACACCATCAACCATTTTCATAATACGTTCTACTTCGCCACCGAAGTCAGCATGCCCAGGAGTATCTACAATGTTAATCAAATAATCCTTGTAGTTAATCGCTGTATTTTTCGCCAAAATAGTAATACCACGCTCACGCTCGATATCCCCTGAATCCATTGCACGTTCTTGTACAGATTCGTGATCCTTATACGTTCCTGATTGTTGAAGCAACTTATCAACCAATGTCGTTTTACCATGGTCTACGTGCGCAATAATTGCTATGTTACGTAAATTTTCTCTTGCCTTCATTAACTGTTACCACTCCATTTTCTTTAGTTAAACTCTGTTGTCTACCTGCGCTTACGTGAACCAAAAATCAAGTAAAGACCGCTACCTATACATAATAGCGCTACGACATAAATACCCCAGCCCCACAATGCAATAAGCAACAAACCAATAATTGACGCCACGCCAAGCCCAATAGCAGCTGTCTTTATATAACGCTGTCTCGGTGATCCAAACAGGTAGTACTCATACATACCTAGCGCTACACCAAAAATAAACAGCGGCCAAAGATATTGCAATTTACTCCATCCCAGTGCATTACAGAAAATAAAAAGTATGGCATACACAACCAACATGCCGCCTGGAACTAATGTAATTGCTGGAAGTACTCGACCGAAGTAAAGGACATGAATTAGAATCCCTGAAATGAGAACTAATATCGGCCAGAATATCGAGCTGAGAAAACCAAACACTCCCCATTTACCTAGAAGAATGACTGACCCCGCTAGCAATAAAATTATCCCCGCGGAATACTTATTATTCATTATGCGTTCCGCTCCTTAATTCTATAATTACCTGTTACTGTATCTATATCTTTATTAGTTTAACGGAATTGCGACAAAAAAACTAGGGTTCTGAGTGTGTTTGCATAAAAAAACATATTCCCAGCTCAAAAAAAGCTGAAAACATGCCTGTTTTTTTCATTTTAGTCTTGGTTTTTGTCTTAAGATTGCTGCGATGATCACGATCGGAATGCATAATAATGGAACTATTGTAATCGAACCTGCCATTTTATATAAGAAGATATTATATAAACCTTGATCTCTTATTAGCATTTCTCCAGCAGCAAACGCAAGCAGCGCCGAACCGATGTAAGCAAGAAAAGGAAATCTTTTCATTAAATGATCTAACAGTTTACTTCCCCAAATAATCATCGGAATGCTTAGCGCAATTCCGAGCATAATAAGAACAAAATCACCTTTGGCAATTGCCGCTATTGCTAATACATTATCTAAGCTCATCACGAAATCTGCCGTAATTATGGTCCAGATTCCACTCATTAATGTCAATTTTTTAACATCCATTGCTTGATGCTCTGCCCGTTGCATATCAATTAGCAATTTAACTGCAATATACAACAAGAGCAATCCACCGACCGCCTGAAGATAAGGAATTTGAAGCAATGGTAAGGCAAGCAGTACAAGGAAACATCTTAGAAACACTGCGATTAACGTCCCCCACCATATCGCTTTATTTCTTTGATGTGTTGGAAGTTGATTACTTACCATGGCAATAACGATGGCATTATCACCACTTAATAACAAGTTTATTAATACGATTTCAACGAACATAATTAAGCTATCCACAAATTCCCCTCCTCATTACTAGAGGTATGAATAAGCTTGTATCAATATGACATAAATTTCAAAAGGAGAGACTCACCATGAACGTTTTATCAGCAGAATTTTGGCTTGCCTTGATCAACATTATATTTATCGATCTCATTCTTGCAGGAGATAATGCTATTGTCATCGCTCTTGCTGCTCGCAATTTACCGAAGGAGCAACAGAAGAAAGCAATTATTTGGGGTACAGTCGGTGCCATTGCTATTCGAATAGTCGCAACTTTACTTGTTGTGAAATTACTTGATCTACCGTGGTTGCACTTAGTAGGCGGATTACTGCTTATATGGATCGCATTTAAGCTACTCGTTCAGGAAGATCAGCATGATAATATCAAGGCAGGAAGCACATTATGGAAATCGATTCAAACGATCATTATTGCAGATGCAGCAATGGGTATTGACAATGTTATCGCAGTTGCAGGTGCCTCTAAAGGGCATATGCCGTTAGTTGTGATTGGGTTACTAATTAGTGTTCCAGTCATTGTATGGGGCAGTACATTGTTTATCAAGCTAGTCGATCGTTACAAATGGATCATCTATGTTGGTGCTGCAGTATTAGCATACACTGCCGCTAATATGTTTATAGGTGAGCATAAGTTCGGTAGCCTTTTCACTGAAAATGTATGGCTACAATGGACAGTGAAAATCGTTCTAATCTGCGGAGTTTTGGGACTAGGTTATATCGTGAATAAGCGCAATGCAAAGAAAGCAACATTAGTTTCATAAATCGAACTATTTGCTGTAAGACAAAAGAAGCGCTAAGAGAATTACTCCTAACGCTTCTTTTGTTTTTACCTATTTTCAATCAAACGTGAACATTAGAACCAGTCTTCTTCCGACTTCTCTACTTGTCCATGCTCATGGTGACCTTCAGTCATATTGAGCAACACACTTTCCGTCTGCTCTACTGCTTGATTAATTAATTCATCAAGATCCGTTATCTGTTGCTCGACACGCTCGACAATACGCAAATTCGGATTCGTACTTGGCGATTTCGGTAAGAACAACGTACAGCAATCTTCAAATGGCAAGATAGATGTTTCAAACGTACCAATCTTGCGAGCAATCGTAATAATTTCTTGCTTATCCATCATAATACACGGCTTAATCATTGGTAATACAGTGGCACGACCGATAACATTCATACTAGACAATGTTTGGCTTGCTACTTGTCCAAGACTTTCTCCCGTAACAATTCCGCCTGCTTTCACGTTTAGCGCTAGCTGCTCCGTAATACGCAGCATCGCGCGACGCATTAATGTAATCGTTAAGTTATCTTGATCACTATGCGAAATACGAGTTTGAATTTCTGTAAACGGTACAAGATGTAGTCGAATGGGAACGCCACTATAATAAGACAATCGTCTTGCAAGTGTAATAACTTTATCGGTCGCTTGTTGAGTTGTGAACGGGTAGCTATGGAAATGTACCGCTTCAATCTCAAGACCTTTACGAAGCGCCATCCAGCCCGCTACAGGACTGTCGATCCCGCCAGAAAGGAGCAGCATCGCTTTGCCATTGGACCCATATGGGAAGCCACCAGCTGCTGCAATGTTTTCCCAATACAAGTACGTTGCTTCTTCTTGAATTTCGACCCTCAATTCCAATTCAGGATGATGAACATCTACTTTCATATCAGGATATTGCGGTAATATATGAGATCCGATCAAATGATTCATCTCATGAGAACCATGCGCAAATTTTTTCCATGCACGACGCGCATTAATTTTGAACGTAGCCGGAATAGTCTCTAACGATTTCATAACTTCATCTGCTGCTGCTTTAATCGCTTCAAGCTCTGAAGATACAGACAGGACTGGGCTAACTGAAATAATTCCGAATAGATCTTTCAATCGTTCAATGACAGGCTGATGTGGAATTCCATTCAGAATGACATACAGTCTTCCGTACGTTCTCCAATACGTTACTTCAGGAAATTCTTTCATTGCTCGCTTCACTGATTTCAGCATTTTATCTTCAAATATTTTACGATTGCGGCCTTTCATCGTTAAGTCGCCATATCGTAATACAATACGATCGTAGATCAATGGGTGTTGCCCCTCTCAAGATGTTTTAGTGACTGAATGATTTCATGAAGTGCATCGACTAATGTATCGACATGTGCCGTTGTATGCTCTTGTCCAAAGCTAATCCGAATCCCTCCGGTTGCCTCGCCTCTTGTTGCTCCTATCGCCATCAATACACGACTTGGTTTATCGTCTTTGGAAGAGCAAGCCGAACGAGTCGATGCTAAAATGTTACGTTGCTCCAACATATGAATAACGACTTCTGGCTTCATTCCTGGATAAGAGAAATGAACAATATACGGAGATTGTGGTGCACCACCATTAAGCTTTAATTCTGGTATCAATTCAATCCGTTCACGCAAATATGTCGCTAGTACGGATGCTTCATTATAATGTTGATCCAGTGACTCAATAGCTAATCTTAATGCTTTCGCACTAGCAACCACCGCAGCAACATTTTCAGTTCCTGCACGCAAGCTATATTCTTGTGATCCACCTACTTGGAGTGGAGCTAATTGTATGCCATTACGCATATAGAGAAAACCTACGCCACGAGGACCACGCAATTTATGAGCTGATCCGCTTAATAAATCTATACCCCAGTCTTCGATATCAAGGTTAAGTTTACCAACACTTTGTACGGCATCAACATGGAATATTATTTTCGGATATTGCTTTAGCAATTGTCCAATCTGCGCAATCGGCTGTTCTGAGCCTAGCTCATTATTAACATGCATAATACTTACTAGAATAGTATCATCCGTGATCTGTTGTTTCAATTGATCGACAGATACATGGCCAGTAGCATCAACCGGTAGCTCCGTAATTGTGAATCCCTTTTGTCCGAGCTGTTGCATCGCTTCATGAACAGATGCATGCTCTATTGCTGACGTAATAATATGTTTTCCACGATTCGCATATTGACGAGCGACACCTTTAATCGCTAAATTATTTGATTCTGTGCCGCCAGAAGTAAATAGCCATTTGCCTTGCTTCGTATGCATTAAGCTAGTTAGTTGCTCACGTGCTTTTTCAATAAGTTTTGCCGCTGCTACGCCACCACTATGCAACGAAGACGGATTGGCATAATGTTTCGTCATGACCTCCATCATCGTACGCACAACATCCTCATGTGGAGGAGTAGATGCGCAATGGTCAAAATAAAGCATATGATGTAAACCTTCTTCCACTGTAATTAATTGTACAACTTACAATATACGATAAAAACGGGATATACGAAAGTACCACTTTAGTTTCCTTAAAGTGGAATACGTATTCCCGTTTCTTATTATACTCACTGTAGATGAGCATCATATTACGCTTTAGCTGACAACACTTTTCCGATATAACGTTGTGTTTCTTGCGGCAATAAAGACAATTTCTGCTGCAATTCAGCATCCGCAGCAATACCAAGACGATCGATGCGACCAGGCCCAGCATTATAAGCTGCAAGCGCAACCTGCTCATTGCCACTGTATTTTTTAAGTAACATCGCAAGGTAGCGAGTGCCACCTTCAACGTTTTGCTGTGGATCATAAGAGTTCGTAACACCAAGCCCTCTTGCCGTTCCATCCATCAATTGCATCAACCCTTTAGCTCCCGCTGATGATACTGCGCTAGCATTAAAGTTGGACTCTGTTGCTATAACCGCTTCAATTAAAGAAGCATCAACACCATACTTTTGCGATGCAGCTCCAATTAAAGAAGCATATTGAGAACTGCCATAGCTGCCTCCACCACTTATCGCATTGGACGATGTCGAAGAAACTACACCGAGTACCGCACGAGCTTCTTGTTCGCCATATTGCTGAATATGACTCACACCTGTTTGTGCTAAATATCCCCATATAAGATCATGATCTGCTTCCTCTGAAGCTTTACCAAGTGCAGGGTCCCAAATTTTCGCTTCTTGCAATAATTCATCGAATTGCGATTTATTGTTAGCGTCCGTTTGAACCTTTTTACCTGTATAGAAATTAAGCTGTGTATTTATTTGCTGTTGCATCGTAGCTTTTGTAGTATTAATCTCCATAACTATTTTTATCCTCCACTCTAAGACTCATAATTATTATATCGGCAGACCATTACATTCATTACATAGTGAAAACATAACAACTTAATTTATTATATCACAAACTACTTCATAGCATTTCCACTTCCTATAAATTGAGAGTAATGTGTTGTGCGTCTACTAATAATACCCAAAATAAAATTCAATATTACAGCAAAATGGCGAAAAACATAGCTATTCATACTGAAATGGTTTGATTTCTTGCCTTTAATCAGACATTGGCGTTCCATACCCCCTAATAACTGCATAATCGAGTCTTTTCATAGTTGCTAACAATACCGCTTATTTTATATGATATAGTTTAAGAAGTAGTTCAATAATAAAAATATAATAGGAAAAGGATTGTGAACATTAGAAATGGACATAGGTCTCAAATTATTCATGATTGCATTACTGATTTTTTTAACTGCTTTCTTTGTAGCCGCAGAGTTTGCTATTGTACGCTTACGTTCAAGCCGCATTGATCAGTTAGTACTCGAAGGAAAGAAAGGAATTGCTTCAGTACAAAAAATTTCAAGCAATCTGGATGCATATTTATCTGCCTGTCAGCTAGGTATAACTTGTACCGCTTTAGGTCTAGGTTTTCTAGGTGAACCGACAGTAGCTGCCATCCTGTTACCGTTGTTCCATGATTGGGGTATTAGTGAATCTATTAGTCATGCCGTATCAATTGCAATTGCATTTATCGTTATAACATTTTTCCATGTCGTCGTAGGTGAATTAGCACCTAAAACTTGGGCTATTCAAAGAGCTGAACAAATTTCATTATTAACAGCTAAGCCACTTATTATTTTCTATAAAGTATTGTATCCGTTCATCTGGACTCTAAATGGTTCAGCTAACGCCCTTACTCGTCTATTCGGCTTACATTCCGCGAATGATCATGAAGATGCTCATAGTGAGGAAGAAATTCAAATCATTTTGAACGAAAGCTATCAAAGTGGAAAAATTAATAATACCGAGTATGGGTATGTTAGTCGTATTTTCGCTTTCGATGAATTGTTAGCAAAAGAAATTATGGTGCCACGTACAGATATGGTATGTTTGTATACAAATAACTCGCTTGAAAAGAACTTTGAAGTGATTGAGCGTGAACAATATACTCGCTTCCCTGTAGCTATGGAAAGCAAAGATAATATCGTAGGTTTGATTAATACAAAGCAATTATTTCTTGAACATCAAAAAACAAATCAATTTGATCTGAAATCATTAATTCATCCTATACTAAGCGTATCAGAAGTAACGCCAATCAAAATACTGTTGAAGCGTATGCAGTTAGAACGTGTTCATATCGCTATCTTAGTTGATGAGTACGGTGGTACATCGGGACTTATTACAATTGAAGATATTATTGAAGAAATTGTCGGTGAAATTCGTGACGAATTCGATGCCGATGAGCGTAAAGAAATTGAGCAGCTTGATGAAAACTGTTATCTATTAGATGGCAAAGTACTACTTGACGAAATTCATGAGCTTACCGGAGTAAGTTTTGAAGATGAAGAAGTAGAAACAATCGGCGGCTGGGTATATAGCAAGATGCAAGATCCAAAGCTAGGTAAGTCACTTGAATTCGAAAACTTGAAATTCATCGTACGTGAAACAAGTAAAAATCGTATTCGTAAAATTGAAATGCAAATTGCAGTACCTCATGAGCAATCTGAAGAACATACTGCATAATAAAAAGAGCTTATCGCGTATACTTAAGTATACGCGATAAGCTCTTTTTGCATCTATTATCAGATTGAATTTTCGGAATACTTAATCTTTTTCATAAGGGTTGATTTATGCCGTTAATTATGTGATAATACATTTTGTGTTTGAAAAACGATATGCCGTTGTAGCTCAACTGGTAGAGCAACTGACTTGTAATCAGTAGGTTGGGGGTTCAAGTCCTCTCGACGGCACCATTTTTTCTCAAATTCATATGTACATATTCGCCGTTGTAGCTCAACTGGTAGAGCAACTGACTTGTAATCAGTAGGTTGGGGGTTCAAGTCCTCTCGACGGCACCATCTTTTCTCAAATTCATATGTTACATATTCGCCGTTGTAGCTCAACTGGTAGAGCAACTGACTTGTAATCAGTAGGTTGGGGGTTCAAGTCCTCTCGACGGCACCATTTTATGACATCGACTTCTTCTACTCCAACGAGTGAAGAAGTTTTTTTGTATCGACAGTGGAACAATAAAAAAACTGCCACAATAGTTGCAGCAGTCCATTATCCGTTATTCATCAGCTTGATCCCATTTTTTCGAGTAAGCCTTTTTCGTAATCCATAATGTCGCCCAAGTGACAAGTATAATGATTACTACACTGAAAAACCATACAGAGCCTGGTACGCCGCCCATTATTACCCCTCCTTAAGTTCAATATATTTCTCTACTATCACTTAAACGCTTCTATACTAACCACTGTTACTGAAATCGAAATACAATTTTACAATATTGTTTACATTTTAGTGTACACTAATTATAATACCATATTTATAGTTATTATCGACAAATTTGCAACAAAAGGAGCCTACATATTATGAATTTTCGTCTTGACCTGATGGAAACTAAAATTGAATTTTTCGAGGCGCTATCGCTGAAAGAGCTTGAAACTGCTATCGCGGGGCAAATCGATAATAATAAAGCGCTTATGCTAGAACCTCATTCGATCTCCCATCAAACGACATTTCACCCGATTCGCGAGAAAATGATATACACCGCAGTCGTTCACTTCAAGATTAAACGATAATGAGTTGACGTCTGTTTTTTATACGGTGTCTTCCCAGAAAGACTCCTTTCTGGTGGTGGCCGTTAGGCCATGTTAGTTTTGAACAACCTCTTTCAATGAAAGTTCAAAAAGCGGGCGTTCAGAACCGAGAAGATGAAGCGCTACTTGAGGAAGGAGGAAGCGCAAGTGTACGTTATTGGTACACGCGGCCCGGACTTCCCAAGTTCGCTTCATATTCGATGTCGAGTAAGCTACGTCAGCATTCCCTTCGTTATCAACGTCTGCTTTTTGAACTTCCTCTCATTTAGATGAGTTCATTGCGTTTCTTTAAGTACCTATACATAACAAGTGCTAATAGCGAACAGAGCAGCGCACAGACTCCGATGAAGAGATAACCGGCCTGTAACCCTCTCATTAACGCCAGGCTCGAATCAGCGCCGTAAGCGTTCTTGACGCCTTTAATAATAATTCCAATGAGATAATTCCCAATGACTGATCCTACCCCCATAATCGTTGCTACAAAGCCGATGACTACGTCGCTATCATTAGGATAACGCTTTGAGATAAATGCCATAACAGTAGGATAGATCGGCGCTATGCCAAAACCTGCAATCGCAAAAAAAATTGCATAATTCTCTCCTCCTAATGTTGCAATAAACGTACTAATAGCAGCAATCATAGAAACCCCAATAATCGATAAGGTAAAGCCAACCCGATCAATGATCGGACCGAGAAATAATCTAGCTAATGAGAAGCCAATAAAGAAAGAAGAAAGCATACTGGAAGCTGCTATAGTCGTCCATCCATAGCTTTTTTCCAAGAAATTGACTAGCCATCCCCCTACGGAAAGCTCCGAAACAACACCGAATGTCAATATTGCGATTAATAACCAAAGAGATTTATCCTTCATTAATGTTTTGAACGATTTGCGATCCTCCGCTTTAATCTCATCACCTGGAAAACGACTTAGCAAAGCTGGAATAATCGGAATTAATGAAAGCGCGAGTACAATAAGATACATCATTCTCCAATCGATCGCGTAGCCCAATAAACTGATACTCATAAGTCCCGTCGCTAGCAGCGGCGCTACTACAGAACTTAATCCATAAAAGAAATGTGACAAATTCATCATTGTACCTGTATTTTTCGTAAAGATACGCGCACCAAGAATAGCCAAGCCAATCTCAAGCATCCCATTGCCGATATAAAGCACAAAGTTAGAACCAATTAGCCAAGTATACGAATAGGAAAGCCATACAAGTATACCCGACGCAAACATAATAACGAATGTCATAACCGTAACGACCTTCATTCCAAACTTGCGCACGAGTAACCCTGTAAAGGAACAAGCAAGTAAGTAGCCTAATGAATTCAACGATAATAGCGTGCCAAGCTGCCCTTCATCCAAATGAAATTGCAGTTGCATTCTTGGAATTGCAGGTCCTTTAATATTTTCAGATAAACCAAAAATAATGAAGCCAATAAAAATCGTAAGCAGCTGCCATGTATAATTACGTTTTGCTGCTTTTGTCTCTTGCTGTAATGCGGTCATAATATAATGTCTCCTGTATGTATATTTCAATCAC
This sequence comes from Paenibacillus sp. Y951, assembly GCF_056786395.1. Lineage (NCBI taxonomy): Bacteria > Bacillati > Bacillota > Bacilli > Caryophanales > Paenibacillaceae > Paenibacillus > Paenibacillus sp. Y951. The sequence goes on along the minus strand of NZ_JBXCIY010000003.1, from coordinate 140,310 downwards.
ACAAATAACGCTCATTCAGAATCGATGACGCGAGAATGAATGAGCGTAACTACGGTCTTGCTCTAAGTCTAGATTTGATCGTTTATTGCTAATGCAGATTTGTTAAGATGGCAACGCTGCGATCTCTCCTTGCACAATCATCGCTCTCCCATTCTGCTCATCTAGTTTCATTTGCACAATGAGATCATCTAAATTGTCAAATTTAATCTCTTCGCGTAAATAGGTTGAAAAGATTACTTTTACTTGTTCTCCATATAAATCTCCTGAAAAATCAAGTAAGTACGCTTCAATTTTATAGGAGTCGCCATTGACCGTTGGGCGATATCCAGCACTAATCAATGTATAATACGATTGCTCCGCAAATACTCCTGTCATGATCTCAGCAATTCCGAGATAGATACCCGCTTTAGGTGAAACATATTGATCAACATTTCCACCAAGATTAATCGTCGGAAACATTAATTCGCGCCCGAGTGCATTACCATGGACAACTTCTCCAATAACATAGAATGAATCACTCATTCGTTGTTACACCTCTTTCAAGTTCAATGAAACGCTCTAATGAATACGAATCAGTAATTCTGTATCGTTATTATACATGAATGCTGAAAAAGTGTGAAGAGAATTGATCTCCTTTTCGTCGGACATATCCCCGTTCGTTATCCAACTAATTATAACTACAAATAGCACTGCCCTATGTAATAATACTAGGCAGTGCTTCATCTATTCTTTATTGTTTATTTTTGTATTATTTGCCGAAGTGCCTTATCAATGGTGCGGTATGTAAACTTGTACCCTGCTTTCTCTAGTCGGTCCGGAATAACCCAGCGGCTCTTCAAAATCAATTCTGTTTCCGTTTTGATGAATACAGCACCAAATTCAAGCATCCATTTTGGAGAAGGCAATCCGAACTTAACATTCATCGTTTTCCGCAAATTATCCATCAATTCACGATTTGTAACCGGATGAGGCGCTGAACAATTGATCGCTCCGCTAATGTCTTTGTTATCTCTAAGGAAGAGCGTAATATCGAATAAATCTTCAATATGAATCCAACTGAATTTCTGATTGCCAGAACCTTGTACGCCACCAAGGCCAAATCTAACTAAGTTTTTGAAGGCAGTCATCACACCGCCATGTTCACCTAGTACAATCGCAAGTCTTAAGGCAACCTTTCTAGTAGCTGGTAAGTCGAAATCAAAGAATGTCTTTTCCCACTCTGTCGCTACGTCAACGGAAAATCCAGAACCAATGTCTCCCGTTTCCTCAGTCATTGGACGATCTTCAGCATGCCGATAAATAGTGGCAGTACTTGAATTAATCCATAGTGAAGGTGGATTGTCGCACTGTAATACTGATTGACCAAGTATGCGAGTTGTATCTACTCTCGACGCTATAATCTCTCGCTTATTCTGCTCATTGTAGCGACAATCTACTGACTTCCCTGCCAGATTGATTAGTAGCTCCGAATTATTAATTGCCTCTAGTATTCCTATTTCATTATCCCAAGATATATGACCTTCCTGTCTTGAGATAATTTTCACAACATAGCCCATATTACGAAACTTATCATTGAAGTATTTCCCGACAAAACCAGTCCCACCAGCTAAAACAACTTTTTTCTTCATGGAATCACTCATTTCTCATTGAGATTAGGTTTGTTATTGTATATCCTAACATACATAACCTAAAATTTACCTGTTAATTGTTACAAAAAAAAGAAATGGTGCCTGTGAAAGCACACCATCTCATGAAAAGTAAAACCTATATGCATCCAAAACAATATCCCCCGTTTAAGTTATCTTAGCGCATTGATATGATTAAATTTCAACAAATTCCCCAGGCTTCAATTCATGCCCCTGCTGATCCTGTGCTGCTAATTGTTTTATAAACTGCTCTCCATTTTGACGAATCGGTGGAAAGGTATTGAAATGTATGGGGATGATATGTTTGGCATCTGTCCACTTCGCTGCAATGAGAGCTTCCCTTGGCCCCATCGTAAAATGATCTCCTATTGGTACTGCAGCTATATCTATCTTATGGAGTTCACCAATTAATTTAATATCTGAAAATAAAGCAGTATCTCCCATATGGTATAAGGTTTGATCACCCATTGTTAGAATAACTCCTTGTGGTTGACCAGCATAATGAGCGACCCCATCTACTTCAAAAGATGAACTATGGAATGCTTGAGTCAGCTTTACTGAAATATATTCATCGATGATATAAGTACCGCCTGTATTCATACCTACCGTTGTAGCACCGGATGGACTAAGCAATGAAGCTAATTCAACTACTGCCAAAATAGGGCAACCGTTCGCTAACGCAATCGAAGCAGCATCGCTAGAATGATCGCTATGTCCATGGGTCAATACAATCGCATCTACCTTCAAGTCTTTCGCTTCCATCGCAGCCATCGGATTTCCACTCAAAAAAGGATCAATTGCAATTTTTTTGCCTGCTCCTTCAACTAGTAATCCAGCATGTCCCAAAAATGTAATTTTCATAATAATCCTTCCCCTCAATAAATTATTCCTCGTAACTTACTAACTACCTAATCCATCTGTAACATTGCCACAATATTATCGTTATTGCAAATTGGGCGACGCTTACCATTTTCGTCGAGATCTAGTGTTGTTGTACTTAATATAATACTAGATCAAACGCAAAGAGGACATGGATTTATCCATGTCCCCTTTATATTAATCATAATATCCACGACAATGTCTTATTACAGAGCCCAATCTTCGCAATTCCACACATCTGTTACGATATCTTTGTAGAATTCTGGTTCATGACACACTAGAATGATGCTGCCCTTGTACTCTTGTAAAGCACGCTTAAGCTCTTCCTTCGCATGTACATCCAAATGGTTAGTTGGTTCATCTAAAACTAATATATTAGAAGGTTTATTAATTAGCTTACATAATCTAACCTTTGCTTGCTCGCCACCGCTTAATATATGAACAGGACTTTCAATATTTTTTCTTGTTAAGCCCGCTCTAGATAATTGACCCATAATTTCTTTATTTGTGGAGTTAGGAAACTCATTCCATACATCGTCCATGACCACTGTTGTATTAACTTCTAACACTTCTTGTTCAAAGTACCCTATTTCCTGATAATTTCCTAAATTAATTTCTCCACTTATCGGCGTTAATACACCAAGTAAGCTTTTGAGAAGGGTGGATTTCCCTAAACCGTTTGTACCAACGATGGCAATCTTTTGATCTCGTTTCATCTTTAGATTTAATGGTTTACTTAATGGCTTGTTATAGCCAACGACCAAATTTTCAACCTCGAAAATAATTTCACCAGATGTTCTTGCTTTCTTAAAGTTGAAGTTGGGTTTAAGGTTTTCGCTCTTAATCTCGATTACTTCTATTTTATCAAGTTTTTTCTCTCTTGATTTTGCTTGTTTTGAAGTGGATGCTCTCGCTTTATTTCTGGCGATATAGTCCTCTAATTTAGCAATTTCTTTCTTTTGCTCTCTAAATTCAATTTCTAGCTGTTCCTTCTTAATTTCATACACCTTAAGGAATGCCTCATAATCGCCAACATACCTTGTTAACACCTTATGCTCCAGATGCTGAACGATATTAATAACACTATTTACAAAATCAATATCATGAGAAATTAATACAAATGCATTTTCATAATTATTCAAATAAGCTTTCAACCACTCGATATGCTCTACATCAAGATAGTTGGTCGGCTCATCTAGTAATAGAATATCAGGCGTTTCTAATAGTAGCTTAGCAAGTAAAACCTTCGTTCTCTGTCCACCGCTTAATGTCGACGCATCTCGCTCTAATAACTCTAAAATCCCAAGACCTAAGGCAGTCGTTTGTATTTTTGAATTAATATTATAAAAATCATTAGTATCTAATAACTCTTGCATATCACCAATTTTAGCAAGCGCAATATCCATATCTTCCGCATTCATGTCACCTAGCTTGCCGTATAAATCATTGATTTCTTGTTCAGCATCAAATAAAGTGGAAAATGCTTCTTTCAATATGTCTTCCACCGTTTTCCCTTTGTTAAGATCAGCATATTGGTCCATATACCCTACACTAATCTTGCTGCCCCATGTCACTTTTCCATTGTCAGGTAATAATTGATTAGTAATTATTTTCATTAAAGTAGATTTGCCTTGACCGTTTGCCCCTACTAATGCGATATGTTCACCTTTCAATATTCTGAAGGATACTTTATCAAATATTACTCTTTCGCCAAATGAATGGCTCATTTCTTCGACTGTCAAAATACTCATTAATTTTCTACGTCCTTTTCTATGCAATCTTCTAAATTTTGTGAAATCGTCTTCCAAAACTAATTTTTCATAATATATGACCATAAAAAGGCAGTGGCGGCTTAGAAAAATGCTAATTCTAAGCTATCACTGCTTTATATTAACTATTATTATTTAGTAATTCTTAAACAACGCTATTAAGTATAGCATAAACTTCACGAACGTGAAATAATTAACTACTCGTTTGAATCCCTTTTTAATGACCTTACGTAATCATTATATTCTAGCTCCACAATAAAGTAATAATCTCCATCTTCCTCGTCACCTAAAGTAGGTTGAATATCATAGCGACCTACGAATATCGCCTCTAATGCCGTATCAGCATTGCGATATGGTTCACTTGCTGCAAATCCTGCCTTGGAAAGCGAACGAACTTCTTCATCAGATAATGTACGATCATCAAAGTTAGCTAATATCCGTAATTCTCCATCGTTCAGTTCTTCCGCTTCAATCTTCACAGATAATTGAACTTGAATAGCTTTATAGATAAGTTCCTCTGCAATGGATTGTAATTGTTTAAACGGTACAATTAACGATATAGATGAAGTTTCAAGCTGTTTAATATAAGACATGATTGGTGTTTCCTCCCGAAGTAAACGAATTAAATCAGGGTTGTTGTTAATTATTAACCCTACTGTTCATTATACTCTCTAAACTCCGATCTATAAATCTTATTCTTTATGGCACTTACTACGATATTCAGCTAAAAATTTTGAAAGTAACTTTAGAACAATCTTCGAACCTAAATTACCTGTTGTACCAGTTACTAATATGTTCGTAGTTACTCCCTTATTAAACACTTTGATGTTGAAAACAAAAACCCCCGAATAGTACACCATTAAAAATTTAACAAGTTATTGCGTAACTTCAAAATTTATATTATACTATTCCTACCCGATAACTACGGATTAATCGTATTACTTTTATTAGTTTTTTAGTAGTACTTAAGGAGTGTTAGTGTGATTGAGTTATTAGACATCAATAAAGAATACAGACAGAAAAAGAAAAGTATCACTGCACTTAATAATGTGAGCCTAAAAGTAGAAAAGGGCGAAATTTTCGGCATTATTGGTAGATCGGGCGCAGGCAAAAGTACCTTACTGCGCTGCGTAAATTTACTCGAGATTCCTACTAGTGGGAAGGTGTTAGTTGACCATAGAGATTTGACAGCCATGAAGGAAAAAGAATTACAGGAGCAGCGAAGACAGATTGGTATGATCTTTCAGCATTTTAATTTAATGTCTACTATGACCGTAGCTCAAAACATCGCCTTTCCACTGAAGCTATCTCGTCTATCCAAGCAGGCAGTTTCAGAGCGTGTCGAGCAATTGTTAGAGCTTGTCGGACTTTCTGGTCATAAAGATCATTATCCTAGTCAATTATCAGGCGGGCAAAAGCAACGAGTTGGTATAGCTAGATCATTGGCTACTAATCCTCAAGTGCTTCTCTGTGATGAAGCAACATCAGCGCTAGATCCACAAACCACAGAAAGTATATTAATGCTATTGAAGGATATTAATGCTCAGCTAGGAATTACAATATTGCTAATTACCCATGAGATGGGAGTCATTCGCAAAATCTGTGATCGTGTTGCTGTTATGGATGAAGGCAATATTGTAGAGATGGGCAATGTAATTGACGTTTTTTTGTATCCAAAGCAATCGATTACGAAGCAATTTTTACATGAATCTGAGGACAGTATAGAGCTAGTTATTGATCGTAACGGGCCAGTTACAGGACGTCTTATTTATATCCAGTATAGTGGTCATTTAACCTATGAGCCGATTATCTACGAAACGGTTAATCGTACGAGTGCCAAATTAGCTATTCTCCAAGGTAAGATTTCCAAAATGAAGCATGTACCATATGGACAGCTGCTTATCGAGCTGCAAGGTATAGACAGCGACGTAAACTATATTATTACGAGCTTGCGTTCGCAAGGATTGGAGGTAAGTGAAATACAATGACGATCCTTTCATTTGTTTCCAATTCATCACTCTTTATTAATGATCTAACCTCTTATTTTGATAATGTCAAATGGGATGAAGTATATAAGGCAATGAAGCAAACGTTAATTATGCTAGGATTTTCAATACCGTATATTGTTGCTATAGGCTTTGTCATGGGACTTCTACTTTTCCTGACTTCTAGTAAGCAGATGTTAGAAAACAAGGTTGTATACGTCATAGTATCCTTTGTTGTTAATGTCATGCGTTCCGTTCCCTTCGTTATATTAATAATAGTGCTGCTCCCTCTAACCAAGATAATAGCTGGCACTAGCATTGGAGTTAAAGGGGCAATACCACCACTTGTCATAGCTGCGGCTCCGTTTTTTGCTAGATTAGTAGAATCCGCGCTTAGAGAAGTTGACCATGGCATTGTAGAGGCTGCACAAGCAATGGGAGCTACTAAGTGGCAAATTGTTTGGCGAGTGATGCTACGAGAATCAAGAGCAGGGCTAATTACAGCAATAACGATTACTATGGTTACCTTAGTATCATATACCGCAATGGCGGGGATAGTAGGTGGCGGGGGAATCGGTGATCTAGCCATTCGCTACGGACATCATCGCTATAGAATTGATATGTTAATCGTAAGTGTTGTACTGATTGTCGTGTTAGTTCAACTCATGCAGATGTTTGGTGATCGACTAGTACGCTATTTCAGTAAAAAGCAGTTGTAATGAAACAACAAATAGTTAGATAAAATGGAGGAATTAGGATGAGAAAAACAAAGTTAACTTCAATTATTTTACTTACATTAGCATTACTACTTGCTGCTTGCGGAAATCAAGGGGGAAATACAGTCAACACAAGCAATAGCGCAAATGAAGCAACTGGCTCAAACAATTCGAGTAATGCTGAAACAGGGGCAACAGATGATGTTGAAGAAGTGACAATTAAGGTAGGAGCATCACCAATTCCACATGCGGAAATTTTGAATTCGTTAGTTCCAGTATTAAAAGAGCAAGGAATTAATCTTGAGATTATTGAATTTACTGATTATATATTGCCTAATAAAACATTGTATGAAAAAGAACTTGATGCTAACTTTTTCCAGCATGTACCGTACCTAGATCAATTCAATGCGGATAATGGTTATGATTTAGTTAGTGTAGCAGGTGTACATGTTGAGCCATTTGGAGTGTATTCCAACAGTCTTACTAATATTTCCGAACTTAAGGATGGCGCCAAAATTGCAATACCAAATGACCCTTCTAATGGCGGTCGTTCTTTAATTCTTCTAGCACAAAATGGCTTGATTGAACTAGATGAGAACGCTGGACTAGAAGTTACGGTTTCTGATATTAAAAATAATCCAAGAGGCTTTGAATTTGTTGAGTTGGAAGCAGCAACAATTCCTCGTGTTCTTGATGAAGTAGATATTGCAGCTATTAATACTAACTATGCGTTGGAGGCAGGCTTGAACCCAGTAGAAGATGCATTGGTTATTGAAGATAAAAACTCTCCATACGTAAATATTTTGGTTACTCGTCCAGATAACCAAAACGATGAAGCCATTGTTAAGCTTATTGAAGCTCTGCAATCGCCTGAGGCAGAGAGTTTTATTAATGAGACTTATAAAGGCGCTGTTGTTCCAACTTTTAATTAATTGCTAGAATTATATTAATTGTGTTATTACAGAAAAGTGCAAGCTTAAAGCTTGCACTTTTCTATTTCTGACAAGGTTATACGATATATCTAATAGTCCTTCTTAATCGTTTCGTAAATGGATTCATGTAATACTTTTCTTAACTCTATTATGGTTGAGTTTCTGCCATAATGAACTGCGGTTGTTAAAAATACAACTGAAAGCTTTAGAGTAGGTTCGATCCAAAGACTTGTTCCAGTAAATCCTGTATGTCCAAAACTGCCTTGGGGCCAAATTAAGCCGCATGCTAACGACGAAGATGTGAAGTCTTGTACCTGCCACCCTAACCCTCGACTTGCTATTGGTGAAGAAATACATTGGTTAATGGATTGAGAAGTAAGTAATGGATATCGGTCCGTATAAAGCCATGCTTGAGCATATTTACTTAAGTCTGCTACTTCTAACAAATGCATCACAGTGACCAAGGCGGAGCCGCTGCGTGAATACGGTGTTATGTAACGTACTCGACTTCAGTGCATTACTTACGAAATCTCATTAACTATAATCTCATTAATCTTATATTCACATTGGTCTATGTATGCCCCAAGATCAAAGAGAAAATATTTAATCTCATCATATCTTTTGCTCTTTCTAATGGTTACAAATTTCAAATATATGTACTTTCCGAAAATCCTCTGATCTTCCAAATTAAATGCTTTAATTTCTCTGTCTTCTCCCCATGTCCAGTCTTTACCGAGTAATATTATAAATTTAGAATCAAAGTTATCAGTTGTCATAACGTTATCCTCTATTTGTCTAAAGAATTTGTGGTCTATACGTTTGATAAAATGATTTCGAGTATGTCACATAACGTTCAGAGGTTCACGACGGAAACCCACCTTCTACTTGATCTTGCTTTCATTAGGTTGGTTTCTGTGTTGGAGACATTACTTCTATGTAATTGCTTCTTCCAACCAAGGACGTATGTCCGCAGCGTCAAACTTGTGTTATGTGTAGTTGCCACTTCTTCGAATTTCTCATCAAATATCTTTATTTAATATTTGCTTATGGTAAGCTTTATACCAATAATACGGTTGTAATTCCATTAGTTCCTTATAAACAATTTTATTCTCCTCTATTCCTATTGCAGCTTTTAAATCACTTCCCCAATAATATAATCGTTCTTGACATATACCACATGGACTAAGCACTATATATTTTGAGTCTTCATTTTCTCGTACAATACATATAGTATGAGTTACTATTTCATTTATTTTATGAGCTTCACATATAGCTCCTGTCTCAATACATAATTCTGTCGAGGCATTCACTATTTCGGGAGCTACACTAGTTAAAATTCTTCCTTGTTCAGTACGCATGGCCGCTGCTCCGCCCCAACCTTTAGGAAATCTTTGGTTAATTAATTTAACTGCTTCTTGATAAAGCTCATCATCAATAATCATTTTTTCACCTACTTGCATTGTTTTTGGCAATTACACATAACGTTGTTGTATTCACAACGATAATTCCCCTTAGATAGCTCTTATCTTAGTGGGATCGATGTGTCCCGCTGCTCATGCTTCCCTGAAATCCCTTTGTCGGACCGAGGGCCATATGGCCCAATGCACGAATACTGTGTTATATGAAGTTACAGCCATCCTCGACTTACTACAAATCTACTTTGATTTATTTAGTTCTATAAGCTTCATATATTCAAAATACCAATCTTTCCTTGAATGTTTAATCTGGCTTAGTACTTCATTTAAAGCACTGCCTCTCAACTTAATGAGTTTTGAAAAATCAATATCTGAATTATTAATCCATATCTGTGCTAGTGTTTCACCGCAACTTGCTCTTAGCATGTCCTCATTCGTGTCATCAAGAGCTTCTTCCAATAATGCATTAATAACAATATCATTATTGAACACAAATAAATCTATTATTGCATCATCTCTTGCTTCTTTGTCTTGCATGATAATTATTAGTTGTTCCCATTTCTCCATCGAATCACCTTTAAAATATGATTTAATATACATTGCTGCAATTTCACCTAACGTTCTTGTATTCACTACTCTGCTAAAAGCATCAAAGTTACCAAGGCGTAGCCGCCGCGAGAATACTGTGTTATGGGATGTTGCTGCCTTCTTCGAATAAACATACAATTTCTTTAAACCGCTTTAATACTAATTTAGTTTCGTGTTATAATGATGAATAAAGTCTTTTTAGGAGTTGATCTTGAATGGCAGTTTCAAAAGATCATTTGAATAAATTAATTCAACTATTACCTGATGATGCCCTTCCAACCGCAGCTGATTTCCTGCAAAAATTGGCAGCTAATCACAACTACAGATATATTCCATGGGACGATGAACCTACTACAAAAGAAGATCTTGATGACATAGCGCAAGCAAAAAAATCGATCGATCGTGGTGAAGGTATTAAATTAAAGGATATTGTCGATGACCTACTCAATTGAGTTCTATAAGGATGCATTAAAATATTTACAAAGACTTGACAAGCCAACACGAACTCGAATTGTACAACATTTAGAAACTTTATCTGAGAATCCCTACCATCCTGAACTTGACATTAAAAAGGATGAAAGGTACTTTAGAAGATTTTAGATTACGAGTTGGCTCTTATAGAATTATTTACACAGTGGAAAACACTCGATTAATCATTCATTTCTTAAAAGTCGGTTCTCGTGGTGATGTGTATAAATAATTAGTTACCAAACCATCTGTAAGTAGATGGTTTTTTTTCGACTTGTAGCAATTTCCCATAACGTTCTATTTCTATACTTCGAAAAATCAATTGTCATTAGAACAGCACCTGAACTACATTAAAATTAAGTAATCACCCATTAATCTTACTCTATGCTACTATATTTTTCCATAATCAACACACAAAAAAAGGCCATAGAATTTATCTATGTCCTCTTAATCGGTTCATTGAGAAATTATGAATCATCGTCTTCTGAAAGTAAGACTTTGTATAGCTTATCCTCGTTCCCTTGTGGCACACCACGACCGTCTGTATTATTACTAATGAAATACAGGATGTTATTTATCTTCAATTCGTACGTCCCGAACTCTACCAAGTCCACTGATGACTTCACGTTGTTCGCCTGTTTCAAGATCAAATTCTAATACTGCGCTTCCTCTTAAGGCTGCGACATACAATTTTCCATCGAAGTAATCCATTCCAGAGGGTGCCCAAGTACCTCCATCTCCAGAGGTAAATAGAGGTGAAACCATACCTTCTTGTACCTCTTTCCCCTCAATAATTGGCCAGCCATAATTTAAACCGGCTTCTATCTCGTTCACTTCATCGTTAGCACTGTTACCGTGCTCGCTCGTATATAGCGTATCATCAGGCGACCAAGCTATCCCTTGAGGATTTCGATGTCCATAACTAAATACATAAGAATTCAGAAATGGATTATCACTTGGTATGGAGCCTTCAAGATTCATTCTTAATATTTTTCCGATAATTACTTTGCAGTATCGTTAATTGATTTTACTACTTTTGCTGGTACTCCTACAACGACAGTATTTTCTGGGACATCCTTAGTGACAACTGCCCCTGCCGCAACAACTGAATTGTCGCCAATCGTTACACCAGGTAATATTGTTGCGCTTGACCCAATCCAGACATTTTTGCCAATGATAACTGGAGAGGAATATGTTGTATTTCTCGTTTCCATAGGTAACCCATGATTAAGTGTAGCAATTGTGACATTCATACCTATCATTGAACCGTCTCCTATACTAATTCCACCTCTATCTTGGAAGGAGCAGCCTGTGTTAAGAAACACATTTTTTCCAATCATAATATTTTTCCCGAAATCTGTATAAAACGGTGGAAAACACATAAAAGATGAATCGACTTTATTACCTGTTAGTTCACTAAAAATCTCCACAATTTCTTCTTTTGAATGATAAGAAGTGTTTAGTTCCATTGTGATCTTTTGAGCTTCATAGCTACATTGAGTTAATAGTCCATGCAATTCTTTATCCTCGCCCGATATGGGGTTGCCTCTTTTACAAAAATCTATAAAATCCTTCATGTCCATTTTTATTAATCCCCTCTCTACCTTTTAATATCAACATTACTTATTTCAAATACATTCTTATGCCATTGAAGCATACGTGCAACAAGGAGACTATTATGGAAATCCGTGAGTTGCGCTATTGCATTGCTGTAGCGAATGAAGAGAATAATACAAAAATGAAGTAGAAGCCAATTAGTAACAATAAGCTACGAAAAATGGATTGCTTCAGAAGTTGCCAACTTCCAACTAGATGCTGGCGGAATAAAAAGATTCCTGCGATAAAAAGCACGATATATAATACTATTGTTAAGGTTGACCTTACTTCGACCGTATACAGATATTGAAAAAAACGAACCACAAAAATAAGGCAATAAGCAAGTGCAAAAATCTGATTTTTTCGTAATCGCATGTTCTCCAAGAAAATCCCTCCTTCTTTTAATTAATCATATCAGAAGAAGTTATTATTCTTATAATGACTAGATATTGTTCTCATAAAGCTTTGATAAAGTCATTAACAATGAAGAGTATTATCACAAAAAACACCTAATTATTCATTGATAAGAAACGATGAATATTTAGGCATAATAAAGTACGAACGCTATTATACACAATTTTTGATACTCATGGTTTTGTAAGTGCTATTCTAAAGCCAAGGTCATCTATCCTGAAATCAGGCATGCTTTTCCTTCTAATCGTAGAACCACAATTGTTTTCAACTTCAGCCCAACTGCCTCCTCGGAAGACTCTATAGTTCCCATATCGTTCAGTATCATACAGATCCCAGCACCACTCCCAAACATTACCAATCACATCGTAAACACCCCATGGATTAGGAAGAAGCTTTCCGACTTGATGAGCTGATCCATTAGAGTTTTCTTGATACCATGCAATCTTATCAATTCTTTCATACCGATATCCCTTGGTTCCCGCTTTGCACACATACTGCCATTCAGCGTCTGATAGTAATCGAAAACCATTCGCTTTATTGTTGTATATAGTGTTCTCACTTTCATTTGTGATTGTGTAGCATTCAGTCCTACCAAGTATTCGGGACAATGCGTTACAAAAGACAAGCGAATCCAACCACGAAACCTCCGTAATCGGCAAGTTATTCACATTCGGTTCTACTTCTTCTTCATGCATGACAAGATGATACAAATGCTGTGTTACCGGATACTTCATTACATAGAAAGGTTCAATCGTTTCAGTCCATGTAATAACCTTTTTATCACTTCCTCTTCCAGGGTCTGATAAAGTATAATCTGAACTAAGCCATTTATTCATATTAATATAATCGCGTAATTCCACAGTCCCACCTTCTATGGGTACCATCAAATTCATTAAATATTTTAGAAAATGCTCTCTGTCACTTCCGTACTTTCTGATTGTCATATTGACCTCCTGTCTATTTCATCTTCTTTTTCCATAGACTATAAACTCACGAGACCGTCAAGGAAAAAAAGGCACTTCTGTCGTTTCTGATTTAATGTATGGTGGAGCTAGGCGGGATTGAATCGCCGACTGATCGTAGTCAGCGACCTATTTCCCCCTAAACTATAGCCTCTTATTTAGTTATGACCCACATCCCAGACATCTAATACCCCACTTTTAATCTTGCATCTGCTTCTTCATCTCTTGGGTTGTGTGAATGCTACACGGTATCTTCCCAAATAAGTTGGAGGCATCCTAACTTAAGAGTCGATTCCTAGATTCAATCATATCTATCGTTTATATTGGTCAATAACGAAAGATTTATATACTCTTCTCTTTCGTTATCCCAAGCGCTTTTAAAATTACACCCGCTGTATATGCAAGCATAGTTATATCGATAATTTTATTTAGGCAGAAATGGAAAAATTGAATGATTTGAAGTGGGAATGTCTGTTTTACTGCATTATCCATTTCTATGAAAAAGGGTGTTGAAGGTAATGTAGCGGAAAAATGTAGACAGAAAGCGTAGTAAAACGATTTACCGTAATTTTGTAGTAATAGAATGTATTCTGCCAGTGTGTTTATTTCTTTAATCTTCATACCAGAGAATGCAAGATATAACAAAGAATAAGTAATATCTGCAAATACGATAATAACAACCATCTTAATAAACAAGAGTTGAATCTCAGTACGATTGATTACATTAAACTTAATTGAATTAAAACTTCTAATAATCCATTTGATGAGAAAATCCAAAATAAAAACAGCATTGATCATTGAAATAATGAATACACTAACCCAGGCTATAATGCCGACGTCTGTTTCATTAACATTAATGCAATCGGATTTTTCGGATATAAGTTTGCGAATCTAATTATAAACCAAAAAAATGCAACAATGAAAGCTACGAATCCACTTAACCAACAACTATATTTTAAAATGAGAACCATTAGTAATCACATGTCTACTTTTTTAGTAATATGCTCTCAACAAAGTCACATAAAAACTCAAAAATTTTATAAATAACAATTGAAATAGATGCTAATCCAACTATAAAGTAAAAGTAATTAGATAATGACAAGGTAAACAGAGCACCAACTACTAAACAACTAGAAACACACTTAGTATAGCTATTATTAGCATACATTTGATTTTTATTATTAAGTATAACAACGATTAAACAAATTAAACATACAGCTAAAGATACTGCGAATCTTAGATACTGATCTTCTTCCATTATGAATATGACATACGCAAATATATAAGGTATTGATGTCAGAAAGCGATCCAGTTCCAACTTTTTCCTTGCTGGTTTACAAACATAAAATAACCCCAATACATTATAATAATGAACCTGTTAACTACTATATAAAAGTTTATCCAATTGATTGCGAATTTTTATGATTTCATCAGAGCCAGTTGTCTCAAGAGTAAGAAGTACAAAGTCATATTTCTTGCAAATACTACCTTTTAACTCATCTCGCTTAGATTGAGCCAGATTATTCCGATGATAAGCAAATCCATTTACTTCAATAGCCAATTGCGGCTGCTTGTTAATAGTATCATAGATAACAAAATCAAAAGAAGCTCTGTTTTTTACATACTTTTTCTCAGATTCATTAAGTTGATCTGTGTCTCTGAATACATCCTTTAAATATACTTGCATACTAAAAGAAAAACATTTGTAAGTATCTTCTTCAATCAAATCAGTCAGAACACGCCATATAATATTTTCAGATTTGTATTTGGATTTGTTAACCAGTCGCGCTTGCAGTTCATTCAATCGTTCTGAATAATCGGAATATAGCAAATCAAACACAGATATCAATTGACTTTGTGTAATATGCTCGTGAAGCGTGTTATATTCTATGTAGCGTATTAGATCACCAATATCCTTGCGAGAGTTTCGAAATAATGCATGATCAGTGACGAGAATAAACTGCTTTTGTGCTCTGGAAACCGCTACATTGATCATATTTGGATTTTCCACAAATTTCTTTCCGATTTGCCCATTCCTCGTTTGATCCAGAACGGTAGACAAAATTATCACAGGCTTTTCTCGACCTTGGTATCTATGAACTGTATCAACCTCAATATTTTTATCTAATCTGGCATTGGCCTCCGATACCTGCAGACGATATGGGGTCGTGAATCCGATATCTTCCAAGGGAACATGCTCAAGCTGGAGCTCCTTTATAATTTCTTCTTTTACCACATCAATTTCCCTTTGGTTAAAACTCCCCTTTTCTTCTCCGACCGTCACCTTGCGCATATGGTGGCCAATAGCTGTGTAATGCAGTCTGATCGATACGTCCGAATCCTCTTCAGTAGTCATAGGAATCAGCTCGTTATTGTAATACTGATGGTTGCAAAAGCCAATAATTCCTGGTCTGCATCTATAGTGCTCCTTCAGCATTGCTTTAGGCACGTTATTTCCATATATAGCGAGCACGGAGGACAACAAACTATGCTTGAAATAGTTATAAGGTTCCTCGACATCTGAACGCTTCAACTTACTTACAATTTTTTCATCTACAATTTGTGGTAGTTGCTTGATATCTCCTACAATTATGATCTGCTTGCCGCAAGACATGGCTAGTACACCCGTTAGCAAATCCACTTGAGATGCTTCATCTACAATTACATAGTCAAAAAGGTAATTGTCTGGTATGCAAGAACGCAATGCATGGGTCGTGCTCAACATTATCGGAAAATGATTCATAAACTCTTCAATCTCGCTCAAGTAACTCTTGAGATTGCCTCCATAAGCTAATTTCCCTTGATACTTGTCATACAGTTTTTTCTTAAACAATAGAGTAGAACTCATTTCATGCTGCTGCAGAAGATGTTCGAACGATTCTTTTTCAAGCTCCTCTTCAATTTCGTCACTTTCCCGCTTCAATTCTGTGAGTTTGGAATCATAATACTTCATCTGTAAGCGTGTAATTAACTCCAACCTGCTCTCTCTAAGTTTCTTAAAGTCAAAAAAACCATATTTGAACATTAGTTTTGCCTTCTGCAAAAACCGAAATGACTTTTCACCTATAAAGTACTCGTCAGCTAAAAAGGAAATGATTGTTTCAGCCGTTTGATTACGGAAAAACAACCGCTCCATACTGTCCATATTACGTTTATCATTATGAAACTGGAAATGTTTCTGCTCCAGACGATAGGTCGAAATTTTTTGTTCAATTTCAGCCTTACGATTGGCAAGCAATAACAATCGATCTAGTCGGTTTGTCAGATCATTAATCGTTTCAGCTAACTGTTTCTCCTCAGCTTCGCAATCCCATCCCTCTACCTGATGCTTAGGCATATTTTCAAAAAATGCTTTCTTATTATCCTGATTTCCCAACGCTGCAACCATAAAGCTATACCCTTGATTCTGAAGCTTGTCTCTTACATTTTGTACTGCTGCATTGTTCCCCGAAACTACAGCCACAGATTTTTTATGAATCACGGTTAAATTGGCTAATATATTTAGAATTGTTTGAGTTTTCCCTGTTCCAGGCGGACCTTCGACAATAGATATTTTATTAGTTAGCGCTTGTTCAAGTGCCTCCTTTTGACTTAAATTAAATCTGAATGGATAAATGATTGGAGAAGCGATTTCCTCGGTCTTAGTTATAGAAGTCTTTTTGAGGTATGAGGCTAGCACACTTTCATGATGTATGACGTTCAGTTTAGAAAATTGTCTCTTAAGATGTGCCTCCGCTTCATCATTTATTTTTGTATATTGTGAAATATCTATCCAGTAGTCCATAGGATCAATTGTTAGATTGGATTCGTGCTCTTCAGGTACAATACTAATCTGCGTAGGGCTGTAAATACGAGTTTGTTGATCTTCAAAAAAAACTTTAAGCCACTCCTTGAAGTTCATCACATTTCTCACGTTTCGAAGAGGTAGTTCTCGGTACATAACTTTTTGTTTTTCAATATTCACATAAGTAGGATAACTATTAATGAAAACCCTCGATGACGAATATTTATATAGTTTTTTAGATTTTCTAAATTGAATTTGCACGGTATCTTCAAATATGGCATAGTTGTCAATTTCACTTGTCTTGTCGGCTTGGTCAATCATTATCAGAACTCTTTGTTCATCCATATCTATCGTTCCTGTCATTATAATTTCAAGCGTCTATATTATTGTTTTATCTCAATCCAACATTCGACATCGTATGACTATTCACCTGCATAAAAGCAAAATATGGATAGGTTGTTAGGCCTAGGAGAACTGTTGTGTCTGCTCAAGAAAACTCGATTTGAGCTTCATCCCTTAAATAAAAAAACGCAACCCATTATTATATAATCAATAACATCACTTATATTTCCATGTTCATATCTATTTTCAACATAAAAATCATCTGATTCAAAATATTTCTCAATATGATCTTAGATCGTTCCTACATTGCTAAGTTCTTCAAGACTATTTTCAAAGCTCGCAGCTATTTTTCTCACTTCGTTAATCTTTGATAGTTTTATAAAAAAGTCATTATGATATATTCATCTACATCTTATATTGTTACATTAAACCCCACCAACAATCGTCATTGCAATAATTTATATCAGTGTATCGATGTTTTAATCAGTCTGGTTTTTCTATTTTCAAATGGATAACTAAAGTGGCTGTTGTTAAATAAGACGGCTCAAACCTAAAATCAGTGTTTAACCTTGAGGAAATGGAGAGTGAACGACCGTAGGGATTGTGCAAAATCGAAGTGCAGAACTTTTCAAAAATATCATATTTACAAAAAATTGGTATATATATGATATCTTTGAATCGAAAGCGCCACCATGATGTGATAGATCGCGAAATTATTTATCATTTTATACATGGGAGGAAAGATGAAAATGAAAAATTTGTTCAAAAAGACAATCGCAATGATGTTGGGATTTACTCTGCTACTTGGATTGATGACAGCGCCCGTTCATGCAGACACCACACTTTTCACGATTGAAAGCGAAAATACTCAGCTCACCTCCGATCTTCAAGTAGTGACGCAAATTTACGGACAACCTAAGCCCGGATTCTCCGGTAGTGGTTTTGTCTGGATGCAGAATTCCGGCACATTAACCTTCACAGTAACTGTCCCAGAAACCGGCATGTATTCGATCTCCTCCCGATATATTCAGGAGTTGAGTCCTGATGGTCTTGGCTTATTCTTCGCCCGCATGCACGCCGAGCGTTCTTACGCGCTTGGCATCAAGACCGATATGGCGTATCCCGGCGGCATGTATATAGCGCGGAAGAACCGAGCCGTTCCATACGTAGCGTAGCGTCCTCGGACGGAACGCCCCTACTAATCATCGGCGGGCAAAATCACAAAACCGGACAAGGCATTTGTACAATTAATCATTACGAAGCGCTGCAAGGATATGCCTCGCAATATTTCCATGCGACGGACATCAAGTATCGATGGTCAGCACAAGATTTGGTCACTGGGGACAAGCTCCCATATATCGGCCGTATTACCGCCTCATCCCCCAATATCTATATCGCGACAGGCTTCAAGAAGTGGGGAATGACAAGCAGTACAGCAGCCGCGATGCTCATCAGCGATCTCATCCAAGAGAAAAGCAATGAATATGAGGATTTGTTCGCGCCTTCCCGTTCGTTGTCGTTAAAGGTAGTCAAAAATTTGGTCGTCGACAACTTCGATGTAGCCAAACATCTGATCGGCGGCAAGCTTGAGATGGTCAGACGGAAACCCCAAGATTTGGCTCCCGATGAAGGAGCGGCCGTCACGGTGCATGGTAGGAGAGCTGGCGCTTACAGAGACAAGGAAGGTAAACTGTACATCGTCGATACGACCTGTACTCATATGGGCTGCGAGGTGGAGTGGAACGATGGTGAACGTACATGGGATTGCCCTTGCCACGGCTCCAGATTCTCGATTACGGGCGAGGTTATGGAAGGTCCCGCAGAGAAACCTTTAAAATCTGTATCGATCGAGTAGTTGCGTGGCGTAAATAAGTAACCCCTTACGAGTTGTCCTGGTGACCTAAGCAGCTTGCCCGTTTGCTTGGCAACACGGATTCGAAAGCATCTTAATCATTGTAATCTGCAGCAAGTGCCGAAATAACTGTACCTACCGCTTGAGTCCAACTACCAATAGCATTCACACCTATTCCTTCCTCCGTATTAGGATTTGCATAGACCTGGAGTGCATTTCCAATGACTTGAATCGCATTCCCAACATTGTCTAATGATTGGTTAAAGGTTAGATTTTCTTGTGTGTTTATAGATACACCTGCGCCTAATAATTGCAGTTCATTACCTATTGTTTCTAAACGTTGACTTGATTGTTCATTTTTGTCCAATATCCCTATTAAAACCGTTACATTACCCGCAGACTGTAGAATATCTCCTACTATATCAATAAATATCGGCTCATTATCAGAAGTTAAGGCGCTTCCTACAGCTTGTAGAACATTTCCGACTATCCGTAAATCCGTTTTAATCGTTTCGGGCATGTTTTTAAAGGGTGTATCACCAATTGCTGCCACAATATTACCTACCGCCTCAATCCAGCCGCCTATAATTGCAATAGTGTTTGAATTATTTGATTCTGCTGAACGATTTGAGTCATCGGAGATATGTAAATGTGTAGTTCTATTTTCTTTCTTTTTCTTCTGTTTGAACTTGTGGCTATGTCGTTTATTTTTACGTTTAGAACTACTCACTCTTTTTCACCTACTGACGATTAAATCGACTTATTTCAGTATATGATAATTAATCAAATAAGTTAGATAAATGTATTTCTCTTTCAACTTTAACGAAACACAAATATAAGGTGTCACTATTGTGACACCCTATATTTGTTTTAATCGAGCATATTCCCGCCACTTTATACGTTGATGTTTCTGAACAAGAAAGCTATATTTTGCTATGATTCGTCTAGTTATTCAATTACTTTCCTTAGAGATTCTGACACTTCTCAATTACATCTACTATAGCCACAAGAGTTACATTGCTTACATCCCTCAATATTGATCAAGGCTGCTGATCCACAAGATGGACAAAGATCGATGCCATCATGTGCACTATGCTGATGTCCAATAGTTGTTGCAGCATGAGGCACGAGATCCTCTGCTAGAAACTTCCCTGCAAGCTCCATTTGCTCGTACTCCGGCTCATCAACCTTCGCTTGCAAATGCATTTCTAATGCCTTCGCTACAGCATCAGCAATCGATTCAACACGATTGTTACCAAAGCCAATTGCTCCAGTTCCGCCGATTCCTTTCAAATGCTTAATGAGTAGCGCAACTTTATTGCCATGATCACCATAACGGAGGAATAATGAACAAACCCGGCCAAGTGCTTCTGCCATCGCAAATACATCTGATCCCGCTTTACCAACAATTAAGAATATCTCTGACGGAACATCATCGAGATCATTAATCGTGATATACGCCATACCAAGCGGCGTATTCATGCGATACGTTGCCCCTTTCAGTACTTGCGGGCGGCGTTTATATTGACGATCCTCATTAATGGATTCTACTACTTTGCCACTTACATCGATTGGCCCAGCAGAATACGACGCTACTGATGCTGTAGAAACATTACTTTCTTGTTGCTCGACATCTATAACTGCTATAGCTTCCTTCTTCGGCTCTACATTAACAATCGTTTCCTTCTTCACTTCTTCTTTACTCGGTGCCGTAGATAGAACTTGTACATCACGACTACCGTCACGATAGATTGTTACCCCTTTGCAGCCTAATTCGTAAGCTAACTCATACAGTTTTTCTGTTTCTTCAACAGTAAAATCACTTGGGCAGTTCGCCGTCTTAGAGATTGAACTATCTACCCAGCGCTGAATGGCTGCCTGCACTCGAATATGATCCTCCGCAGTTAATGTCATTGCCGTAACAAAGTAGTCAGGCAATTGCTCATTCGGATGAGCATCAAGCCATTGCTGTGCGATTGGAACATACTGTACATCGAATCCGAGACGACTTTGACGATAATATTCGAATGCAAAATAAGGCTCTATTCCAGTAGAAGTTCCTACCATTGTTCCGGTACTGCCTGTAGGTGCCTGCGTAATTACCGTTACGTTACGCATTCCTGTAGCCTCAATTGCTGCCTGCACTTCTGGGAATTCAGCAACAATCTCTTTCATAAATCCGCTTTGCAAATACAATTCGCTATCAAATGCGGTAAAGCTCCCTTTCTCACCTGCTATTTCAGCAGAAGCCAGATAAGCCTCTCTTGCAATAAAACCGTATAATTTATCAAGGAAAACTAAAGATTCCGGCGATCCATAACGAACCTTCAGCTTAATCATCAATTCCGCAAGTCCCATCGTTCCTAGCCCGATACGACGTTCTTTCTTCTGATTACTTTCATTCTCAGGGAAATGATACGGCGTTTTGTCGATCACATTATCAAGGAAGCGTACCGACCAATTGGTCACTTTCGCAAGCTCATCCCAAGCAACATCATCACTTTCTTCATCATAAAACTTGGACAGATTAATAGCAGATAAGTTACATACACCCCATGCAGGTAATCCTTGTTCTCCGCACGGATTAGTCGCAATAATCGGGTTGAAATACCAGCTGTTAGACATATTATTGTAGCGTTCCAAAAATACAACGCCTGGCTCTGCTGATTTCCATGCCGATTCAATAATGGCCGTCCAGATTTCACGTGCTTTAACCGTCTTATGAACGATTACTTTTTTTCCTAGTGCTTTCCAAGCAGCTAGATCTCCAGTCCATAGCTCATCATATCCATCTTCTGTCGTGTCAGGGAATACAAGCTCCCAGTCGCTATCTAGCTTAACAGCCTCCATAAAACCATCGCTCACACATACGGAGAGATTGGCATTCGTAATCTTGCCCGCAGACTGCTTTACCGTAATAAATTCTAATACATCTGGATGCCAGTCATTAATCATTAGCATTAATGCGCCGCGGCGACTACCACCTTGTTCGATCAATCCAGTTGTGTAACTGAATAATCCGCCCCATGATACCGCTCCGCTTGATGAACCATTGACGCCCACAACAACCGCTCTCTTCGGACGTAGTGAAGATAAATTAATACCTACTCCGCCACCGCGTGCCATAATTTCCGTCATTTCCGCCAGTGTCGCCATAATTCCACCACGACTATCTTCTGGAGATGGAATAACATAGCAGTTGAATAATGTTAATTCATCACTTGCACCTGCCCCTGCAGCAATACGTCCACCAGGCACTAGCTTCCAATCATCTAATATATATTGAAATCTCTCTTGCCAAAGTGCTTTCTTATCCGCATCTTCAACAGATGACATCGCCTCGGCAAGTCTAGACCACATTTCTTCGGGAGTTTTCTCTAGCGTATGTGTCAGTTTACTGACCGTTGATTGCACAATGTCACCACTACGCATTTTCACTTCAACTTGCTCGCCTTGACGTGACAATACTTCCCCTGCCTCCTTGACAGGAAATGCAAGATCATCCTTTAACAATACTAGAACCGTATCACCAACTTCTACCTTTGACGCTTCTGCATTTTTGCGAGCATATCTATCTAGAAATATTTTTTCACTTAATCCTGTTAAACCACTCATATTAGTCGCTCCTCTTCATTATAACCATATGTAGTAACAAAATTATTATATCATACTATATATAGTTTTATTAATTAAATTATGAAGTTTTTATTACATTAATTTTATCTGAGCAAATCGTGAAAATTGATACTCCTTTAGCCACTTGTAAGCAACCTCTCAGCGAGAGATTATGTCGCTGCCATTTAGGGAATAATAGAAATACAAGTTCAATAAGCAGGCTTTTTGAACTATTTTTTCCGATGAAGACTCAAAACATTCACTTGGCTCCCACCAAGAAGGTGATCACAAGCAATGTAACAAAACCCAGTAATGTGTACGCTACTAGTACACGAGCGTTCAATTGTTCGAAGCTTCCAATAAAGGTTCAAAACATTCGCTTGTCAGCACCAAGAAGATGCCCCACAGCGGAAACGAGTAGCACAGCGTACGTTATTGTGTACGTGAGCACACACAGGCTTTCGATGGGGGGCATATTCGCCGCCGACTTAGCTACGTTAGCATAATCATCGTGATCACGAGTGGATGTTTTGAACTACCTATCTCATATTAAAGGAGAAACTATGAACAACCACCTCATACAACCAGAAGATTTTGTACATAAGCTTATTCATCCTGCCGTTCAAACAACGTTCGAGCGCCAATGGTTTCAACAATTACAGCAGCGTATCGAGCATAACGGGCCATGGGATCAATGGTCCATGTATCAATTAGCGATGGAAGCTAAGCAAGCAACCGTTATCGATAGCTTTGAAGAGCTGCAATGTTTACGTTCGCTTCCCGCACTAGAACCGATGCCACATCAACTGGATACAGCACAGCGAGTGTTACATGAAATGGGCGGAAGGGCAATTCTAGCTGATGAAGTCGGATTAGGGAAAACGATTGAAGCTGGTCTTATATTGAAGGAATATATTGTGCGAGGGTTAGTTAAGCGTGCATTAATTCTTGTACCAGCCTCTTTAGTATTGCAATGGGTTCGAGAACTTAATCAGAAATTCGGTATCACTGCTGTCGCGCAAAAAAAAGCACATAGTTGGGGCTATGATATCGTTGTCGCTTCCATTGATACTGCCAAGCGTGATCCACATCGCGCAGCGGTTCTTGCTACCGATTATGATCTAATCATTATTGATGAAGCCCATAAATTGAAAAACAAAAAAACGACCAACTATCAATTTGCTACTCAATTAAGTAAAAAATATTGTCTATTGCTTACGGCAACGCCAATTCAAAATAATCTTGATGAGCTATTTAACCTTATTTCTCTGTTAAAACCAGGTCAGCTAGGTGCGCAAAGCGATTTTACTAGCAATTATGTTGTTGATAAACGTATTCCGAAAAATGAAGACCAGCTGCAAGATGTTCTCTCATCCATTATGATTCGTAATCGGCGTGGTGATGGCGGTATTCATTTTACAAAGCGAATTGTAAAAAACATTACGCTCCAGCTTTCTACCGAAGAACAAGCACTATATGACGCCGTGACGAGCTTTGTGAAGCAACGCGCTCAGGAAGACAGCATCGATATGAGCAGTATGCTTTCCCTTGTCACGCTACAACGAGAAGTTTGTAGTAGTCGCGATGCCGTATTTCTCACGCTCGTCAATATGTTCAAGAAGACTAGTGAAGAATCGCCGATGCGCGCGCAGATTTGGGATATTGTTGAAAAAATTCGTGGCATTACATCCAATTCGAAGGCTGAGAAAGCTCTGGAAATCATTCAAAAATGCGATGAAAAAGTTATCTTGTTCACGGAATATCGTGCGACACAAGAATATTTATTGCAATTTTTCCAATCACATGGCATCTCCGCTGTTCCTTATCGGGGTGGTATGAATCGTGGTAAAAAGGATTGGATGATGGATCTTTTCCGTGGTAAGGCAAAAGTTCTCATCGCAACGGAAGCAGGCGGTGAAGGAATTAATCTGCAATTCTGTCACCATATGATTAACTTTGATCTTCCGTGGAATCCGATGCGCGTGGAACAACGAATTGGGCGTGTTCATCGTCTTGGTCAAACCCATGATGTTCATATTTTCAATTTATGTACACAAGGAACCATCGAGGAGCATATTCTGCATTTATTACATGAAAAGATCAACCTATTCGAGCTTGTTATCGGTGGATTGGATGATATTCTTGAAAAACTAGAAAGTCGTGACGGATCGATTGAGCAGCGTCTCGCTAAAGCTATTCTGCAATCAGAAAGTAATAAACAGCTAGAAGAAGAACTTGATGTCATAGGTAGCACCATTCACAAGATGAAAGACAAAACTAAGCGATAACCTATGCAAATCATGTTATTAGTCATTGCTAAAGATGTTCACCCATAGATGTTACATGAAAAGTTTTAGTTTATGCTTCCGATGCAACTTTTCATTGCTAAGAAGTTACTCATAGTCGTTACATGAAAAGTTTTAGTTTATGCTTCCGATGCAACTTTTCATTGCTAAGAAGTTACTCATAGTCGTTACATGAAAAGTTTTAGGAGGGTCACTATGAACAGCAAAGAGATTCATCGCTTTGTGCAGCGATATTTAGATGCAACGCAATGCTCTATTCTTGAGAAGTCACCTTATCATTTCAAAGTTAAGCTATCTCCAGCAGCAGATCGTGAATTAACGAACCGGCATTATTACTGGAGTTTTATCGATCGTGTCAATGAAACCCCTGAGACGATGAGTTTTCTCTTCGTAACTGATGATGATAAATATAATGAACTAGTTGAATCTACTCCGTTGGTAGAGCCTGTTGTAAAAACGGCTGCTGAGTCTGGCTTTGAAAGAGCATACGGACTTGTTCCGAAACCAATCGCACGCGTACCAAGGGAACATCTGCACTATGGCTCTGGTCGACTTGATCAGCTCTTTCAGTCCACTCAAAACAATGGTAGTTATGTTTGCCTATTTCAAGAGCCCAGCGCGAAGGCACTTCATCCTTATGCATCTAGACCATATACGGTATGGCTTGGCATTAATTTCTGTGTAGAATTCAGCTCCGATCGCAAGCGAGAAGAAATTCATAGTCTCGGTATATCGCTCGTCACTGGTCACTGCGTAGAGCAATTTCATGAGCAGCTAGAGCAGCTTAAGCTATCTCCACGTATTCCGCCCAATATTCATATTGCCAAAAACGGCATAGCGTATGCAAAAGCTTTAACTATTGCCGAGCAGACGATTGAACGTAAATTAAAAAGTTATGACTATCGTTGGGCAGAGGATGCACAAACAAGATTGATCGAGGAGCTTGCAAGATTAGCTAGCTATTATGAACCAATGCTGGAACATGCAGAAGATGAGGAGCATCGTGATAATGTTCGTGGCTTACTTCATAAACGTGAAGAAGAAATTCGTTGGCAATACGAGCCGAGAATAACGGTGTCTGTCATAAACTGCGGATTATTTCATCTCGATGGTATTGATTAGTGAACATATGACGACTTGTGCATCTTATCGGCAAAAAAAGAACTTCATGATGCTGTTTATGGATGACAATATATAACAGTCTTCTTAAAGCATGTCCACTATACTACTAATGAGGTGATGTAATGCATATAAAACCATTGTCAAAAATGATCATTCGATTAGTGATCGCTACTGTGCTCTGCGTGAATTTTTCAATAATGACTTCGGAAACTATTCACGCTAATGTTCAATCGCTAACCGTTAAAGAACAAGGGGAATTATGGGTCGATGAATTAACGAATCAACCTGATTTTGCAAATTGGAAAAATGCGGAGCTTACGATATCTCCACTTGGTCCAGGAACACATAGTTGGTTAATGTTAATTCAGCATCACAAACTAGGTACAATCGGATATATGGTCATACACAGTGATGGTTATGGTGGTTATGTACTAGGGGAGTACGGTGTAGGTTCGGACGACTCCCTTCAATATTTATCTACCAATAGATTTAAATTACGTTATTACGATCCGCTACATATGGTCGTATCTCAGCAAGTGAACAATTCTAATCAATATTTCGAACCATTTACATCAGAACAATATGATCTAAGCTCTAAACATTTAATTGAAGCTAATGTTTCCATACAAAATCAAATAAGGCATGGATTAGTATTCTCTCATGCCTTATTGACTGGTTATGACTATCAATCATATTTTGCCCCTTATGATGTTATGCCTTGGCTAACAACGACTGCCTTGAATTCCGAATTTGAAGATTGTACCTCAATTGAAAACTTAATTGAATTTGGCAGTCAATTACGCTATACAAGCTCGATATGGAGTGATCAAATCGAAGCTATCTACTCCGTAACAGGCTATCAGGAGTGGGAATTATTTGATTTGTATGTTGAACTACAACAAGATGATGAACATTTGAAGAGATATATACCCTACGATTTTCTGCTAGAATATGGTAATTTTTACAAACCATAATACTGAAATTATTTTTCCTTTTTCTTAATCCACATTAACAGAGATTCTCCACCAACACCAAACCATTTCGGTAGCCATTGCTCTTTCGTAGCTTTGGCTGCTTTTTTTGCTTGTCTACGTTCAGCAACGGGCGTCTCCATATATTCTACAAGCTGTTCTGTAATATATTGCACATATTCTTGACCGGATATTTTAGCCATTATTAATTACCTCCTCTTGAACTATCTTTATAGAGTATTCCCCTCTTCCTCTCCACTCCATTCATGCATGAAAACAATGTCCGAAAGCCATCCTAAATCAATATTCACTTCATAAGTTAAAGAGAGGCTGGAATAGAATGAAAAACCATTACGTTCAACTAAAGATTTTACTTTGTACTCTCATTGCGATTATCATTTTCTCGCCAATTACAATTCAAGCATCAAACACAGAAGATGAAATTTCCACAGATATTATGTTTCCTTCCACTGCGGTAATCATTGACGTAGGTCATGGAGGTATTGATGGTGGTGCCTCTTACGAAAATATAATGGAAAAAGATATTAATTTGGCTATTGCCAAAAAATTATACGTGATCTTACAAAGTAACGGTATTCCGACGATACTTAATCGAACAGATGACTATGCTTTGAGTGAGGATAATCAGTGGCATAAAACCTCATCTCGTCATCTTAAAGACTTGTCACAACGAATGGGGTTAACTCGTGAAATTGAACATGTCGTATTCATTAGCTTACATGTTAATGCCACAACTAATGCTAGAGCACACGGTCCACTTGTGTTGCATCAGCACACTGGAGAAAGTGCATTATTAGCAACTAACATTCAAGCATCTATGAATGATTTATTTGACACTTCCAAAAATGTCGTTCCAGTAAAAACTTTCTATTTACTCAAACATATTAAGTCACCCGCAGTGCTCGTGGAGCTAGGGTTTATTAGTAATGCTACTGATCGTGAGCGTCTTATCACAAGCAATGAACAAACAAAAATTGCTTCAGCAATTGCAAACGGAGTGCTACATTATCTCTGGATCAATTAAGCTGTTACGAATTAACTCACTTATGTGAACGAGTTGACCGCGTCGGAACAGTTCAGGTATAGCCCGTATTATTTCACTTGATGTGTATTTTCCTGGAGCACCAACATGTCCAATCATAATTGTATTTTGTTGGCGTTCCATAAGCTCAAATGCTTTCTGCATTTGTTTGTGAACATGCTCTGCACTATAAACATCGTCTAGAAATAACTGATTTTCCACATACGGGACTCCTAACTCAGTTGCTACCTTTGCCACAACAGATCGCGATGTCGTTTTACTATCCAAGTAATAGAAATTTCGTTCTTTACACACTTGCAGTACAATTCGCATAATACGTTCATCAGAAGTAATTTTTGAGCCCATATGATTATTCATACCAACTGCATGTGGGACATTATCAATAGCTTGTTCAACTTTTTGACGAATTTCCGCATCGGTAAGATCAGCCGTTAATGCTCCAGGACCTAACCACTTTTTTAAACCTTTATTCGGTTCCATCGGCATATGAACAATGACCTCATGACCTGTCTTATATGCATCTTCGGCATCCTTTGTTGTCGAAGGTAGAAAAGGCATTACAGCTACCGTTATAGGGATATCTAGTTTTAAGATCGCCTCTGTTCCATCCATACTATTGCCTAGATCATCAATGACAATTGCCATCAGATGAGTATTCGTTTTCATTGTCTCACTATATACTTTATCTTGTCCTTCCATGAAGCATGTCACTGCCATTATAAGTGCAGTTATACCGATCGATATTTTTTGGGTTTTCATCATTTCAACACCTTCCATATTCGGAAAATCTGTCATTATATTACCCTATTTCCAGTAACTTATGTATTCAAACAAAAAGAAGCACGATCCAAAGATTATCCATCTTTTGTAGATCGCGCTTCTTTTTTTATTATCGATATCAAAATAGACTTAGCTCATGCAAGTAATAACATATATTTAATCGAACAAATCTTCAAACACACTAAATACTGTTCTTTTCTTTTTCTTATATGGACGACCGTATTTATCGTATCCATACTTATCGTCTGATTGCTTATGACCGTCTTTATAATATGGCTGCTGTTGCTGCTGATAGTTCGGTTGTTGATAATTCTGTTGTTGGTAGTTCGGTTGTTGATAGTTCGGTTGCTCGTGTCCATAAGATTGTTGACTATATGGGGCTTGATTAGCTCTTTGTTCATTGGGATTATAGGATTGATCGTTTGGAGTTCTAAGATTCTGTGCAGCTGCTTGTGATTGCAATTGTTCAAATTCTGCGTGCGTCTCATTAAGACTTTGCATTAATTTCTCTAGTTCTCCACGATCAAGCCATACTCCTTTGCAACTAGGACAAACATCAATTAATACTCCACTTTTCTCAACTTCACGTAACGTTACTTGATCACATACTGGACATTTCATACCATCACTCCTAAAACTTTTTGTTAGCTTCCCGACTTACTACTTGTAAACAAAAAGTAGCTTCGAAAGCATTAACTAAAACTTTTTGTTAGCTTCCCGACTTACTACTTATAAACAAAAAGTAGCTTCGAAAGCATTTACTAAAACTTTTTGTTAGTTTACGATAATTGGTCTTTCCTCCGTCGCAGCAATATATACATAGTCTCGATTTAACTTAACAACTCGTCTACTCTTCTTACGTACCATGACAGTGCTGTCATCCCAAGCTACAACAATACCTTGCACATCATTACTTTCAAGATTATCACGAACTACTCGAATCATTTCACCTGAAACACGGTATTCATTCAATTGATCGTCAGATATCATTTCAATCGCTCCTAAAACTTTTTATAGCTAGATAGTTTACAAAAAAATCTCAATGGACGCTTGCAAGCGAATCATTAAGATTTTTGCGATCTATTTATTCATTAATGGCATGCTCTTTGGAATCATTCGTTTCGTACCATTCATCTAATACACGAGAAGACATAACTTGCTTCTCAATATAATTAATTTGCTTATCTGTAAACTGATCTTTCCATTCACTAGATAACTCGTTGCATAGCTTAACGATCGTAAGTAATTCGGACCATGCCACATAACGTTTATACCAGAAAAATTGAGGATGCTCAAGCATGTATGGATATAGATCATCAAATTCTGTATGCTTACAATCTAGTGCACGTTCAAAGGATACCTTTGCACTAGTAATCTTTTCATTGAAGAATTGTTCTGTAATATGTCCCATAGCTTACGCCTCCCCTCAGTATTACTTCTATTATATAAGATGAACTAACGTAATCACAACTACATTTACTTGAAAGCTAGTCTTTGAAAATAACTTCTCCAGAATTTAGGGAAGCAATTTTCACAAGTGATTCTACACGTACCCCTTGCTCACGGAAATAATCTCCGCCAGCTTGGAAAGATTTTTCTACTACAATGCCCATCCCAATCAGTTTAGCGCCTGATTGCTCGATAATTTTCACGATACCACGAGCTCCGTCACCATTTGCAATAATATCATCAATGAACAAAATTCTATCCGTCTCACTTAAAAATTGCTTAGATATAACAAGATCAGATACCATGCCTTTTGTGAAAGAAGGAACTCTTTCAATATATGAATCAGGATCATTAATAACGGTTTGCTTACGTCTAGCAAACACTAATGGTACACTCAGTTGTAATGCTGTCGCAAAAGCAGCTGGAATCCCTGAAGCTTCAATGGTTAACACCTTCGTAATTCCTTCATCAGCGAAACGTGCTGCAAGTTCCTTACCCATATCCATAATTAGCGAAGGATCTACTTGCTGATTAATAATTGAATCCAATCTTAAAATATCATTTGATACAATAGCAGATTCCTCTAAAATTCTTTGTTTTAACTGTTCCATATATATCCCTCCGCCAATTTCTCTTTTTACGTAAAATAACACAGGTTCGCACTTCTAGCAAGCAATGTAGTCATATCTCCAAATATTTGGCTACTTTCTGCAAGTCAAATCGCATAAGCTTTGCACAAAAATCCAATGCTTGTCATGCTTGTCTATTTCCCTTCATACAATAATAAAAGTGAACTACCTATTGTTGAAGTGAGGGAAGCTTATGAACAGACAAGACTGGATCAAATCGCTACAAATCGCGGCAATTTACATGGGCACGATCGTTGGAGCCGGATTTGCGACTGGTCAAGAAATATTACAATTTTTCACAAAGTATGGCCAATGGGGTACAATCGCAATTATAGCCTCTACTTTTTTATTTATATGGCTTGGCAATAAAGTCATGCTATTAGCTCAACAGATTAAAGCTAAGTCATATGAAGATTTGAACATTGCTTTATTTGGACAACGATTTGGCTCTTTAATTAGTATTTTCATGATTGTCGTCCTGCTCGGTGTATCTGCTGTTATGCTAGCTGGAGCCGGGACTGTATTTTATGAAAATTGGAATTTGCCTTATCAGCTAGGCTTGATCGCCACTTGTCTTGTCTGCTATTTCTTACTCCGAAAAGGACTAACAGCTATTATCGCAGTTAATTCAATTGTCGTTCCTATTATGCTTGTGTTCACATTTATTATTTTTCTCGATACATTAGAGTCGCCGTATACAAGCAACTTTCTACGCGCGCATACCGATTTCCCACTGTGGACAGTCGTTAGTACACCATTCCTCTATACGGCATTCAATCTGTCACTCGCTCAGGCTGTTCTTGTACCTATCGGTGCACAAACATCAAAGCCGATCATTATTAAGTGGGGCTCGATCATTGGAGGTATCGGAATTGGCTTTATGCTAATGGTTGGTCATATCGCATTATCAGCCCATATGCCAGGTATTACCCAATTCGCTATCCCTATGGGGGGAATTGCGAGAAGTTTAAGCCCCTACATCTATGTCATCTATATTTGTATTATATTTGCTGAAGTATTTACAACATTACTCGCTGATGTGTACGGATTAGCGTTACAAATTCATGAGAGATCGAAGCTATCTATTAATTTGATCGTTATGTTTGTCCTGATTCTGTGCTATTTGTTAAGTCAGATCGGTTTTGGTGTACTACTTTCAACGCTCTATCCGGCATTTGGTTTTATTAGTCTAGGTTGGTTTCTGCTTATCGCTCGCAAAAAACTAGACTGAATTTACATACCATATTATCGCTCAAGCATAATAGTAACTGCATTGTCGCATACGGATTGTAATTGATCCCTCGTATGGGGATGACAAGTAAAGTACAATAGCTGGCGATCAGTAGATATTTCGCTTAATAGTTCCATCGCCGATTGCATACGCAACATATCAAAATTCACACAAGGGTCGTCTAGCACTAATGGTAAATTAATATGATTGACCGCTGCCTCATGAATAGCAAGTCGAATACATAAATAAAGTAGTTCAGAGGCACCTCTACTTAGTAATTCACTTTCAACTAACGCTCCATTGGCAGCACGTAATTGCAATGTTCCACGCTCTGCATTGCCAATAATTTGCGTATAAGAACCATTTGTCAGTTTGGCAAAATAGTATGCTGCTTTAAGAAGTACAGCAGGTTGGCGTTGCTGTTCGTACTTCTCCTTCGTGTTTTTAATAAGCAATTTACTAAGCGAAAGCTTCATATATTGTGCAATATATGTGTCAATTTGCGTCATGATCGCTTCCTTTTTCATCTGAAGCTGTTGATGCTCATCAGAACTGACTAATCGTTCTCGCTGCTGCAGCATTCTCCCCTTCTGCTCTAATAGCTGCTGCTGCGCTATTCGCAAATCATCTAAGACTTGCCGCTCGGATACTGCTTTCTCACGTATTCCATCTCCATCATACTGGGTGAACATATGATCCAAATCATCAACTTCTTCAGCAGTAAGACCAGCCTTTCGTTGTAATGATAATCGCTCGTATTTCACTTGCCATAATTCATATGACTTTACTTGCTCTACAATAACTAATAGTTCACCAATCGTCGTAGCTTGGCACTGCTCATAGCATTGCGCTAATTGACGATGCCATTGCTGCAACTCCTGCTGCTTAACCAATTGTTGCTTCTGCAATTGCTGTAATTGTTGTTGTAGCGATTCACGCTCCGCCAATCTTTCCTTTTGCTGCTGAATTTGGCTGCGCATATTGGACAATTGAAGCTGTTGTGTGCCTTCTGGCAGTGGATGAAGCCAGACAAGCTGCGTTAAGCCATATACATCATCTACATATTGATCAATTTGCCCTTCATATTGAGCAATCATCAACCTTTGTTTGTCACAGCTCGAATAGTGATGCTGTATATTGCGATACAGCTTCGTAACCTCTTGAAAATGTTCACATTGGCAGAATGAAGGCAACTGGAGTTGCTCGGCAAATTGTATCCATTGTTGATCAACTTGATCAAGCTGAGCTTGTAGCTGCTCTAGCTGATGATCGATCTTATGTTGATCTAGTTCCAATTGCTCGGCCTGTTGTGCAAGCTTTGCAGCCTGTTGCTCTAATTGTTCCCTCCGATTCAACAATAATTGTAGCGATCCGATCTGTTCTTTCAACGCTCTGCGAAAATCGTAGTAATTGCTTTCATTGATCGGTTGATTAAGTTCTATAATAAGTGATAACGCTCGATATAAACCTTTTAATCCTTCAACTTGCTCGCCGCTTTGCTTTTTTTCTCCGTATCGTTGTCTATTGCGCTGACTAGGCCAAGCCATCCCTGTCATTAATACAACGATCAAGGTCATTATAATAAGTACCGGAGATAACCAGCTACTCCATTGACTAAGGAAAACTTTACTTGCTACTAAAAGCGTGAAAATCGCAATGATACTTGATAAGGTAGTTAGCAGAACAACCGACATCAAGCCAAATTCCTTGTGGTGAGACCTTCCACCTTTGCCTTTACTAATGTCACGGGCTGCATTGGCACCACCGTTAATCGCATGAACAGTATTATTGTCCACCAATATACTTCGCTCTGTCGATTGCTCATTCATTCTTTCATAGTCATATTGACGATATGCTTCTTCTAAAATAATCGTTGCTTCATGTAGCTCGGATATTGTTTGTGGTAATAAATGATATTGTTGCTGAACGATTTTCAGTTGTTGTGCGACTTGCTCTAGATCCGTTTTCGTTACTATCATTTGCTGATCGAGTGTCAGTAATTGCTGATCGTAATGATGCTGGCTTTGAACGAACTGCTGCTGCTTAAGCTGTAACTGCTGCTTTGTTAATCTTAGTTGTTCATACTGCGTAAGTTGCTCCATTGACGGATTAAGCTGTCTTAACTGTTGCTCGGTCCAATAATTAGGTAATTGTAATTGTAGCTCCCGAGCGACCTGCTCAAGCTGCTCTAGCTCATCCTGACGAACCGTTAATTGTAGTTGCTGCTCCATAATGGCATTGCCTAATTGTATATAATGTTCTACCGTCGCTGCCCGCTCGATCATAGCTTCATCAACGCGAATAACTGCGATTTCCTGCTCCAATTGCTCTTGTGCGACTTGCCATTGTCTAAGCTCATCTGCAATCTGTTGCTCACCAGCTATGATTTGCGCTACTTGCTGCGAAAAACCATGCGGTAGCTCTCGGACATTTTGTAACTGCTCAAGCTGCCAACGAACCTCTTGCTGCTCTAACCACCATTCTCGCTGAGACATTGCTCGGTTCATTAGCTGAACCGTACTCTGCTGCAAGGCAAGCTGCAACTGTAGCTCTTCATGGCGCCGTTCACATTGCTCAAGCTCTAATTGAACAGCATAATATTGTTCAAGCTCCATCTCCACTTGCTTATATTGCTGCTGCAGCTGTTCATATTGTTTCAGCTCCTTAATAAGAGGCTGATTTTGTCCTCTTGGCTTAAAAAGCTTGTCCTGTTCTGCTACTAACTGCTTCTCTAACTCGGCAAGCTGCTTACCACTTTCCCAGCTCGCGTGATACAAATATTGACTTAATTCACTCTCTGTCATAACACTTGTTGCTTGTAATTCATTCAAAGTAATCGCGCTTAGCTGTTGAAATAATCGAGCGTTAATACCCGATAAGTAATTACGTTCTAAAGCAGCTTGCTCCACTATCGATGAGGTCGTTATCGGGATGTATCTTTCTTGACGATGATCCTTCTCAGCTCGCGCAAGCTGTGCTTTACCTTGATGCTGTTCTCGATAACGCGTTAGCTGGTAGATTTCATCGTTATCCGTCTTAAAAACAATACTACCGCCGTGGCTTCCTCCGTATACGGGTTCCAGAAAGCGACCTACTTGATTTTTTCTGGAAAATCCGAATAGCATCGTGTGGATAAATTGAAACAATGTACTTTTTCCTGCTTCATTATGTCCGTAGACAACAACAAGTGGCGCATCAAGTTGCATGGTTACATTTTGCAGCTGACCAAACCCATTAATATTCAGTTCTAATAGCTTCATAGGCTCACCCCTTGATCTTGATGGAGAAGTAGCCATTCTAATACGAATTGCTTTGCATCGGCTAACTGAGCCTGTTGCAGCGTCTCATCTACTTCCGATCCTGTTTGCCGAACATAACGATTCAATCCTTGATGGAGCATTAACGCTTGCTTTGCCTCAACAAATAACTGCTCAACCTGCTCTGGTTGCAGCAATAACTGTTCATAATACGTTAGGAAATCTCCGATAAAGCTCTGTTCCTGACGAAGCGACGCTTCATCATATTGCATTTGCGTATGTAGTTGTAATTGATAAATGTATAACCATTCACCACTTGTATCGCCTTCGTTCAATCCTTGAATATGCTCTAACATTTGTGCAGCATTGCCCGCTTGCTGAAGCAGTTCATGAATGTAGCCACTACCCGTTAGCTCGATTGAAAGTAGTATGCTACTACGTGATTGCTCTACTAATAATGCTGCCAGATGCTGCTCAATAGCAGTAATAAATTGGGCTTCATTCTCAATTGATGAAATATCTAATGAAATCTGCAGCCATCTGATCGGCGCTAATGAGAGAAATTGTAGGCTTGTCTCATGCTGTTCATTGACCGTAACGAGATAACAACCTTTGTCGCCACTTTCTTTGCGATGTCGTCCTTGCGTATTGCCTGGATAGACGACATAAGGGGATTGATGCAGCACTTGACGCTTATGAATATGACCTAGCGCCCAATAATTGAATTGATGCATTAATAAATCAGACAGCTGGCAAGGTGCGTATGGATCATGCTCACTAACATTGCCGACATTACCATGATATAGCCCAATATGATAACCATGCTCTGGCTCGCGCGCATACTGCAGAGCTAGATTATCTAGCACATGTCTAGTGGGATAAGATATGCCGTGTATATAAGCTAGTATGGCTCCATCCGCATTCGTCGCCGCCATTGTTGAAACGGAAGAACTCGAAAATACATGGACATGATCTGGATAAGGGAATGGGATCTGCTGAGCAGCCAGATGATCATGATTGCCATGGATAATATAGATCTCAATATGATGCTGACTTAATCGCTCATACTGCTGCAAAAGGAATAGCTGTGCTTTCAAGGAACGATCACTTTCATCGAACAAATCGCCACTTACGACGATAAATTGCACCTGCTCAGCGATCGCAGTATCAATAAGCCGTTTAAATGCAAGGAAGGTCGCTTCGAGAAGCGACTCCCGCACATAGGCTGGTACAGTTGTTAATCCTTTGAACGGACTGTCGATATGCAAATCGGCCGCATGAATAAAGCGAAACGGAATTGCCATTACAGCACCACCTATTCATTATTAGTACTGAGAAACTTCATGATATACTTTGTTCAGTTGTGCGATAACACGCTGCAGCGAATAATCTCGCTTCGCTTTATCTGCTGCTGCTCTAGCAAGCTGATATCTATAATCTGGATCAATAATGACCGTTTCTAACGCATCTGCTAGCGCAGCATCATCCTCCACAGGCACTAATAATCCATTAACTCCATGTTCAATTTGTTCGGAGATACCACCTACATCTGACCCTATTAATGCAAGTTGGCAAAGCGCTGCTTCGGCAAATACAGAACCAAATGCCTCTGCCCGAGACGGCAGTACAAATATATCAAAGAAAGGCATAAACTCTTCAGGATGAAGCATATAGCCATAGAAAATAATATCATCGTATAATCCAAGTTCTTGGGCCATCGTTTCTAATTGTTTACGGATCGGACCGTCACCAATGAGATGTAAGACGAACGGATGCCCTCTTTCTTTCAGCTTCGCACAAGCTTTGAGCAATACATCGAGTCCTTTGGCTGGAACAAGACGACAAACAGATATTAATTGTGCTACTTCATTCTCATGAGCAATTGGACGGAAGCGCTTCTCATCAAAACCATTTGGAATAATTTTAATGCTGTTCACATCATCTAAATAACCGGTGAGATAATTTTGAAATGCTTGCGATACGGTCAAAATCCGATCTGCTCGATCTTCCAATTCACGATATATATTTGTTAGAAATCGATGCTCAATACCATCGACCTTTATTTTCTTATTCAAAATAAGCTCTCGTTCATAGCTAGAATGGAGTGTCAATATAAGCTTCGTGTCCGGAAATACTGCTTTCATAGCTAGTGCAGCAATCGGATGATGTGCATGAATAAGATCATACGACTTTTTGATACGCAATTTAACCCACCATAAATAATCACGATACGTTTGGATATATTTATCTACGAGTGCATTCCCGAGAAACGGTGTCACATCGAAGGTTGTAAATACGACGTCATCTGTTCCTTTATTTCTAATTCGTTTCGGCAAAGAGAATAATTCCATCTCATATTCCAGCTGATTGAATCGCTCTTGAATATAAGGCACCATTGAAGATACTCCACCTGGTTGCTCAGGTGGGAAAAACATTGCTTGTAAAATTTGCATAGCTACCAACTCCTTAAACTTTTCATTCCAAACATATTCATCATCCTGCAGATGAAAAGTAGCATCGGAAGCATAGGCTAATAATAATTCATACATTATTTCGCCAATTTATGATATATTAGAACATATGTTTCACTTATGACATACTACTACTATACATTGAGGATATATGAATGAACAACATTTCAATTAATACGACGCTTATTGAGCTTTTTTCCATTACAACTTGTAGTATTATTATTGCGCTTATGATCGTGATGGCGATCCGAATTATGTCCAACTATCGAAATAAACTAATTTACATCATCCTAATTGTTACACTTGCATGTGATCTCATCCGGCAGTTCATTGTTGGCTTTGATGTATGGAACGCCGAGCCGATACCGACTTACTTATATATTATTTCGACAAGTATACAACTAATCTCCTTTATCATCTTAAATTTTGTGCTGATGAAGATGTATGCGGTTGGAACAAATATTAAAATCCTACCGATTATTGTGCTTTTAGTAGGAACTATTGCCGTTACGATCGTGAACTGGATCGTGGAGCCTTACTCTATCATTTATAATAATGTGGAGTACTTTGCCTTTCCGATTATGGATTTTTATATGTTCATCTTAATTATTACTATGCTTGTCGTAACTCGTCATATTCAAATGACCACGCCATATTATATTAGCCTACTAGTGATGTTCATGTACGAGCTTGCGTATCTTCTTCATATGTACGTATTTGAAATGGAGCAGCGCTGGTTATTTTACTTAGTTATCTCATTACCTGTTCTCTATTACGTGTTTATCTTTTTCTTATTATTTGAATGGGTGCTTGAACGATTACTGTCGACATATCAATCTTCGATCGTCGATGGTCTAACAGGGCTATATGTAAGGCGCTATTTCCAGAAAACATTAACACCAATGATTGCCCGCCAGCAAGTCGCTATTATTTTTTGTGATATCGATAACTTTAAGCGGCTCAATGATACACAAGGACATCAAGTAGCTGACAAAGCATTACAGCAGGTTTCTTCTATCTTAAAGGAAGAAGTATCTCCTTTCGGTATTGCTGGCCGATACGGCGGTGAAGAATTACTAGGTGGTATTGTCATTGACCGTATTAAGCCGATGCAGATTGCTGAACGGATTCGCTCTAGAATCGAGCAAGAAACGATTGTTACCGTTAGTATTGGATTCAGCACGACTAAGGAAGCCAATAATCTTGCCTTGTTAATCAAACAATCTGATGAAGCGATGTATTACTCGAAAGCGACAGGAAAAAATAAAGTGTCGGCGTACCGGTCGTTGCCAGCAGCTGTCAAAAATAAAGTTCAAAATTAATAAATAAAACCAGCATCATCCGTACCCACTTTCGGCTGGATTAATGCATCAAGCTACTCTTTCTAGCGGACAAAATGGACGAATAGGGCGAAACATCTTCATTATTGATCAAAAAAATTAAACAAAGGGCATCTCAAGATTCAATTGAGTCTTGAGATGCCCTTTGACTGTAACATCTTCAATCCTATTTAACGTCCTCTGATGGGATTGCGTTAAACAAATGTTAAACTTATACCTATATTGTCAAGTTGGTTTCCTCACTCCAATCGGTTTAGATTATTTCATTTTTGTTTTAAAAGCTTCTTCTAAGTTGGAATCCCCGCTCAAGTTTTTCTTCGATTGCCCGATTCGCCAAAACACGCTTGCGAAGTTCTGTAACGTCTATTAACTTCGTATCATTGGGGTCGTGTTTCTTTTGAGCCAGTTTATTCTAACGATCAACTTCGTATGCGAATGCCCAGGTATTTTCATTAAAGCCCATGCTGCGCTTGATAATATCGAAATAATGTTCCAATGCAGATATAGCGTCAGTATTTGTATATCCTAGTTTTTCTAACTAATTTCGATTCGGCATCCATTTAACTTTCCCTCAATCACATGTCGAATGTAAGGTTCATTCATCATCTGTTTCAATTCAGGAGTAGTTAATACCTCAGCAGTTACAGATTGTTCATCCTCTTCTAGAAGCATCATTCACTTTTAGTACAATTTCAAAATTCAATGTATGACTCAACGTCTTTCTACTAAATAGATTCCATTTCACAAACATGTCGTGTTTTAAATAGAAATTAGATATGTGTTCCAATGAGTCTCTTTCGTAATCTGTTCGGCTATTTTCTAATGTTGAGGAATTGGAGCGCTTCCTTTGATTTGTAATATATATTTCGAATCAATACTCTGCTCTGCAGCGCCGAACAAACTCATGCTTAACCTACTGCGATCCATCCCTTTCACGCCACACCTTTCCCCTGCGCATCAACATCATCCAATCACAAGATCGAGGATACCTAGATCCGTTTATTCCCATAAAACTCAAACGAACAATGTGAAATCTTTCTAAATGGAATGGTAGCAGTAGACAACCCATTACTGAATTCTATACACTTCGTTTGGTAAAGTGAGAGTACGACCAATCACTACCACACAGAAGAGGTGTCCTCTATATGATAGAGCAAAATGTTCAAAAAAAGTCAACTACCAAATGAAATTAAACCTGTCTTTAAAGAACTGAAAGTATTACAACACTTGAGAAATTCAGGTTTTAAGAAGACGTTTGGATATTCCTGTTCATATTTATTTCAACTCGTATTTGTACTCTTATTTCACCATAAGAACTGGTTTCGCTTGTTGGAAAGCGAGATGAGTGAAGGATTTCCAGGCAAGGATAGCGTGTATCGTTTTCTTAACCACAGTGGCTATGCTTGGCGTCGGTTCTTGTCATCGCTAAGCTCCTCCACGATTGAAAAGGTTCAGAGGCACTGACTTCAGTAGATCGAGCATCTGTTATTGTCATCTATGACGCCATGTTTGAGCGTAATCGTAGAAAAAAAGTCGAGTTACTATCTAGGTTTAAGGATCACGCGACAGGTTCCTATTATAAAGGATTTCGTATGCTTACGCTTGGCTGGTCGGACGGTCATACGTTTATTCCCGTTGACTTCTCTTTGCTCGCATCTCTTAAATCTCAAGTCAACGGCATCATGGAAGGCATCGATAAGCGAACATCTGGTTACAAGCGACGGATGGAAGCTCTACTACCTGCTTCAGGGGTTGTTCCAGCTATGATTGATCGAGCGTTATCTGCTGGCATACAAGCTTCTTACGTACTCATGGACAGTTGGTTTACACATGCCCCGTTGATCCAAGCGATACGAGATCGCGGTTTGGATGTGATCGATATGGTTAAAGCGGATAAAAAACGATATCTTGTCCACGGTCGTCGCTTATCCCTTCAGTGCAAGTTATTCATATTTCACTCTTGACACACCAG
Organism: Paenibacillus sp. Y951; assembly: GCF_056786395.1. Classification (NCBI taxonomy): domain Bacteria; kingdom Bacillati; phylum Bacillota; class Bacilli; order Caryophanales; family Paenibacillaceae; genus Paenibacillus; species Paenibacillus sp. Y951. The sequence continues at coordinate 98,756 of NZ_JBXCIY010000003.1, read as the reverse complement.
CTATCAAGAAAATGACCGAAAATCCGAGCAATACTGCAATTGGCATCAATATGTCCGATAGCGAGCCACCGCGGGCCACCAATTCGGTAAATGCTCGCATAGCCCAAGTCTGAGGCATAAATTCTGCAATGTTCCGCATCAGCTCAGGAGCAAAATCTAGCGGCCAATACAATCCTCCCAACATAGAAGTTGCAACGACGACTAGCGAGCCGAGCGCCGCCTGTTGTTCGGTAGTACGAACAAGCCCTGCAATAAACATGCCGAGACCAACAACACACAGATTGAGTACAGATACCAGTACAATTAGAGCCGGTATATTGCCCCAATTGACGTCGAACAGTACAGAGGTCGTAACAATTAATATACCGAATTGAATCCAACCGGTAATAAAGAAGGATGACATATAGCCAAGCAAAATTTCCAATCGAGATGCAGGCGTAGACAACAAGCGATACCATACTCCAGAGGAACGTGCCTGCAATATCGTGCCTGTCACAATTAACAGTGACATGAACAAGAACATAATGGCAAAGCCGACAGAGCGATACGACACATTATTCAGCTTCTCAGCGCTTTTGTGATAGGTGAGTACGACCATCTCCATCGCGCTTTCTCGCTCATCAAATTTACCAGATAATTCACTATACAAAGCATCTGAGTCATCAACTCCCTTATACTGGCTCCACACGGCGGCCGCTTTCAGTTGAACCGCTGCTTGCGCAAGAACGTTGTCAATTGTATCTCTGATCGCCGAGGCAATGGCCAGATCGGGACCATGACGGAACTCAATGGTACTATCCTTAACTTGCTTCAATTGCTCACCGAAACCTTGTGGAATCGCAACGAGACCAGAAACCTTCTTATCCTTCAATAGCTTTTCCGCATGTACCATATCCGTCTCTTGTATAACAAGAAGATCATTACTCCCAAGCTTACTCACAATATTATGCGAGACGGCCGTTTTGTCCTGATCCACAATAGCCAGCTTCGTTCTAGACGTCTCTGGATCGCTCATTAAACTGCCCGCCACAAGCGTAAAAATTAGAGGCAGTGCAAACATCATTAAATAATTCCCTGGTTTTTTAAATACCTGAAGTACTTCATTCCAGCAAATGGCCCATATTTTGCCCATTCCTTCCCTCCTCTATCTAGCGCGTAAGCGCCAGGCTCCCAATGTGAGAAATACAATACCCACAACGAGCAGTACACAAATCGGCTGTAACAATGCTTGCCACGTCGTGCCTTGCATGATGTCGAGCAAGCTATTTAACGCCCAGGTGTTCGGCGCAATCAACGCCAATTGACGCATCATATCCGGGAACATCGCCAATGGCAGCATAGATCCTCCCAGCAACGCAAAAATTTGAATGCCAATACCCATCGCAATATCTGCGGACTGTTCTGTCTTGATCACAGCCGCGACTGACATAGAAATACCAGAGACGGCAAAAGAATAAACTACGCCAATGACGATGCTCTGAAATACATCATCACCCCAATGCACGCCAAAAATTAATCTGGTCACCAGCATAAATACTAAAAATTGAATGACTGCCGTTATTAGCGTTCCGAGAAATTTACCGATGACAATGGTCATCTTGCCCGTCGGTGAAATAAGTAGCCGAGATAATGTCTCAGTCGAGCGTTCGTTCAAAATCGACTTTGCTCCTACTGTCGCAGCAAAGAGTAGAAACATGACGCCCATGCCAACTGCATAATATTGCATGCTGGACACTTGCTTATGTCCTGTTGGGGTTTCCTCTGCAATCGCATTAGGATTAGCCGACAAGTTACTTAGATCAGAGGCAATTTCCTCTCCGAGATTCTGTAATCCCTCAGGATTCAGCTGTGTAACTGGCGCATCGGGATTCGACATCACTTCCACTGAAGTAATGTCGCTAATTACCATCTGGGAAGCATCTGCAACGACTAATATTCGATCTGTATACGATTTAACGATGGCATTAACAATTTCGGTAATGTTACTCTTTCCAGGATCATTAATGACACGAATTTGGGTTTCTTCTCCCTCGGTCATATGATCGGTAAACTTTGCGGGGATGACAATTCCCGCATCGGTGGTACGGTTTTGTACGCTCTGCATCACTTCCTGATCGGAGCTGTAATTTTCAATTTTAATATATTTTATTAATTCACTACTTTGTAGAACATCGGATACCAATGCATTGCCCATCGCACCTTCATCCCCATTATAGACAGCAATCTTCATATCAGGCATCGAGTTCGCGTCGCCGTTGACGACTCCGTTCAATGCAAAGCCTAGAATAGCGGTAAGCACAATGGGCATCAACATGGTCAAGAGAAGTCCTTTACCGTCACGGAGACGGATTTTAACATCTTTCCAAGCGATCGTAAAAATTTTCAATGACTTCTCCTCCCTTAATCCCGCAGTTTCCGTCCGGTCAATTGCAGGAATACGGCTTCTAAATTCGGCTCTTGGAAATCAAGAGATACGATTTTCACTTTTTCCCCGAGTGTAATCTCGACAATTTGACCAAGCACCTGCGAAGGATCAGCCGCAAAAAAGGTTATGCTTTCTTCTTCAGCTACAACCTGTCGTACACCGTCGATCTTTTTCAATTTAGCTTCGAGCCCAGCAGGAACGTGGTCACATATCAATTTGATTGAAGGACCTTCATCCAAACGTTGACACAGCTCTTGCTTACTTCCAATGGCAATGACCTGCCCCTGATCAATAATCGCGATCCGATCGCACAGGTACTCCACCTCTTCCATATAGTGGCTTGTATAAATAACTGTCATGCCTTGTTCGTTTAGCTGTTTTACCGTCTCTAGAATATGATTTCTCGATTGCGGATCAATTCCAACGGTAGGCTCGTCCATAATTAACAATTCCGGGCTGTGCATTAGAGCAGCGCCAATATTGATTCGGCGTTTCATACCTCCTGAGTAGGTCTCTATTTTTTCTTTCGCCCGATCCGACAAACCAACAATCTCTAACACTTCCTCCGTCCGCCGCTTCGCATCGCTTCCAGAGAGTCCGTACATCTTACCCCAAAAGTTCAAATTCTCGCGAGCTGACATCGTCGGATAAAGCGCGATATCCTGAGGCACAATACCAATCTTCTGCTTGGCTTGCTGCCTATTGTCTTTAATCGACATACCCCCGACCTGGACATCGCCATTATCGCTTTGAATCAAGCCGCAAATCATCGAGATTGTCGTTGACTTGCCAGCTCCGTTCGGCCCCAACAATCCGAACGATTCTCCTTTCTCCACTTCAAACGTCACACCGCGAACAGCATCATGTTTGCCAAAGCGCTTCTTCAACTCTACAACCTTTAACATGGGAACACCCTCTTCATTTATTCAGTTCAACCTCCAGTGAAACCTCTTGACATCAGTTCCAAGGGAATTTGTCATATTTCACATAGTTCTCCAAATTCGTACGAATCTTCCCATCTGCAAGCAGTGACGAGGTTTCCAAGATAGCCTCTCTCTCTGTCTCTGCCGAGATCCCGTTCAACCTGTTAAAATAATGTTTCATTCTTCGGATAGTTGTCTCATCAACTCGCAGCAGCCGCTGCCGCAGTAGCCGTATCGCCTCATCCGGTGCTTCATGCACCTCATCGACAAGCCTTGCACCTAACGCGGTTTGCGCAGTAATCGGCAAGGTGGTCAGCGTCATACGATAGGCCAATTGATAACCGACTCGTTGGATCAGATATGGCAGTACCATAGAAGGTAGTAAGCCCCATAGCGCTTCAGACAAGCTGAATTTTGACATCGGTGTCGCAATCGCGAGATCCGATGCGGCTACTAATCCAACACCCCCTGCAACGACATCGCCGTTTACCTTGGCTATTATAATTTTTGACGTTTCTCGAAATCTCCCAAGTGTTTTCATATAAAGTACGGTAAACGGATTAATATGATCTTCGGCGCCTGCAGACAGTACATCCTTAAAATCCATGCCGCTACAGAAAATTCCATTACTGCCCTCTAGAACAATAAGGCGACATGCTGCATCACCTTCAGCGGAATCGAGCAGTACATTGAGCTCCTGCAGCAAGGATAGAGTTAAACTGTTTCTTGTTTCAGGCCTGTTAAAGGTAACGGTTAACATTCCAAAAGAGGAGCGGACCAGCAATTCTTTGTACGTCATCTCCATGCTAGCTCCAGACGTATTCTCGGTGGAACTGCTTGACCTGCTTCAACACAAGCAGCCCTCTTCCACCAAAAAAGTAATCGTAAATATGAGAGACCGAACGAAGGTCAACCGCTCGATTATCGACACCGAAAATCCATTCCTTATTGAGATCTAACAGACAATCGTACTCCTCTATACTCAGCTCGTATCGTCTGGACAAGGTTTCTTGAATCTTCATCTTACCCAATAATTGCTTCGAGCGAGGTGATATGGTACCGCTATAAAACTCTGATGAGCAGCCCGAACCGTAGGAAAATAATCCAACGCGACGAACGGCATCCAGCTTCGCATGGTCGATCAGACTGCACAATGCCAAATAAAGCGTTGCAGAATAGACATTGCCTACTTGCATGCAATAAGCGAGCGACGGCTCTAACCGTTGCTTGAAATCAAATTCAATTTCTTCCGGCTTTGCTCGTAAAAGCTGACGCATCATCTTCCTATGTCCACCTTTTACCATGCCTGGGAAGGGAGTATGAAACGCCAAATAATCGAAGGAGCGGACAAAATGCGCCTCGTCTACCCGATCTGTATATGCCGCAAAGCTATTTTCCAGGCAGTCTAGATAAGAAAGCAGGGACAAGTCTGGATCGCCGGTTTCAATATCGGGCAATGGTCGACACGTATCCATGACCTCGTAGCTGTATTGACCACTGGCACCGAAATCGAGCTCCAAAATATGTGGTCGATCACTTACCAGCATAGCTGTAGCTCCAAGGGCCTGGGTTGGCTCCGCATAAGACATTCGATCGCTCGTTCTTCCTCCGTCAGTTGATCAATTATCGGCTTGGCTGCATTTACTGCATTCGTTATCGCATCCTCGCAAGGTAAACCAACGGTTTTCTTCTCCAGCATCAGGTTGTCAAATCGAGAAAGATCAAGCCCTCTCTTTATAAATATGCTGCGGACATCAATAAAGGCTGGTCCACCGTAAAAATTCATCGCTTCAATACCTACTCGCATTTTACCCGTTTCTCCTTTACCTTAGTTGCAGTTCATCCTCTTGAAGATGACGCTTGAATTTATTCCACCGAAGCCAAATGAGTTGCTCATAGCAATATGTATGTCTGCAGGTACCGCCTTATCCCCACAAAAACGAAAACGTGAGTCGATTGGTTCCAGCAAGTTAAGGTTCGGATGATGAAATTGCTCATTCATTTGCACGATGGTAGCCACCGCCTCAACTACACCAGCAGTGTACAGACAATGTCCGGTAAGTCCCTTGGTGGCATTGATCCTTAATTGATAAGCATGATCACCAAAAGACTGTTCAATCGCCCTCAACTCCGTCTCGTCTCCAAGCGGTGAGGAAGAACCATGGGCATTGAGGTAATCGATATCTTCCACAGCAAGCCCCGGAGTAAGCAAGCATTCAATCACCGTGCTACCTAGCATAATCACATCCTGGTTATTAAGAAGCTTCAAATTCGGAGCATCAAAAGAGTAATACCGCTTCTCCTCGTTAGATAAATAAACATCAACACCATATTTCTCTACAAGCCGCTCAACGAGATTGACATGATGATAATGGGTATGGGTGAGTAAAATTTTCGTTAGCCGAGCTCCGATTTTATTCAACATTGTAAGAATAGCCTGCAAATCCCACGCCGGATCTACAATTGCACATTCCCGTGTGGCGCGGTCAACAAGAATATAAATATAGTTATGCAAGGTTGGGGGCCCCGCACGAAGAAGATAAAGATCATAGGTTTTCATCAATTCATGAGCACCTCGCTACATGTTAACATATGAAAAAAAGGGGAAAATCCCCTTTTTAGTCACTTTCCTATTGGATAACAACAGTTAAAGATGTAATGCCCCTTAAAAAAAGTCCATGCGAAATAAGCGCAAATTATGACTGACTAATGTCTAGTACTTGCGCTCTAAATATATCTATTTTACTCCAAAATCGTGACCAACGTGCCGAAACAACGATTGGATTCTCTTGGAACTTTGTCTCTTATTATACTTCCAATACTCTTTTCACACTTTTTACTATATAGCATGAAAAATAGTTGGTTTGCCTTCTTTTGCCATTATACCTTATTGGCGCTTTATGTCAATATATATCTATTTTTTATGTAAAAATAACTTTTTTTATCACATCCTCCTCATGTATCATCCAAAAAAAATATTTTGTGACATTTAGTGAAAATCTCCGTTTCGTGTACACTCCTCTCTAATTCTACGAACAGCATCCATGCCAGGAGTTCATCTCTCGATTTGACGCCAAGTCATCTTCTAGGTATATTAATTATATAATAGAATTTTGATTAAATAGGTATAAATGTATTGTAGAAGGTCATTTAATAAATATATGTACTTTTTATCTGTATCACTTAAAACATAGAATGATTTAGTAAGCATAGTACTTTTTCCGAATGTTATTTTCTCAATATTATATTGAAAAAAGGTGAATTTATGAGTTGGTACGTACTATATGTTGAAACGGGGCAAGAAGATACTGTGCAGCAGCTTCATTGGTCTTATCTTGAATAGACTCAAGGATCAGACTAACTTCTTCCGTGGACTGTCCCGATGTCTCTGCTAGCTTGCGCATCTCACTTGCAACAACAGCAAATCCTCGTCCGTATTCTCCTGCGCGCGCCGCCTCGATAGCAGCATTAAGTGCAAGTAAGTTCGTCTGGCTGAACAAATTACGAATCGTCGCTACAATATCACCAATCTGCCGACTTTGTTCTTTCAGTTCGTCCATAATCGTCACGGCAGACAAGATACTTTCATTTATTCGCTCCATCTGTCCGATCAACGATTGCACGTCGCTACAGCCGCCAGCACTATGTTGGAATCACTTCCAGCTCCCGTCAACAGATTAACCACAATCCCTAGCGCTAGCATTCCCCACACAATATTTACAAGCAGTTTATTACGACGATGCATAATCTAAACCGATTGGAGTGGGGAAACCAACTTGACAATATAGGTTTAAATTTAACATTTGTTTAACGGAATCCCATCAGAGGACGTTAAATAGGATTGAAGATGTTACAGTCAAAGGGCATCTCAAGACCCAATTGAGTCTTGAGATGCCCTTTTCAATTCTATATATGGAGACTACCTACAGACCATATATAACAATTCCCCTCTTGAATAACATAATCGCCTTCAAGCTGGAGCGTTGCATATCCACCACGTGACGATAGCTGCTTTACTTTCAGTAATAAGCTGCTTCGCAATCTCTTTTGCCAATATGGAGCCAGCGCACAAAACGCTGATCCAGTGACTGGATCTTCGTCAATTCCAATACGCGGATAAAACGTACGGCATACAATATCGTATGCTGGATCCGTTGCACGACTAGTTACAACAAGACCTCGTGCGTCTAATCCAGCAATCAATGATAACTCTACTTGTAATTCACGAACATCTTGCTCATCTGCTAGCTCCACGATATAATCCATACGATTTTTACTGACTACTCGCGGAATTACACCTAATGCGGTAATGAGATCCGATGGTGCCATGCAAGCTACAGGTCTCTCCTGTGGCAGCCTCATCCTCAGAACTCCATTGTGCTGGCTAATAACAAGCTCCCCACTTAATGTATGAAAGTGGATTGTTACATCTGTTGGTACAATACCCAAATGATACACATAGTATGCTGATGCAAGCGTAGCGTGACCACATAAATCCACTTCAACCTGCGGCGTAAACCATCTCAGTTGAAAGTGATTACGCTTTTCACTTCTATATATAAATGCCGTTTCTGAAACGTTCATTTCTGTAGCAATCTGCTGTAGTTGTGGATCTGTTAATTGATCTTGTTCTATGACAAGCACTGCCGCAGGGTTACCTGTGAATGGTCCATCTCCGTACGCATTAATCATCGCATATGGAATGCTCATCTCTAGCAACTCCTTATCATTACTATTACTCGATATTACGCTTCATCCTCGATCGGTATAAGAATATCAACAATTTCCTCTTCCCAATGCTGACCTTCTAGATAGTAAATCTCTAATGAGACTGCCTGATCTAGCTTCTTATAGCCATGCTCCCCCATCCATGCTTTGAGCATTTCATAGCCTTCGCCCATCCGTTGCGATGAACTACTAACTGAAGCATAACGATGCATAGGTATCGTAATCGCAACCATGCCTGGTGGCAAGGGATCTTCACTGTACTGGGATTCAAAACAAGCCCAATATGTAGCATATGCCTCGTTACCAAAGTACGGACAATACATCACATTTGACTGTATAACATGATTCAGTTCATGCTTTCTTGCAAGAAAATCGGTCTGCAGGCGAATCGCTTCATCCGGAAAAGATGAATATGGTCCACAATAAGGAACTCCAACAAGATGCAGCGTTGATTTATTAACAATTGAGCAAGTATCCATGTTATACTCCTCCTAAAACTTTTCATCAACTTCCTAATATAACTTCCGAGTAGATGAAAAGTACTTCGGAAGCGTTAGCCGAACACCAAGATCTATATGATAAAGCTAGTCTCGGTCAATATTGTAGCATACATCGTTCATGAAGGATAGCTATTCACTTTCTAGTCTTTTCATAAAGTCTTCCATTGCATTATAGCCTTGCTGCTTCAAGTACCAATTGTTCGCAGCTGCCTCGATTAATCCCGCAACATCCCGTCCAGGCTGTAATTGAATTTCTAAATGTGGAATTTTCACTCCCATATACTCTACAAAGGTTGGCTCGAGATCAAGATCATTATTAAGATCATTTTCTCGCCAACGCGTCAATTCAATATCAAGTGAAATTCTTGTCTCATCTTGGAATGCCTTACGACCATATAAGCGCACAACATTGACTAATCCTACACTGCGAAGTGCCAGAAATTCTTTTGTCTTCTCATTGTGCGAACCTAGCAGTGTCTGTTGGCTAAGTTTTTTCAATACAATAATATCATCTGCTACAAGGCGATGCCCACGACGAATTAATGTATGGGCCGTTTCACTTTTTCCGATGCCTGATTTACCACGAATAATAATTCCAATTCCAGATACATTCATACATATGCCGTGTATCGATTGCTCTGGTGCTAATTGCTTCAACAAATAATGATCTAATTTCCCAATAAATGAAGCCGAATCATCGCTTGTGCGAAGTAAAGGAATGCCTTCTTCATCACAATATTTCTTCAAATATTTCAAGCCATCTTGACCTGCTGTAACGATAAAGCACGGTGGATGGTATTTAACAATATTACCAATATGATGATTGCGCTCGTCCTCGGTTAACCCATGTAAATATGTAATTTCTTTACGTCCTAATATTTGAATATGCTTTTGTGGGAAAAATTCAAAATAACCAACAAATTCAAGCCCTGGTCGATATGCTCGTGCTTTCGTAATTGGGCGATGCAGTTCATTAGCACCAGCGATCACTTCCAAAGAAAACTGATTAATTAGCTCATTGACCTCTATTACCTTCATCACCTATACCTCCATCGTGGCAAAAAACGCCCTCGTATAAGTCTACGAGAGCGAGTTTCTTTTTGCCTATTATATACTTATTACGACTTATAATCTAGTTATCATATACAATAATTAGAAGTTAAATACAAAGTCATCATCCGTTAATGGCTCTATATTCAATGTACGAACATAACCATTCCCTTTTTTGGAGAAGAAATCATGCTGCTTTGTATGCGTACTAATCCCATTAAATACGATTGGATTAATTGGCTCTTCTTCAAAATAAGGCTCCAAACCAAGATTCATTAATGCTTTATTCGCATTATAACGAACATAGGCTTTAACTTCTTCTTGTAATCCAAGTGTGGAATATAATGAATCCGTATAGACGACTTCATTATCATATAGCTCCAACAATAGATCAAGCACTTCCTGTGCAAGCTTGTCTTGCTCTTCTTGTGAGAATGTCGCAGCGATTTCTTGCGCAAGAACACCGATGTATAGGCCATGAATACTTTCATCACGTAAGATTAAGTCAATAACCTCACCACTACTTGTCATTCTGCCTTGTCCAGCTAGATATAGAGGATAGAAGAAGCCACTGTAGAACAAGTAGCTCTCCAGTAGAACGGAAGCTGCCATCGCTCGATAAAGATCACGATCGTTCTCAATACCATTATACCAATCCGCAATAATTCCAGCTTTCTTCTGCAGCTGAGGATTCGTTTCTATCCATTTGAAAATCTCATCAATTTCCTCAGTAGAAGCTAGTGTCGTGAAAATACTACTATATGATTTCGCATGAATTTGCTCCATCATTCCCATAAATCCAAGTACTGCTTTACGTTGTAAGCCTTCTACATGCTCCAAAATTTTCGGCATGCCAATACCGCCTTGAACGGTATCAAGTAGCGTCAATCCACCAAGCACTTGCTTATATAAAGAACGCTCATCTAGCGTCATTAATTCCCAATCCATTTTATCATCTGATAAAGGAATCTCTTCATCCGTCCAGAATTGCATAACATTTTGTTGCCAGAACGTTTGAGTAAAATCGTCGTCAGGACGGTTCCAGTTTACTGCTTTCATGTTCAGTATACTCCTTCACATTATGATGAAATACAACTGCGCTTTATACGGCGCAGCTTGTACATTCCTCGATAGTTAGTCGTTTTGTTCTTGTATAGTACAAGGATTTCAATCCTTTTTGTGCAGCATAAATGTAGAAACGAGAAAGTTCACGTGTCGTAACATTACTATTAACATGGAGTACAGTAGATACGCCTTGGTCAATATGCTGTCCTAGTTCTGCGATAAGATCAATCAATTTGAACTGATCGATATTGTAAGCAGATTTATAGAAGAAGAAGTTATCATTTGCTAAATACGGCATTGGGTAATATGTTGTTGAGTTCGCATACGTACGAGTTTCAATATGTTCAACAATCGGCATTACACTTGACGTTGCATTTTGAATATAAGAAATACTTTGAGTCGGTGCAATCGCTAGACGGTAAGCGTGGAATAGTCCATGCTCTTGTACTTTACCTTTAAGCTCTGCCCAATCAGCAGGACCTGGGATATGCATACCATCGAATAGCTCTTGTACACGTGCTAGTTGAGGGCGGAAATCCGTTTCAACATAGCGATCGAAATAAGTACCTTTTGCATATTCAGAACGATCAAAATCTTTGAATGTTGCTTTACGTTCTTTGGCAATTTCCATACTTTTCTCAATGGAATAGAAATTCATCATCATGAAAAATACGCCTGCAAATTCACGAGCTTCTGGACTTTCATAAGAGATCTTATTTTTCGCAAGGTAGCCGTTAAGGTTCATTGCGCCCAGACCAACGGAGTGAAGCTCTTCATTCGCTTTACGAACGCCAGGTGCGTTATCGATTTGCGAAAGATCACTTACTGTAGTTAACGCTTCGATACCAACGTGTACAGAATCTTTAATTTCTTTGCGTTCCATCACATTTACAATGTTCAAGGAAGCAAGGTTACAACTTATATCGCGACGAATGATATCTTCATATCCATAGTCGTTAATTTCCGAAGTTTCTTGCAATTGGAAAATCTCAGTACATAGATTAGACATTTTTACAGAACCAATGTCTTTCAAAGCATGCCATTTGTTAGCATTGCTCTTGTTCATAATGTATGGATATCCAGATTCAAGTTGAATCGAAGCAATTTTTGTAAGCATATCACGTGCACTCATGACTACTTTTTTCTTCACGTTGTCATTAGCAAGCAACTCGTCATACATAGCATCTATATCGATATCATCAAGATGTTGACCGTACTCTTTGTATACGGAATATGGTCCGAATACATGTAGTGGTTTGCTTTGTGCTGCTAATTCATAGAATTTGTTAGGAATAATAAGACCGATTGATAATGTTTTGATGCGAGATTTCTCGTCAGCATTAATCTTTTTGCTATCTAGGAATTCGATAACGTCCCAACCGAAAATATTATAATATCCAGCACCAGAACCTTTACGTTGACCCATCTGATCCGCATAAGAGAATGCATCCTCCATTAGCTTCAGAACAGGCATAACCCCTTTTGCTGCGCCTTCTACACCTTTAATCGGTTCACCACGACCACGTAGCTTGGATAGGTTAACAGCAACACCACCACCGATTTTGGAAAGTTGCATACATGTGCCAAGCACATAGTTAATAGAGTTCAAGGAATCATCCATTTCAAGCAAGAAGCATGATACCATCTCACCACGACGACTTTTACCAGCATTAAGGAATGTTGGAGTCGCAGGTTGTAGACGTTGATCAATCATTGCTTGTGCAATACGAGTCGCTCTTTCGATGTCGCCTTCGCCAAGATGCAAAGCTACGATCGAAACACGCTCATGGTACGCCTCAAGATATTGTGCCTTGTCATTTGTTTTCATCGCATAGTCTTTATAAAATTTCGAAGCAGCCATATAGGATTGGAATTCAAATTTTGCAGCTTCAGTAAGATCAAAGATTGATTTCACTTGATCATATGTATATTTGTCATATACGTTGTCATAGAAATCATTCTCGATAAGATAGTTCAATTTATCATGCAAAGAAGCAAATTTCACACTTTTTTCGTCAACTTCAGCCATAAATGCAGCAACTGCTTCTTTATCTTTTTCTAACTGGTAGAAACCGTCTGCTCCGCGTTGTAGGAGCTCATTATTCAGTTCAATATGTTTCAATGGTTTGCACCCTTTCCATGAATTGTAGCGTGTCTTTATTTGTGCCAGAAAGTTCGAACTTAGAAATGACCGGTACATGGTACGTCTCTGATATTGTATCAGCACTTTTTGCGAAGCCAGTGCCCCAGTTACGGTTACCACTTGCTGAGACGCCTCTCAACATGTTGTGGTTCTCTTGCAAAAAATCATTGACCTTCTGAGGGACTTGTCCAAAGCCCGTTGTATATGTAATAAGAACGTACGGCTCGTCCACCTTGGGCATCTCATCAATAGAGACGACTGGCATATTTAATTTTTTCACAAAGCGTTTGACATTGCCTGTCTTAGAATCATATACAACTAACATTTTCCACTCTCTCCTCATACCATTTATTCCAATCAAAAAGCGCTCTACCCCCTATACGTGACAGGCAGATGCGCTTGTAGTCAGAACCTTGGTGTCCGCAGTTTAACTGCTAGATTGCTATACCCACAACTAGATATAGTCGATGAATAGAATCATACCTCAATATATAGGTGGAGTCAATGCGATTTCGTCATATTCTTTGCAATTTTGGCTATGAAAATATTTTCATAACGCTCGTCCCAATAGGGGCTTGAGATTTCGCCGCTCGACTATTTTATCAGATCACGTTATGATGTGATAGTGACATTTTATAGATCGTTTTGGAGGCGCTTATGAAAGCTATATTATCAACCAAAGAAGCTCTTAACAGACTTGCACATTTATGCCAAGTAAGTCATATACAAGATGTTGAATTGAAAAACTACATCGAACAGCTTGCGGCAGAAAATGAGCAGTTAAAGCTTAATTTGCATAAATTACGTACATCAATCGCCCAAAAGGGTAACACTATATCTAGTATGCACAGTAAATTGACTGACGCACTCAGAGAATAGTAGAGGGTGCTTCAAAAGCGGACTTTGATAACGATGGGATTGCTTCGAAGGTTACTCGACGTCGAATAAGAAGCCAATTTCCGAAAATACGGTTCGCATGTACCAATAACGTACACTCGCGCTTCCGCTTTTCAAAAATTTACTCCATCTTCTCGGTTCTGAAAGCCCGCTTCTTGGACCTTCATTGGAAGCTTCGTGCTGAATAACCTCGTGCTTTTGACCGCTCGTGTACTCGTACCGTACACGTTGCTGGGTATTGCTTTGTAGCTTGGTTCGGGGCCACTATTGAAAGCTTCGTGTAAAGCCCGCTTCTTGAACCTTCATTGGAAGCTTCGTGCTGAATAACCTCGTGCTTTTGACCGCTCGTGTACTCATACCGTACACGTTGCTGGGTTTCGTTACAATGTAGGCAATTTGGCCCTTCATTTGATGTTAGTTCAAATGAAGGGCCAAAAACATTTATTTTATAGCCACGAAGAACAAACGAGTTGTATCGTCGTCAGCAGCCTTCAACTGGAAATCACTATACAAATGTATATGAGTAAAGCCGACTGAGCGCAATGCCCCTTCTAACCACTTAGAGCTATATGCTCGTTGGACATGTTCCTCATCAATTCTGCTATAGCGACCATCGGGCTCCTGAACAAATATGGAGAGAAAATGTTCAATAATATGTTCATCCTCATCATATTCACTACTCCACATGTAAGAGATTCCGTTCTCATCATAAACAAATGGCTGATCCGCCGCATATTGCTCAAAGCGCGTAATCGGATGAACATCGAATATAAAGCTTCCGCCTGGCTTCAATTGTTCATACGTAGCTGATAATGTGGCTAGTAGATCATCTTCATCGACAATGTAGTTCAAGCAATCACAGAAAGAGATGACCGAGTCTACTTGTTCTGAAATTTCCCACTGACACATATTTTGCTCAAGCAATGTAAGATCACCACTCGTCGCGCCTTGTTGTACCCACTTCTGCTGGGCAACAGCTAGCATATCACTCGATAGATCAATACCTACAACCTTATACCCCTGTAACGCTAACGGAATCGCAATGCTACCGGTACCACATCCAAGATCCACCACTTTTTGCGGCTGCCCGTGTTCCTGCCATACGGCTTCAGCGAAAGCGATCCATTCTTCATAGGGCATATCTGCCATAAGTCGATCGTATACAGTAGCAAATTGACCGTATGCTTCGATCATTATTGTTCAACCTCATCCGTGCTTTCAGGTTGCGACTTTGGCGCATTTTCCGTGAGATACGTCCAGCTACCTTGCTGCACAACGATACCTTCACGCATAAGTTTGCCTAATGCACGCTTGAAAGCGCCCTTGCTCACACCAAAGCGACTGCGAATCAATTCTGCTTCCGTCGCATCAGAATACGGCATACCGCCACTTGGACGTTCTTTAAGAAATGCTAATATCCGATCAGCATCTTCAACACGACCAAATTCCTTCTGCTGTGTCATCGATAAATTGACGCGTCCATCTTCTCGAACAAACGTTACACGTGCTTTGACACGTTGACCTAGACGCAAGCTTTCGATACGATCGGTGCTCGGGATTAGTCCGTATGCTCCGAACCCTACCACGCCACCATCAATAACAACGAAGGAACCCATTTGTAAGCTTTTCGTAACCCAACCTTCAACCCACTGATTTCTCCAAGCTGCCGGAGCCGGAAACGTAAGTGGAGCAAGCTCTGGCTCTTGCGCAAGCTTCGCAATTTGTCGGCCGCTCTTATCATGAGTCATGAATACGAATACTTCGTCACCAACAATAGGACGATACTCGATCATTTCCGGTAATTCACTTAGTGGTAGCAATAGTTGACGTCCTAAGCCCATCTCTAGAAAACAACCTAGTCTTGGATGGACATCAGCTACAACCAATCGAGCCATTTCTCCAAATGAGATGAATGGTTTGTTCATTGTCGCGCAAATACGATCTTCTGAATCGAAGAAGATGAACACTTCAATCTCATCACCAACATGTGGCTTAGATCCTACTAGTTCCGTATAGGGCAGCAATACATCCTCTTCACCATTGTTTAGAAAATAACCATAAGGAGAAACTTCACGAGAAATCTGTAATCGCTCAGTCGTTCCTGCTACATAACTCATACAGATTCCACAACCTTCGCATCGGACCAAATTTTCTCGATGTTGTAATACTCTCTTTCTTCACGATGGAAAATGTGTACAACAACATCTCCAATATCAATTAATACCCAACGCGCTGTATTTTCACCTTCTATACCACGGATCGTATAACCTTCCTTGGCCGCCATTTTACGGATTTCAGTTGAAATTGCCAATACTTGAGTATCTGAGTTACCAGTACAAATAACGAAATAATCGGCCACTAATGACAAACCATTCAAATCTAAAGTAATTAGATCATGTGCTTTCTTGTCCTCTGCTGCATCTACCACTGCTGTTAATAATTGTTTTACTAGATCTTGTCCCTTCATTATAACCCTCCTAATATTTTTCATAACTGCTTCGAATAACTTCCTAGCAATAAAAAATCGCTTCGGAAGCATAAACCAAATTTTACATATCATTTTTGAATAGCTTTTGCGTAATATTTATTTCATGTTCAATTGTTGTACGATACTATTTCTCGCTTCTATAGTGACAGGGTAGACTATTTTCCCTTTTTCAATTAGAAATACGATCGTTTGATCAAGGCCGAATAAGATCGCTCTTTCCAAGCTCGCCATAGCCAGCTCACGCGCTTCATTAACACCTGGAAAATCACGATTTGGCTCAATATAATCGGCAAGCCAAACAATTTTCTCTATTAGAGTCATATTAGCTCTACCAGAAGTGTGATAACGGATCGCATCACATATCTCGCTATCATGCACCCCATACTGTTCTTTGGCAACAGATGCCCCTACTTCAGCATGCCATAATTCCTTATTATATAGTAACACTTGCTCATCGAGCGAGTATTGCTTAATATAAGCAGCTTGCTCTGCGACGGGCCAATATTTTGCAACGTCATGGATAATCGCGGCTAATTCTGCTCGTTCTGGGTTTTCACCGTAACGCTCAGCTAGCTCAATCGCAGTACTCATCACACCTTGTGTATGAATCCAACGGCGTTCTGGCATTTGTACACTCACAGACTCGATAATCTGTGCTCTATTCATAAATTCGATTCCCCCTTATATACTGCGCAACGGAATCGGGGACATAATACTGCAAAGATAATCCCTGCTGCGCACGCAAACGGAGCTCTGTAGATGATATACCGATAAGCGGCATAGCTGCAATCGTTAGTTTACTTCTCCACTCACTAGAAAGTAAGTCAAGTTGCAACGGATCAGAAGGTCGATTAAGACCAATAAATGAAATTAATGATCTTAGTTCTTCTGCTCGATGCCATGTCGGCAAATCATGAATACGGTCAGAACCAATAATATAGCTAAACTGATGCTGAGGATACTGACTCATTAATCTAGTTACTGTATCGAATGAGTAACTAACGCCACTACGGCTTAACTCAATATCTAGTGCGCGGAAAGCCGCTTGGCCTGTAATAGCTAACTGAACCATCTGTAAACGTTGCTCCGCTGTTGCAATCGGGGCATTCGGCTTTAATGGAGGAGTGGCAGTAGGGATAAACCATACTTCATCTAAGGACGCCGCTTCAATAGCTGAGCTTGCTGCAATCAGATGACCATTATGAATGGGGTCAAATGTCCCACCCATTATGCCAACTTTACGCATTATGCCACCTCCGATCACTTTGTTATCGTAATATCACTATCTTGGAAGAACAATTGTTTTGTAATCAACCGATTCCTTGTATAGCACTATCGTTTTACCGATAACTTGTACTAGTTCAGTACCTGAAGCTGCTGAAATCTCTTGACCGATTTCTTTGGCATCATCATCACAGTTATTCAATACTGAGATTTTAATTAACTCTCTCTTTTCAATCGCTTCTTCAATATGGCGAACAAGATTTTCATTCGTTCCACCTTTACCGATTTGGAAGATTGGAGTTAGATGATGCGCTAATGAACGCAAATGACGCTTTTGTTTTCCTGTTAACATAAATAATAACCTCTTTCGTATTGTAAATATTCAAAATGCAGGCTTTCGATGGAGGGCATATTCGACGCCGACTAAGCTACAGCGCGTTACGTCGTGATCACAGTCAGCGATTTTGAACTACCCCTACTGTAGTACAGCTAGTACTTCTTCTCTCATCGCTTCAACTGGCGCTACCTGACCCGTCCAATATTCAAATGCAAATGCACCTTGATAAATGAACATACCTAAACCACCATGAGCGATACAGCCATGCTGCTCCGCTTCGTGAAGAAATTGAGTTTTCAACGGGTTATAAATAAGATCGCTCGCTACTGCTCCTGACTTCATCCATTGTCCTGCAATGGGCGTTTCATCAGGATGCGGATACATGCCAACAGACGTCGTATTAATTACAATATCTGCATCATTGCATAACTGTTCCAGCTCAGCTTGTCCAGCTGCTAGCAACGGCACAGTGCTTTGCAATGAAGCGACTAATTCCTCCGCTTTTGCAACGGTACGATTGATAACATATATAGATGAAGGATTTTCTTGAAGTAGTGCATATATAATACCTCTGGCTGCACCGCCCGCTCCAACTACAACAATCTTCTTATTTGTAATATTAGCTACTGCTTCTTCCTTCAACGATCGAACATAGCCGATTCCATCGGTGTTATAACCGATCAATCGACCATTGCGATTAACAACGGTATTAACAGCACCTAAGTTCAACGCATCGGCATCGATCTCATCGATCAATTCCATCACATGTAGCTTGTGCGGGATCGTTACATTCATACCTAATATACCAAGCTCTCGCACAGCCTGTACGAATTGAGGCAATTGGTCTGGTGCTACTTGAAATGCACCATAAGTGGCATCAATCGAACATTCTTCAAATGCTCGATTGAGCATGAGCGGAGACTTCGATTGCTTTATAGGATCACCGATTACACAATATAACGCCTTACTGCTATGAGCCTGCTGCCATTGCAATAATTGTTGTACAACGTCCATAACGATCACCTCATCTGCATCTGTTACTGCTAGATCATTGAATCACGTAAAATCACTTTTATTCCTTTGGGAGCATAAATATCAAGTAACGCACCGCTATCGCTATTAGCTTGAATCCAGCCTAACCCAGAAATATAGACATCATTATACTGTCCGCGTTTAACACGTAAAGTATGTCTTGTCCATGCCGGAATGTCAGCGAGTTCCTCTCGACTTGGACCACCTAGCAATTCACCTTGATGTTGTTCATATAATTCATCAGCACGCTCCAGCTTAGTACGATGAATGTTAAGGGCATTAGATATATAGAAAGTAAATGATTGACGCTCACCCTCCACAAAGTCAAAACGAACAATACTGCCCATGAACAAAGTTTGTCCTTCATTCAATTGATACACAAGCGGCTTGATCGGCTTGTCCGGTAATAACGTTCCTAAGAAGCTACGCGGAACGATTTCAGTTATCCGACTAGCATATACAATTCCTGGCGTATCAACGATCGCATGACCATCATCTAACGGAATTCGAACAGCATCAAGCGTTGTACCTGGATAACGAGAAGTCGTCAATTCTTGAGTCAGATCACTATAATCGGAAATTAGACGATTAATAAGCGTAGACTTACCTACATTCGTTGCACCAACAACGTAGACATCTCGCCCATTGCGATAATTTTCAATTTCTTCAATAACGCGTTCAAATCCGATATTACGCTTCGCACTACACAGTACAACGTCTACCGTACGTAGTCCTTGTTGCTTTGCTTGCTGTTGCACCCAGTTACGAATACGATTCATATTCATCACTTTAGGCAGAAGATCAATTTTGTTAACAACTAACAACACTTCATTATTGCCAACAAACCGTTGTAATCCAGAAATTAAGCTACCTTCAAAATCAAAAATATCAACGATATGCACAACTAATGAATTTGTATCGCCAATACCGCTTAATAGACGTAAAAATTCATCTTGATCAAGTGCTACCGATGATGCTTCATTATAGTTTTTAATGCGGAAACAACGCTGACAAATAATTGGTTGCTTCTCTATTGCTGATGCCGGAACAAACCCGATTAATTCTTTATTTTCTGATTGTATAGCTACACCACAACCAGCACAATGAATTCGACCATCAGACTCATGCTTATTACTTTTTTGACTCACTAGTTTATTTCCTCCTCATGCCACAATCTACGTTTGCGTAATTTCGAGATAACAATTCGTTCAAGCCGGCGATTCACTTTCGTCATGACGCCTTCTTCAAGGGGCGCAATTGGTGCAACGAGTACCGTATGCATCCCCATCCGATTTCCACCGAACACATCTGTCATCATCTGATCACCAATCATTAACGTTTGAGCTGGCTCTAGTTTTAATAGGTTTAATGCTTTAACAAACGCGCGTTGCGCTGGTTTTCTCGCTGCATGAATATAGGGAAGCTGCAATGGGGCAGCAAATGTACCGACACGACTATCATTATTATTGGATACAATTACAACCTCGAAACCTTTAGCAGCTACTGCCGCAAGCCAACTAACAAGCTCTTTCGTTGCTTGTGGAGACTTCGCTCCAACTAAAGTGTTATCTAGATCAGTAACTATCCCTCTAATCCCTTGTTCGTAGAGCAGATCCAAAGGAATATCATATATCGATTGTACCTTCATTTTAGGTAGAAATAATTCAATCACTAAACCTACTCCTCCTGCTTCATGCTTTATTACGAAACTATAACATACAACGTCATTTTGTTGCAAAACAAAACCCCGCCCGCAAGGAAAAACTTGCGGACGGGTGCAAAAGTCAGCATTCATTTGTTACTGCTTCTATTATAATAGAAGAAATATAGTGAAATGACTACTAAAATTTCAATATTTCATATTATTTTTTAATTGTTTCACGAGACTTTGCACTTCAGATAACTGCTTTCCGCCCATTAGCTCACCACTATAATGGGCTCGTTCATAATATTGTAGTAATTGCTGTAAATCATTACGCCAAGTTGCTGATCCAAAGTTCCAGCTTGCTACTGTTTCGCGAAGTGTACTATTACTAGCTTTGTCTAATCCATTTCTATAGCAGTAAGCGAAGAAACTTGTCGTTTCCACAATAATTCTTTCGTTTATCGAATACTTCCGATATCGAATGCTGTTCATGAATGCAATGAACTCTACTCGATATTTCACAGCCAATATAATCGCTATAGTCGCTGTAAGTGCCAACAACACATAACCGATCCATGCAAGCAATCTACTAGTATT
Source organism: Paenibacillus sp. Y951 (assembly GCF_056786395.1). Taxonomy (NCBI): domain Bacteria; kingdom Bacillati; phylum Bacillota; class Bacilli; order Caryophanales; family Paenibacillaceae; genus Paenibacillus; species Paenibacillus sp. Y951. The sequence continues at coordinate 77,702 of NZ_JBXCIY010000003.1, read as the reverse complement.
ACCATTTTGTGGCGAAGCGACATCGTCTGAAAGTAATGGTGCCGGAGTTGGAACAAGTACATTATCTAGCGGATTAATCTCATCATCTACATAAGTATATGGAAAAGCAAAGCCAGGTGTAGGTTCAAAGGCAATCCAGCCATAGCCCTCGAAATAAACCTCTACCCATGAATGTGCATCAGCATTACGAACCGTATAAGTACCTGATGTATCTGAATTTTTCATATATTGCGAACTAGCTAGCTGTTCATAATTCGGTATTGCTTGATCGCTTATTCCTGAGGAGAAGCCTTTAACCCAGCGCGCAGGAATATCTAATGTGCGAGCCATCATAACCATTGCCGTCGAAAAGTAGTCGCAATACCCTTCCTGTATTTCAAATAAAAATTGATCTACAAAGTCAGAGCTTAACCCAGTCAATTTCGTCTCATCTGGCGTATTCGTATAGTTGTACGATGATTTCAGATGCTGCTCAAGCAGCAATACCTTCTCGTAATCATTATTCGCTGTCGCCGTCACGTCTTCAGCTAATTGCTTAACTCGCTCAGGAATTAATTCTGGGATAGAAGTATAGGCTTGCATCGCTCGCTCATCAGCTATCTTGGCCGTCGCTTCCGTTAATGCTTTATGGTCAATGACAATAACTTCCGAATCTACCTCATAAGTAGCAATAGTTGACGCTACAGTACCATCTCCATATTGCTCAATACGCCAATCGTATGGCTGCCATAATAGCCCCTTAAGTAACTCTCCCGACCCGACCGTCGTAATTTCCGTTACATCAGTTAATTGTTCGGTAAGATTTACTGTATCTTTATATATAATTTCTAATATCTTTGTAGCTTGACCTGCAGCAAATAATACAGGCAGTGGAACCTGCCTAGCAAAGTTATATTGTTGCTCTACGGTAACTGTTTGCGCAAGCGGACGTTCCTCAGCGATAAACTCTTCATCAATCCGGATAATTTCCGTCATACCATCGCTCTCTGACAGATAGGTCATGTCGTACCAGCCTGTACCATCGTAATAATAACGAGACTCACCTCGCCAGTAGCTTTTATGAGTCGTCTTAACGGTCATTACTGGAGAATAATCAAATTCAAAGCTACCACCAAGTTCTTTATCTGTTCTACTGTAGCCTGACGTCATCGAAGTTAATGGCGAGCTATCCATACTCGTACTTCTGTTATTACGATTACCCAAACCATTGCCAATCTCTACTTTTTCACCGCGCGATTGCTTCCAAAGCGCATAAGGATCTTCTAATAATGGTGGTTTTGCAGGCAAATTCATCCCAATGACAAGTAACATTCCGATGACGGTAACTATCGGTACAATAATTGCTAATGGGCGGTGTAATAATAGTGTGAAGCTATTCGAGTTTTTCTGCTGTAAATGCTGAAAATGTAGTAATGTATGCCATATAAGAAACAATACAATGATAACGACAATATGCGGCCATAATTTTAAGGGGGAGAATGAATCTTTCACACATAAAATTAACAGCGAAAACGAAAAAAATATATACAGTCGTTTTTTTGTAATGATCCAGCTACTCAAGATCAGTTGAGCAACAACAACAGCTAGTACAATTCCAATAAATGGATGTAGACTTTGCAAATAATGCCAAATACGTGGAAATAGCGTTATATCTTCTATAATCGGTACATAACGATGCCTCGTAATGAGCATCGTGATCATAATTATTACTACGAGATCCAGTACATACAGCAGGAATCTCGGTAATCTTAACCTCCCAAAAAAGTGTATAAAACTAATTAATGCTAGTGATAGCCATATAATACCGTAGGTATCCTCCCACCAAAACCCTAGAAAAACAGTAAGCACATTCGTAATCATAATCGCAACGAGTAGCGGAGTCAGACGTTGTAGCCATTCATAATGACCCTTCACATTCATCACGCTCCACTTCCTTCTAAGCTTTCAAATCTTTGCTCCGATTCATCCATTTCAATAACTCGATATCCTTCTATGTGAAAAGCTCGTATCGCCGCAATCGCCTCTGCTTGTTCTGTTGCCGTAGTATAACTTGCAATATAGAACAACGTACAATCAGAACGAATTTGTTTCAGTGTAGCTAATAACGCTGTACTTAATTCGAATGTAACGATAAACAGTACATGATTATCTTGCAAATCTCTCATCTGAGTATGTAGTAACTGACTAAGTGGTTTCGATGCATCCCCATCTACTGTCATCAGATGATTCATCATCCCAACATGATGAGTCATTCCAGTGCGAGGACTACTATAGAAGTGATTGTCTCCTACCGACAATAAACCAATAGCCGAATCACTCTTCATACTGTACTCTAATATGGAAGCAACCGTAGAGACCGAAATTTCAAATCGTTGCTGCAATCGCTCCCGTTCATTAGATAAGAGTGCTGGTACATAACGATCTAATACGACAACTGATTTTTTCATCGCTTCTCGCTCAAAATCTTTTGATTTCCATGAACCCGTGCGAGCGGTGGCACTCCAATGAATTTTACTTAATCGATCACCATGCATATATTCTCGGACACCATTTTGTCCAGTAGATTCCTTCGCATATTTAGAAAATGTATTAGATGAATAGATGCCATGATGAGCACGAAGTAATTCTGTCCATTGCTTCGCTGATAATGTTTGTGGAAATACTTGAATCGTGCTGTCAATCTGAATTTCTCTACCATGTGATTTTAATCCGAATGCATCGTAGCTTAAACATGTCGTTGAAGCAAATGAATATTGTCCCCGTTTCAAATGAGGAATACTATATTGCCACTGACTTTCCTTGCGAAAGCTTGGAACCATCGTCCCTTCATACAGTTGCTTCGTACCATCATGTCGAATTAAGCATTCTCTTACTAGCACATAAGGCGTAAGCATGAAACGAGGGAATTGGGCGCTAAATGTAATTTGTAAGGAATGACCTGCCACAACCTGCGTCTGTTGTCGATGATGTCCTTCATAGCCGATAATGCGGTATCCTTGAACATTTCGAATCCCACTCCAATAACCAATGGACAAATAGAGCAGCAATATATTCAATATGCCAAACAGCATAAGTGAAGTTTTTCCACCTTGAAATAAAAAATAGAACAGACTACATAAATAGAGCACGATTAAACCAATCCAGTTGCGTTTATTATTCATCTTATTGCCCCCTATCTTTGGACAAAAAGTGGTACATCAACAGTAGCCAGTATTTGCTCAAGCACTTGATTAACATTGACCCCTTGTAGGCGTGCTTCCATACTTAATAACACGCGGTGACCAATAATATGAGAAAATAATAGCTTGATGTCATCGGGAATTACATAATTTCGTTGATTTAGAAATGCTCTAGCTTTCACTGCTTTTGCAAAAGAAATGGAAGCTCTTGGACTTGCTCCAAGCATCAAATAAGGATGATTTCTTGTCGTACCAATAAGTTTGATCATATATTGGGCAACAATATCATCTAGATGCACCTGCTGCACTAATTCACGAATCGCTATAAGCTGTTCAATATCCATTAATGGCTCTAAATGATCAGCAGGATGAATGCGCTTTGTATGTTGAATCATTTTCTGTTCATCTTGTGGCAATGGATAACCAAGACGGAGCTTCAGCATAAATCGATCTAGCTGTGCTTCGGGTAATGTGTATGTACCTTCAAATTCAATTGGATTTTGCGTAGCGAGCAAAATAAATGGTTCGGGCAGTTTATGTCCTTCACCGTCAACGGTTACATAACCTTCTTCCATTGCTTCTAATAATGCAGATTGAGTTTTCGTTGTCGCTCTATTAATCTCATCCGCAAGCAGTACATTCGTATGAACTGGACCGCTGCGGAAAATAAATCGCTGCTCGGCAGGATGAAAAATAGAAAACCCTGTGATGTCTGAAGGTAGTAAGTCGGGGTTACATTGAATTCTGCGGAATTCGCCGCCTATCGTATTCGCAAGTGATTTTACAAGTTGCGTTTTTCCTGTACCAGGTACATCTTCCAGCAATATATGTCCTCCAGCAAGCACTGCAATAAGCAATCTTTCAATTTCCGCTTCTTTTCCTACGATAGCTGAACATAATTGATGAAACACTTTATGACATAATTGCATCGCAATTGACGAATTATCCATAATCTAACCTCCTAAAACTTTTTGTGAGTTTTTCGAGCAAAAAGTTACTTCGTAAGCATAAACTTAACTTTTTGTGAGTTTTTACGAGAAAAAAGTTACTTCGTAAGCTACAACTTTTCATGATATCTCTTGTTATTCATCAAGTGAATGAAAAGTAACTTCGTAAGCATTAGCATTAACAAACTTTTATTATCGACTTGGAGTGGTAGACTATGATGTTATTTTCATTATAAATGAAGCCAATAAAGAATCCTATTACTATTAAGCAAAAGAACATAAGATTGTAAAAGTTTACAAAAAATATATAGTATATTTGGATATTTTTCTTGTTTCTTCTATATAAATGTAGACGCTCGCCACTTTATAAAAGTTTCAAGCTTTCGGCATATTCGTAAAATCATTATAAGGCACACATTTGGGCCTTCGGTAATAAACTACATCATCAGACAGTTGCCTAGAAAGGTGCGTGAAATTTTGACACAGCTACATTATTTTTTATCAGGAAATACTTCTCAAGGTTATATTAGTCTCATTCCAGAAACGATGAAACAATTACAATACTTAATAGTAATCGATGGTCCGTTCAGCTCCGAAAATGGTGAGCTTATGGATCGGCTCCACGAACAATTATCGGGCAAGGAACAGCTTGAATTACAGCTGATTCATCACCCATCATCTCCTCAGCAATTACAAGCTATTTTATTACCACACTATCGACTTGGTATTATTAGTTCTGCTCCCCCGGCATTATTAGAAACAGCAGAATTCAAAGGGTCCGTCATCACTTTGAATATGTACGACTTTTATAATTTAGCAATGATTGATCAGCATCAAGCAGCCATCGATGCACTTGGGGAACAAATCTACAAAAACCATCTGCAAGCTTATCGCAGCTATGAGCAAGCATTAGTCATTCACGATGAATGGGAAAAAATATATATCGATGCAATGGATTATGAAATCGCTAATCAAGTCGCCGAGCAATTAGCAGATCAATTGTTTCCTACATTAGGAGATCAGCCTTCGTTAACTCCGATTCATCGTTTTCTCGGAGCAGCAACGCCCGCTGGCCCCATTGACTATGTACCTAATTTAACGGCAGGCTTAGAACGCTATTTCATTAAAGGCAGACCTGGTTCAGGCAAATCAACATTGCTTCGTAAACTTGTACAAAAAGGAATCGATCAGCATTATCAGCTTGAAGTGTATCAATGTGGGCTAGACCCTAATAGCTTAGATATGGTTATTTGCCGCCAATTAGGCTTTGCAATTTTCGATAGTACCGCACCACATGAATATTTTCCAACAGAACAAAACGATCATATTATTGATATGTATAAGCTTTGTATCTCTTCAGGTACGGATGAAAAGTTTGCAGCTGAGCTACAAGAAATTTCAACTCGTTATAAGCTTCAAATGGCCGAAGGTAATGCCGCTTTAACTTTAGCAAAGCAATTTCAAACCGAGCGAGCAGCATTAACTAAGCCTGCGCTTAACACGGATGAGCTACTGCAGCTAGAACAAATCATCCTGAAAAACATTGAAACTGTCATTACTGTCGTTGGCGAAGATCAGTAAGTAAAAAGGCTTCCTCCAACTCTCGCGTGCTTACGCGTAAGTTAGAGGAAGCCTTCTACTATGTTGTGACGATTATCCTTTGGGACGGACAAATAATGCCGCTAAGAAGGAAAATATAATCGCTGCCGAAATACCTGCGCTCGTTACTTTGAATATTCCTGATATAACACCAATCCAGCCTACATCATACAACTCTGTTAATGCACCATGAACAAGTGCATTACCAAAGCTCGTTATTGGAACCGTCGCTCCTGCTCCTGCGAACTCAACTAATGGTTCATACCACCCAAAACCATCTACAATTGCCCCTATGACAACTAGTGTTGCCATCGTATGAGCCGGTGTTAATTTCATAACATCAAACATCAATTGCCCTATGACGCATATCGCCCCACCAACTACAAATGCCCACAAATAAATCATCTACTCTACCCCCATTCCTTTCAACGCAACAGCATGAGCAATACAAGGGATCGTATCGCCTTGTTGGAAGGAAATCGGTGACATTAACGCCCCTGTTGCGACCATTAACACTCGTTTTAATTTACCTTCTGTAAGTTGCTGCATAATTTGACCGTACGTAACTACAGCAGAACACCCAGCACCAGAACCCCCTGCTTGGACATCCTGTTGCTCAATATCATAAATGCGAAGTCCACAATCATCAAAGCATGTTTGATTAATCGGTACACCATTTTTCAGCAATAACTCTTTGGCAATCGGATGTCCGACACTAGCCAGATCACCTGTAATAATAAGGTCATAATCTAGCGGAGAACGATTCAAATCGTTGAAATGAGCAATTATGGTGTCTACTGCAGCTGGAGCCATCGCCGCTCCCATATTAAATGGGTCTGTAATTCCAAGATCGATCACTTTGCCAATGGTCGCCGCTTCAATCATTGGTCCCTCACCTTGCAGACTAACAACGGCTGCCGCTGATCCAGTAATTGTATTTTGCGAAGTTGGCGGCTTCTGTGCACCATATTCCGTAGGATAGCGGAATTGTTTCTCAGCGGTAGCATTATGACTGCTTGTAGCTGCCATTCCATAGTTCACAGCACCACTGCTTACTAGCTGAGCCACGATCGCTAATGATTCCATCGACGTAGAGCATGCACCGAATACACCCAGATAAGGGATCGCTAACTCCCTTGCAACAAAGCTATTTGTAATAATTTGATTCAATAAATCTCCACCAACATAGATTTGTAGATCAGAAGCATGCAAGTTCGCTTTCGATAACGCTTTTTGCGTCGCTTGATTAAGCATTAATCGTTCTGCTTTTTCCCATGTTTTCTCATTCATATCCAATTCGGGATGGATAACATCGAAAGTATCAGCAAGCGGACCTAACCCTTCCAATGGTCCTACCACTGTTGCTGTACTAATAATCTTCGGTGCCTTCTCAAACCACCAAGACTGCTGTCCTCGCAACATATTAATGTCCCCCTATACCTAGTACGATGTAGGCAATTCCCACGAAAAATGCCGCTACTGTTCCGAATACAATGACCGAACCAGCAAGCTTGAACATATTACTGCCGACTCCTAGTACAAGACCTTCACTGCGATGCTCGATTGCCGCTGAAGCCATTGAATTCGCAAAGCCAGTAACGGGAACTGCTGAGCCTGCACCAGCGATTTGTGCAAATTTGTCATATACGCCGAGTGAAGTCAAAATAACAGATACGAGAATTAATGTAGCTACGGTAGGGTTGCTTGCTTCTTCTGAAGTCATTTTGAAGAAGTACATATATAGCTCTGTGACGCCTTGACCTACCAAACAGATTGCTCCACCGATGATGAACGCCATCAAACAATTTTTAAGTATTGTACGAGGTGGTTCTTGTGTTTTAGCGAAGCTTTGGTACTCTTTCGAGCTCATATTTGACTTTGAATAGTTTGTAACGCTGCGTTTTCGTTGCTTGCTCATATCATTCCTCCTAAAACTTTTCATATCACTTCTTGGAACAACTTCTTCGCATTGAAAAGTTGCTACGGAAGCATACGCTAAACTTTTCATATCACTTCTTGGAACAACTTCTTCGCATTGAAAAGTTGCTACGGAAGCATACGCTAAACTTTTCATACCACTTCTTTGAACAACTTCTTCGCATTGAAAAGTTGCTTCGGAAGCATACGCTAAACTTTTCATATCACTTCTTCGAACAACTTCTTCGCATTGAAAAGTTGCTACGGAAGCATACGCTAAACTTTTCATATCGCCTCTTGGCACAACTTCTTCGCATTGAAAAGTCGCTTCGGAAGCAATTATTTATGATTAGTTATATTGTTCACAAAATCTCAAGTTCTATGTAAATGAATTTGACTTATTTACCAGAGGCACTAAAGTTTCACTACAAGAAAAAAACTGCTCCCCTATACTAATGGATGACCCATTAATACATGACAGCAGTTTTTCAAGTTAGACGACATGCTCATTACGTTCGTAATACGACAAAGAGCCCATTGCTGGGCTCCTTTGTCTATGAAAGTTAGTTTTGAACACGCATTATAAGTAAAGTGTTCGTACTACTTAGACCACATCTCAACGCGCTCTTTAATTAGTTTAGAATATTCCTCGTTCATTTTGCTTACACCAACTTTATCAAGCTCAGCCATAAATTCATCATAAACTTTGTCGAAATCAGCTGGACTTGCAAGGATAGCTTTTGGAATATATTTCTTCATCAAATCTTGAGATTTTTGGAAGATGACATTTGCATCAGACGCTGTATCGAAGTTGATTGTCCAACCAGCACCATATTTACGCTCTGGAAATGCATCATCAGCAGGCCATAAATCTTTATATGTTGTTGCACCATAAGCCGCTAAAGTTTTCTGATCTGCTTCAGAGTAGCGTGCTACGATTTGTTCTGGGAAGTTCGTCGTATAGTAGTTGCCAGATGGATCTAGAACGCCATCACCATAACGTGCAGACAACCAGTAGTTAGCAATACCTGTTTCTTTTTTGAAGTTGTTAGCATCGTTAATTTTACGATCCTGTACATCTGCTGGAATTGAACGTTTGCCGTCAGCATCTACTGTATAGTGAACACCTTCGATACCCCAGTTAACAAGTACTTGACCTTCATCAGAAGCTAAGTAATCAAGGAATTTAATAATACGAACTGGATCTTTTGCATCAACAGTAATACCGACACCGTAACCCGCTAAGTAGCCAGTACCTTGGAATGCTGCACTTTGATACGTTTCATCTAAAGTTACAGGGAAACGTGCATACGTTGCACCGAATTTACCTTCAGCCTTCAACGCATTTTCAGCTTCAGCATAGTCCCAATCTTGATCGATAATACCTAGAACACGACCAGAAGCTATTTTAGATTTGTATTGATCATATTTTTGAATGAAAGATTCCGGATCAAGCAGACCAATATCGTTCATATGATTCAACCAGCGGAAATATTCTCTTTCTTCAGCACGTTGATAGTGCATTATAACTTCATAGTTTTCTTGGTTAACGTAGTACTCACCATCATCTGGTGCGCCTGTTGCATAAAATGCAGGGTTAGTTACAGAAATAAGAATTTGCCATTCTCCACCGTTCAAGGAAAGACCAAGACGAGGTTGACCATCTTCAGTTGTTGGATTTTGCTCGATATATGTTGTAATTGCGTTTTCATAATCTTTAACCGTTTTAATTTCTGGATAGCCAAGAGATTCTAATACTTGATGTTGTAGTTGGAAACCACCACCAGATTCAAAATATGTTTGACCTACCCCATCAAGCGGCAATGTGTAAATGGAATCATCCGATGCACTGTATACAAGACGATTAATATATTCTCCATATACTTTCATCAAGTTAGGAGCATGCTCTTCAAGTAATGGACGAAGGTCAAGAAGCGCACCAGCATCTACCAATTTATTCGTGTTACCTTTTGGCATAACTAGATCTGGATACTCATCACTAGCAACCATCAAAGCGAACATATCTGCATCAGAACCACCTACTGGAAAGTCTACTTCTAAAGTCATGCCTGTTTTTTCTTGAATAACTTTACCAATGTCACTTTGCATTTTGTCCCAGTCTGGGTTCACGTCACCAGATACAAGACGAATCGTCATGGGCTCAATAGCTTCTTCACCGGAACCCGTAGCGGCATTGTTCGTAGCGTTAGGAGTATTCGTGCTGTTACCATTACTACCACAAGCTGCTAAAAATAACATCGTCATCATTAGCAATAAGCTAAGACCTATTTTAACTTTCTTCATTAATAACTGCCTCCCTTTATCTATCTGTGTGTATTATATTACGAGATGCTTGAACATTTGTAAAAGCATCTCGACAATATCAAGCAAAAACTAGCTTTTTACTGCACCTAATGTCATCCCTTTGATGAAATAACGCTGTAAGAATGGATAGATGAACAAAATGGGTAAAGTTACGACGATTGTAATTGCCATTTTAATCGACTCTGGTGATACCGCGGCAATCGCTTGTTGTGCATTCGGATCACGATAATTCGTCGATGCCTGCGTTGATTGAAGCACTTTCATCAATTCGTATTGCAATGTTGTGAATTGCGGCTTCTGACTGTTATAAAGATAAGTATCAAACCATGCATTCCAGTGACCAACTGCAATGAATAACGCGATCGTTGCAAGTACTGGGGTACATAGTGGTAAAATGATTTTCCAGAAAATTGTTAAGTCATTAGCACCATCAATTTTTGCTGATTCTTGCAGCGCTAATGGCAGTCCATCAATGTAAGAACGAACGATAAATACGTTCCATACACTTAGTAATGCTGGTAATAAGTACACTTCAAATGTACCAATTAGACCAAGGTGACGCATTAGCATATACCCCGGAATTAGGCCACCAGAGAAGTACATCGTCATTGCGAACATCGGTGACAACCATTTTCTAGCTTGGAAATCAATACGACTTAGTGTGTAGGCAAGCATCGAAGCGGTAAGTACACCAATTCCAGTACCTGCTATCGTTCTAATTAGCGTATTGCGTAGACCAATACCTAGTGAATCATATGAAAAAATAGTTATATAGTTTTCCCATGTGAACTCGCGTGGGAAGATCGTAATGCCACCACGAACCGTATCTACTGAGTCATTCAATGAAATCGCTAGCACATTTAGGAACGGGTACAGTGTAATGATTCCTGCCAATAACATAATAACAACGTTGACTGTTTCAAATACTTTGTCACCGATACTTGTTTTCATTAGCTTGCTTGTTTTTGAACTCATCTCATATTCCCTCCTCTAGATGATAGATTCTTTCGTAACCCTTTTGTAAATAAAGTTTGCAAGGAATACGAGAATGATACTAACTACAGAGTTGAAAATACCAATCGCAGTACCGTAAGAATATCTACTCAAATTAATACCGTAATTCAAGGCGTATAAGTCGATGACTTCCGCATAATCATTGACGAGCGGATTGCCGAGTAAGAACTGCTTCTCGAAGCCAATACTAACAAGATGACCGATAGAAAGAATGAATAGTACCATAAATGTCGTTCTAATACCTGGTAATGTAATATGCCACATTTTTCTAAAGCGTCCTGCTCCATCAACTGTTGATGCTTCGTACAACTCCTGATCGATACCAGACATTGCCGCTAAAAATATAATAGAGTTCCAGCCTGTTTCTTTCCAAGCATCTGCAAAGGTTACAATAGACCAGAACCATTCTCCTTTGGCCATAAATTGAATCGGTTGATCTATAATGTGTAAACTCATTAGAACATCATTAATTGCTCCGCCATCCGTAGATAGCATTTTTGTAACGATACCTGATACGACTACCCATGATACAAAGTGAGGTAAGTAGGCAATCGTTTGAATCGTTCTTTTGAAAAATTGTTGGCGTAATTCATTAAGTAATAGTGCAAAGATAACAGGCACTGTAAAACTAACGATCAAGCCCATTGAACTCATGGCTAATGTATTACGTAATACTAAGTAGAAGCGCTCATCTGTGAACAGTTCAATAAAATGTTTAAGTCCGACCCAATCTTGATTCATAATTGAATTTCGAGGTCGATAATTTTGGAAGGCCATCAGCCATCCCCAAATTGGAACGTAACTGAATATAACGACCCATATAACAAATGGCATAGACATTAGATACAAATATTTTTGTTGAAGCATCATTTGCCAAAACTTTTTCCCTTTGCTTACACCAATAACGTTCACTGTATCTGTTGCTTGTTCTTTCATTCGGCTTCCTCCTACTACAATAATCCTTCTGACTGCTTCGTTTATAGTTTTATAATAGCCGATATAAAATAGTGATAACACCATACAAATTTGCTATAAAATCATATCAAAAAACGACTTTTACATTAATAATTAGTGTTTTTATATAAATCAAAGCGTTTTCAACACAAAAAAAATAGAGCTAACTATGTGTTAGCCCTAAAATAATTATTACTCACTTGATTTTTTACTTATAGTACTAGGTTTGTATGCCGATGGGGAGACACCCTTATACCTCTTGAACTTACTATGGAAATAATCTACATTGGCGTAGCCTACACGCTCAGCCACCTGATGTACTTTGTAGCCTTCCTGTAGCATCGTAATCGCTTGCTCAATTCTCACATTGTCCAAATAAGTATTAAAGCTATCCCCTGTATGGCTTTTGAACATTTTCCCCAAGTAGCCACTATTATAATTGAACAGCTCCGCCATCGTCTCTAAGCGCAAAGGATCGGCAAAATTCCGATCAATAAAATCGATCATTTGCTTCATAACATTTGTATTCGTGCTTTCTGTAATCGTTAAACGGTTCATTAACGAAGTGAGTTGGAGCTTCAATTGATCTAACATAAGATGATAATGATGAGTCAAATAAAGCTGAGTGACAAGCTTTAAATCATCCTCCAGCGCCAATTGCGGATGCATTGCCGAGATTCGATTCATGACCATCGTTAACAACTGTGCCCAGCTCGATTTCATTTGTTGCTCTGTTTCGCAATATTTTCTCAACGTAGCAGCTATTTGATCCAGCAGCTCATCTAACATTATCTTGTTGCCAACATCGATAACATAGAACAATTTTTGCGACATTTGATCAATAAATTCCGACAACGGAAGCTCTGAATGACCACTCTTATCGAAACGAACGATTTCTGAAAGCTCGAACAAGGCATTGGCATGCATAAAGAAGCGATTTTTCAATGTAGCTTTTAATTCAACAAGCTCCTCGTACAATGGCATTAATTCCGTGTAGGCTCCACTCATTATCGCAACATATTGCGTTTTTTGCTCGCAAGCTCGTTCAATAATATGATTCAAACGCTCTCTTTTCGACTGATTCATCGACACCTGATGTATTAAAATACCGATATAAGCATCTGTCGAAAACACAACGCCCCACTGCTGCCCTTCAACAAAGCTGACAAGCTGTTGCTTAACGACGTTACGAGCCGTTAATGAATGTTCCCGACTATACGTATCAAGCAAAATAATATTCGCTTCTGTAAATGGAGCCGTAAATAGACGTTGCCAATTTTCTGTACTTAATTCAACTTCCTGCAGCTCATGTTCCGCAAAACCCTTCAACCACTCTTCGCGCAGTAATGTTAAGGTTTGCGTACTAATAACGGCTTCATGCTGCGATTTTTTCAGTTCTTTACTAACTTTTTCAATATAAAGCGTTAGCTCATTCTCATCAATTGGCTTTAATACATAACCATCTACTTTATAACGAATCGCTTGCTGAGCATATTGGAATTCTCCATAACCACTCAATATTAAAATTCGTGATTTGGCTCCTAATTGCCGCAGCTCGCCAATCGTCCGAATGCCATCCATTAACGGCATCCGAATATCAATTAGAATAAGATCAGGTGTATGTTCCTTATATCGTTCAAGCGCTTCTACTCCATTGCTAGCAACGGCAACTACGCTAAAGTCATATTGTTCCCACTCAATTAATGTTTGTAACCCTTGTCTAATCATTGGTTCATCATCAACAATCATTACTTTATACATCTAACTCTCCTCCATATTGATTGCAAATGAAACGGAAGTCCCTTCATCTAGCTTAGAATCTATGTGTAATCCAGCTCCAACTCCGTATGTCATAACTAATCTTTGATGTACGTTTCTTAGCCCAATACGAGACCCGTTTTCTTCCTCTGGTTCACTTATTGCTCTCATAACCTGCTGTAATCTATCGATATTCATACCTTGTCCATTATCGGTAATAACCACTCTCAATAGCGGTGCATTATACTGAATTGAAATATTAATTTTCCCGTCTACAACAACTTGATCCAATCCATGTACAACAGCATTTTCTACTATCGGTTGAATTAATAAAGGCTGTATTTTTTGTTCTAATGCACTTTCAGCAACATCAAATGTAAACGCTAGACGCTCAGAGCCGAAGCGGAACTTTTGAATTTCAAGATAACAACGAATGACTTCAAGCTCATCAGCCATCGAGATTGAACCAGTTCCTACTTCTAAGTTTTTCCGAATCATTCTGCCCAGCATTCTAACAATACTTGCAAGTTCCTTTTCGCCCTTCATATGGGCGTTCATCCGAATTGACTCTAGCGCATTGAATAGAAAATGCGGATTGATTTGGCTTGCCATCATTTTCAGTTTAATTTCTCGTTGTCTCAGCTCTAGTTGAGATTTCTGATTCTCACTATCACGAACACGATCCATTAGCGTCCGTATATTACTAACCATATTATTAAACTGACGAGATAGCAAACCTATTTCATCATTTCCGGAAATGTCAGAGTTAACAGTTAGATCACCTGTACCTACTTTATTCATATGACGATTCAACGCCATAATTCGTTTGGATAGTAGTGAGGAGGTAGCATAGATCAAAATCATTGAAATAAGAATACTAATTAGCATAACGCTTAACCCTTGGTAGGAAATACGATTCGCCCCACTAACTATACTATCAATTTTGAAAATCGACATGATCTTCAAACTATTTTGACTATACTGCGGTAACAGCTCCTCCACAATAATGTTGGACGGTTGCCCGTCTACTTTCATCTCGTATTGCCCAACCCCCCAATTGATGCGTTCACTTGCAAAGTCTAATTCTGATATTTTCTGTCCTACGAGCCGATTATCCTTTGCTGCCACGATTGTATCTGAACTATCAATAATATACGTATCAAATGTTTCCTGACGTACAATATTGTTCAACAATTCAGGTGATATCGTCATAACAAGAACACCATTTGTGCGGTATAACGGAAATTCTACCTTTCTTATTAGCGAAAGATAGGACTGATGTTTCTTTGTTTCGTCAGTAATGAATCCCCAATAAATATGTCCACTATGAGTCGTATAGTTATACCACGAACTTTCGGTAATTTGATCAGTAAGTCGAATAAATTCCCAGTTATCTAGCAATGAATTATTGCTTGTATAAAATTTAATGTTCACTATTTCATTATAAAGCTTCAAATATTCACGGAAATCATTGTATCCTTGAACGGCTTTAAATACTTCATAAGTATTTTCATATTGCGTGTTAATGACGTTAGAAAGATTCGTATCACTCATCAGTATGCCAGAAATATCAATGGGTCGTTGAATCGTACTTTCCAATTGCAGCTTAATACGTTCAACATTTTTATGCGATTGCTCTGTTGCTTGCTCAAGTACATGCTGGCGAAATTGTGATGTAAGGTATACACCTACAATAATAATTGGTACAAAGGCAACAACAATAAATGAAATAAATAGCTTTTGTTTAATACGTACATTATCTAGCCGAGAAAGAAACTTTGATAGCATGATTTCTAATCCTCACTTGATGAAGTATATAATATGATCCTATACAAACACTATCGTATCATAACATAGGTTGAATAAAACGATAACCCATTGTGTAACGAAGGAGCTCCGTTACACAATGGGTTACTTTAGGGGTAGTTCAAAAAGCGGACTTTGATAACGATGATTAAGCTTCGTAGCATATTCGACATCGAAGCTGAAGCGAACTTGCACTTACATTAACTTGAAGCCACTTATTTTCACGGAGCCTAGCAACTCAATTTCCAAATCATCATTCATTGCTTGTAGCTCTAATACAACATCAGACCATTGTTGCTCGCCCGAAGGAGCTACAGTAACAGAACCAACGACTGCACCTTTAGATTTCACTTGAAGCTGACCTCCAGCTTCACCGCCCGCTACTCTTGCTTGAAGCTGAGCATGAGGTAAACTGCTATCTACATTTTCAAATACAATTGAACCTTGTTCGCCTACTGCTCTTACACAAGTTGTCCCTTCCTTGGATTCATCCAAGTATACACTTGTATATTGATCATAATTTTCAGCACGTGTCCACACCGTAAGATTACGAGCAGGAATCACTTCACCTGCCAGTTCATTTGATTGCTCAACACGAATATCGGCAGAGGTAGAACCAACTTGGAAATTGTAGCTTGCTTGTTCAAGTACAAAACGATCTCTAGTGACATCCCACATCTGCAATTGATCGATATGAATCGGTAATGTCAGTACTTTAGTCTCGCCAGCCTGTAATGTAACTCGCTCGAAAGCAACAAGCTTCTTAATAGGACGCTTCACACGCGAGCCTGTTACCGTCACATAGATTTGTACAACTTCGTCAGCGGTAATAGATGAAGTATTGCTAACTGCAACGGTAGCTTCCAATTGCCCCACTGCATCGAATGTCGTTGCTACATTGAAGTCACTATAAACAAAGCTGGCATAGCTTAGACCATGTCCAAATGGATATAACGGCTTATCTTCAAGATATAAGTACGTACGCTTGCTCTTCATAATATCGTAATCAAGCAAATCTGTAAGCTGCTCCTCACCCCTATACCATGTCATATTCAAGCGACCTGCTGGAGAATAATCACCGAACAATGCATCCGCTACAGCATTACCTAGCTCTTGTCCTGCATGAGAAAGATAGATGATTGCTGGAATTTTATCTGCTAAGTCTCCTAAGACGAATGGATATCCACCCACAATAACGACAACTGTATTCGGATTAACCGCAAGCACTTCTTCAATTAGCTTCACTTGATCTGCCGCAAGCTCTAAGCTAGGACGATCGATCTCTTCTTTACCGTTAATAAGCGGATTGTTACCGACAACGACTATCGCTTGCTCAGCGTTGGCAGCAAGTGTCTTCGCTTCCTCCATGCCATCCTTCACTACTGCAATAAGCAACTGGTCATCCGCTGTCGATACTGCTTCTTCATCAACAGTAATAACTTCACCGATGCTTTGTGGTAATTTAATCGCTTTATTATTCCAAGATTGAATGCTGTATAATTGATCCTGCTCTTCCTTCAAACGAATAACTTCCTTAACAAACCAACCGAATGCTTCATCTGCATTGGCTGCTAGATGCTTATCATCAGCTGTTGTTAATAGTTTATTCGTTGCTGTGCTAAGTAGCGTATAGCTACCACAATCCCAGTTCGTCATTTCAAATTGTTCAGCCGTTTCATTAACTGCCACAAGTTTCAATCTATTTTCATTGTCCGCATCAATGACAAAGCCTTGTTGCGTGGATGCTTTCGCCAAAGTAACGATGTCATTACTAGAAGCAAAGCTAACAGATTTCCCTGTAAGTTTACGTTCAACCGCCTCTAGCACAGTTACTTTGTATGGTAATGTTCCTGCATACCAGTCACGGAACACGATATTAGCAAGAGGCCCAACTACTGCAACCGATTGAAGCTTGTCCGCTTGTAATGGTAAGATGTTACGCTCATTTTTCAATAGTACAACGGATGCTTTGGCAGCACGTAAAGCTAGCTCAGCATGCTCAGGCGCCATTAATTTAGACTCCGGTACATTCGCATATGGATTAAGCTCAGCTGGATCAAATTCCCCTAACTTGAAACGAACTCTAAACGTATTGAAAAGTGCTGTATCAAGATCCTGCTCTGTCAGCAACCCTTCTGCCAAAGCTTCACGAATCGCATTGCAAGATTTTTCTTTGTCGTCGGTAATACTATCGATACCCGCTTTAATCGAATGAGCAACCGCTTCTTTATAGTTATCATAATAATGATGATCATTCACAATTCCTAGTAAATCACCCGCATCACTTACAATAAAACCATCCATATTCCATTCTTCTTTGACAACTTTTTTCACATCATCAAGCAGAATAGTAGGCGTACCATTGACGGAATTATACGACGTCATCATCGACTTCGCCCCGCCCTTAACAAATGCTGGCTTGAATGCCGCTTGATAATATTCCTTCATATTACGAGGGTCAATACTCGCTGAACAGCTACCACGATCAACTTCATTATTGTTACCAATAAAATGCTTCAATGTCGCAATAGATTTGTAATAAGTTGGATGATCGCCTTGCATACCTTGCACTAGACCAGAAGTTAGTTCTCCCGTAAGCACTGGATCTTCACCATATGCTTCTTCTGTACGTCCCCATCTCGGGTCACGCTCCATATCAACAGTCGGCGCCCATAGAGTTAGCCCATTAACTTCTGGATTACGTTGGTAAAATATACGCGCTTCATCGCCAATAACAGAGCCTATTTCTTTCATTAATGGTGCATCCCATGTACAGCCAAGTCCAATCGGCTGTGGGAAAGATGTAGCTTCGCCTAGCCAAGCTAGGCCATGCGCTGCTTCAGTACCATGTTTGTAAGCAGCAACTCCCAAACGCTCGATTGCTGGCTGGTATTGCACCATCGATTCGATTTTTTCCTCAAGTGTAAATCTTGATACAAGATCTTTCACTCGGTCATTAAGTGCTACTGTATGATTTTGAAACGGATATTGGTTAGTTATTGTCATTGGAGTCGCTCCCTTATCATCTATTAAACTAGTTTATTTGAACGATATATCGACTACCTGCTGTAGTAGATATAATTTGATCTGCTGCAAAGACTTGACCTGTCGTTTCATCAGTAATTGTAATGGGTTCGTTGTATGCTATTTGTAACGGTTGTCCATATAATGACTCTATCGTTGCAGTCATTAATAATCCATCGGTCCACTGTAAATCCACTTTAAATCCGCCCCGCGCCGTTAATCCATTAATTTCCCCAGCAGGCCACTCTCTCGGCAGTGTAGGAAGCAGCTCAATAATACCCGTATGACTTTGCACTAATGCCTCAACCATCCCCGCAATGCCACCAAAATTACCATCAATTTGAAACGGCGGATGGGCATCAAACAAATTTGGATACGTTGAACGAGCCAATAATGTACGGATGAATGAGTAACATTGCTCTGGCATACGAAGTCTCGCATATAAATTAATGAGCCAAGCACAGCTCCAGCCAGTATGACCGCCACCTTGTGAAATCCGACTTGCCAACGACTGCTTGGCCGCTTCGGTAAACTCAGCTGTATTAATCGTTGTACCTGGATATAAACCGTATAAATGCGACACATGTCGGTGACCAGGCTCTTGCTCCGCAAAATTAGTTGACCATTCCTGAATCTGCCCAGCCTCATTAATATGTAGCTTCGGCATTTTCGCTAAAGCTTGTTCTACTTTCGCACGGAAATGTTGATCGATGTCAAGAATCTGCGATGCTTCAATAATATGCTCGAACAATTCAGTGACTAACGTAACATCCATTGCCGAATTTTCGGCAACACTACTAATATCGTTATTACCATATATAAATTTGTTCTCTGGCGATGTTGATGGGCTGAACTTCAAATTCCCTTGCTCGTCCTCTATAAGCCAATCAAGACAGAACTCGGCTGCACCCTTCATTACAGGATAAGCGCGCTCGGCTAAGTATGTCCGATCGGGATGGAATAGATAACGCTCCCATAAATGCTGCGTTAACCATACACCGCCCATTGGCCAAAAAGCCCAGCTTGGATGACCTGCTGTTGGAGAAGACATCCTCCAAACATCTACATTATGATGGGCAACCCAGCCCGCTGCATTGTAGTGAACACGTGCCGTACGGGCACCAGTCACCGTTAATTCCTCGATCATCTGTAGCAGTGGTTCATGACATTCACTCAAGGAAGTTAACTCTGCTGGCCAATAATTCATCTGCGTATTAATATTCGTTGTATAATCACTATTCCACGGTGATTGGACGCGATGATTCCATATTCCTTGTAAATTAGCTGGCTGTGTACCAGGTCTTGAACTTGTAATTAATAAATATCTTCCATAGTGGAAATATAAGCTTTCTAGCGCCAAATCCTGCTCACCCTGCTTATATAGCTCTAAGCGCTCATCGGTAGGTAGATGATGCATCGGTTCGCTTTCTTTCAACTGAAATTGAACTCGCTCAAATAATCGTTTATGCTCAGCAATATGCGCTTGCTGAAGCTGTTCATAATTCATATCAGATATAGCCGCTAATTTGTCCATATTACTATGTGAAAGCTGTTCGTAGTTTTGATGAGGCTGCTTATCAAATCCATTAAAGCTCGTTGCAATTGAAATAACAAACACAATATTCGAACCATTTTCTACTGTAATTCCATTATCATCTACGGAAATTTCCCCATCTGAGAAAGCTTGTAGTTGCGCTTGGAATATAATCCCGCTTACCGCTTCATATTGCACCGCAAATGGATGATCTCCTAAGTAATTATCAGCAATATGTGTTGGACATTTACTATTGACGATATGGCGATCATGCTCAACTGTTCGCTGCGATGGGTGAGGCAGATCAAAACTCGCTTGCAATGATAGGGCTGCTCCGCCTTGAGCACGATAAGCTATAAAAAGTACATCATCAGTTGCACTTACCCAAGCTTCACGAGTATAAGTATCATTCCCATGAACCGCTACCGTTGTGGCAACGGCTGTTGATAGCTCTAAGCTGCGCTCATATTGCGCTACTTCATTAGGTGCATTCAACCATTCAATATTGAGGTCGCCAAAAGGCTGATAGGCTTGTCCATTTACTGCAAGCATCTTATTTTCGATCAACGTCTCGGCCTCAGCATACTTCCCTTGTGCTAGCAGCTCGCGCGTTGATTGCAAATGTCGAAGCGCCTCATAATTGTTCGTATCTCTTGGAAAGCCTGACCATAACGTATCTTCATTCAATTGGTATCGATCTTTGTTCACATTTCCAAATACCATTGCACCGATGCGACCATTTCCGATCGGAAGAGCTTCTTCCCATTCGGCTGCAGCCTGTCCATAATATAATTTAGTTGGTGATATATTTGTTGTCATAATGATCAATAACTCCTATAACTTTTCATGTACTTCTCGAACAGCTACTTAGTGATGAAAAGTAGCATCGGAAGCCAATACTAAAATATATTGTATTCATATTAGCGCAGTTTCTTCCTCACAAACACCCAACACTTTATTGCAGTTTTCATATAGAAATTAGCTTTATTACTGGATTATGTGGAAATTTAACATTTTACGTGACAACCAATTTATGCGACAATGAAGAGATGAATATTTGTTACATCATGTGGAGGTTTATTAATGTCGTTACTACTTCGTAATCGTGGATCAATTTTATTATTAATGATCAATATTTTTATCATCTTTGTCGGAATCGGTTTAGTGATTCCGATACTTCCTAAATATATGGAATTATTGCATATTAACGGTAGTCAAATCGGGTTGATGGTCGCAGCCTTTTCTATTGCACAACTTATATTCTCGCCAATTGCTGGCCGAATTTCAGATCGTCTAGGTAGAAAACCGGTCATTATAACCGGAATGCTTATATTCGCAGCATCAGAATGGATGTTTGGGGCATCTAACTCTATACCCTTACTTTTTATTGCTCGTGCGCTCGGAGGAGTTGGTGCTGCTTTAATTATGCCAGCAGTACTTGCCTATGCAGCTGATATTACAACGAAGCAAGAACGTGCCCAAGGAATGGGCTTTATTAATGCAGCGATAACTACTGGCTTCATTATCGGCCCAGGTATTGGTGGGTTTGTAGCCCAATATGGCGTAAGAATCCCATTCTATGGTGCTGCAGTTGCTGGATTGATCGCTGCGTTAGTTACATTTATATTTTTACCTGCTCGTGTAGAAGTCGCCGACAAAGATGCGAATGAATCATTGCAGGATGACAAGTCTTCCATACCGCTTTGGAAACAGCTTGCACTTTCAGTGAAAGAACCTTACTTTATGAGTTTAATTATTATTTTCATTGCCTCATTCGGATTAGCGAATTTCGATACAGTCTTTACCCTTTATATGAATGACAAATTCGGATTTAGTACCATTGATATCGCTTATATTATTACATTCGGTTCGATCGCTGGTGCGGTCATTCAAGCTACCGCGTTTGGCACAATATTGAACAAATTTGGTGAATTCAAAGTAATTACAGCTTGTCTATTAGCCTCGGCTTTATTTATCGTATTAACGATATTTGTCCATAAGTACTGGTTAATCTTCGCTGTAACATTCCTTGTATTTTTGGCGATGGATATACTTAGACCTGCATTAGGTACATTAATGTCCAAGATGACAACAACAGAGCAAGGCTACGTCGCTGGATTGAATTCGGCGTATACAAGTCTTGGTAATATTATTGGACCAATCATTGCTGGTATGCTATACGATATTAATATCGATTATCCGTATTTATTAGCCGGTGTCGTTCTATTTCTATGCTTTGTTCTTTCAGCGGCGACAGGTCGCAAATATTTGACTGCGCCTTCGAATTCTAATTAATCGTTCTGCATTAGAAAAAGCCATAATTACGAATGAGTATGCTAACATCGTATTAATGGCTATTTTGCTTCTCTTTAGATTAATCCGCTTTACTTTTACTGTCAATTTCTTTTTTTCGATTCCACTGCCGATATAAATTATACACAAGAACAGACATTGCAGAGACGAGAATACCTTGAATGATACCATCAACAACTTTAGATGTTATCGCGATTCCAACAATAATGCCTGCCCCTGTATTCACATATGGAATTAGCCAATCAGGTACCTTCGGCGTCGATTTCATCATCCATCCTAGAAATAATAAGACTGGGACAAGAATTAGCATTTCTGGTTCAATGTATTGCTTCACTAGAAGGTACAACTCATTATTGAAAATAAATTCCATTGCGTTCACTCCCTATGAAAAAATTATGCATTGATCACACATAATACTATATTCATAGATTGTAAGAATGAGCGGAAATATACCTAGCTTGTCTGAATAAATATTACGGTTGTAGCAAAGTCCAAATTTCATTAAGGCTATCACCTTCTAGTTTGAAATAGACGCTAGTATTCCCATAAATAACATATCCTTCTCGTATAATAAACAAATTTACTTCTGTTCCATCACCTAGCCTAAGTGTTAGCAGTCGATATTGTTCATTATTTCTGAAATCGCCTAACTCTTCACCGACAATTTGACGATCATATGGCTTTGCTTCATTCAATTCGGTAATAAAGGTGTTTAATAGTTCAAGATCAATGATTGGATTGTACTTCTCTGTACTGTAATACCAATCGGAGTACGTCTCATAAGTTGCGCCTGCGATATTATCAACTATATTTAATTGAGCGATGATGTCTGCACCAGAATAGACAGTAAACCCATTTAAACATTCAAAAAATTCAGTATATAAACTACCATCATCGTTTTCCAAGTACGTCATAATTCTAAAATCTGTATCATAGCCATTCACCGCAAATATATCTTGAACACCTATAGTAGAAGCTAATTCCTGAGAATACTCACTTTGTGAACTCCACTCATCGATATTCCCTTTTGTTGTGCCAAGCTTTACTCCCTTTAATTGCTTAGCAAGTTGTGGATCAACGCTCGATTGCGTCTGTGTATAGATCTTCCCGTTATAGACAACCAATCCGATCATATCTGCGTTTCCACTATTTTTGGGTAGCTTTATCGCTGGCATCTCGATACCTTCTTTTTGTTGATCAACAGTAATATCGTTAGGTTGTTGGATATTTACATCACTGCCAATGACCACTCCAGGAGAGTGAGTATCGTCTAACTCAATCATTCCTTCAATGCTTAATACGGCTGTTATAATTACGAGTACACTCGCTACAGCAATGAGAGTGCCTTTCCATCTCCAATTCATCCACTTCGATTGCTTTTGTGCTAATCTGGCATGTTTAATATTCTTTTTTGGTGAAATAAAATTCATCCCCTTTACTCTTTATATGTAATAGACGAGAGAAGTAGCTTATTGGGTTCATCAATCTAAAAAAAACAGTTACTGATAACTAATCAGCACTGTTTTCTTGATTTTGAACTACTATTCAATAAAAAATCCCCCACTATACTTGTAGTTTAGTGAGGGAGTTCGACTATACATTCTTATTAACGAAAAGGAGCCGTTATTGTTCTTCCAATATCTTCAATTAGAATACCAACGTCTTCAGCCATATCACGCACCGGATGACCGTCCATTGGAACCATTTGAGTCTTCATATCTTGAATACGAGTGTGCATGTTTTTATCGCTAGTAACATGAACTTTGTATCCTTTATGCGACTTCTCAACAACTTTTTTGACTTGTTTTTCTACTTCTGCTTTGTTTGCATTGTCATTCAAGTCAACACCAACGACAACATCGTTGTTATTAACAAACACAGTAGATGCTGATACGCCTTTTACTTTCAAAATCGAGTTTTTAATTTTTTCGGCTGCATCATTTGTACCCATGTTGTTTTCATTCAAGTTACCATTCATATTACCGTTCATGTTGCCATTCATATTGCCATTCATATTGCCATTCATGTTTCTATCCCTATTAGCATCAATTATGGATTTACTTTCCATTGAACGGTCTCTTGGCTCATTTGTTTTTACATTCCCATCATTCATTCCGCATCCTGACATTGTCAGCACAATGCTCGCAGAAATAAGTGCAATCGCCATGCGTTTATACATATTTTTTTCACCCCCTGAGCTTATATTGCACAAACAATAGTCGTTTTATGTGAGTGTGAAAAAATACAAAATTTTCATGTTCTCTAATGTACTCTTTACAATTAGCTTAAATGTTGAGGTGAATATATACCGCTTTGCTTGCAAAGCACAAAAAGAAATGACCATTCTACCTGTACGATAGCGATCATTTCTATTTTTGGATACATAATAAATTATAACTTTTTTTTCCTTTTTCTTAAATATTGCGCAAATTCGCTAATTAAATTGATATTATGATTCTGTTTAAAACGAAGTAATAGAATAGGAATTGATGCTAATATCGTTATTACCAAGCACATAAGAACAGAATCTAGAATCACAGACGGTAATGCTTCATCATATTGTTTATTTATTTGATCTTGAGGCATACCTGGATATTCTCCAGCTTTAATACTATTTAGTTTGCTAGTTGCAATCCATAAGGGAACTGAAAAACCTATATAGAAAGCGAAGATAATAGAAGCCACTATTGTTTTTACATACTGTCTGAAAAAACTAACTTTCTTTTCGTCATTTTTCACTGTTTTCCTCCTCAATGCTGAACTGAATCTACAGCTAAATAAAATCTATTCAAGCATAGGAAGCTAAGTACAAATATAATTAATTCTGATGATTATTAGCTACGTTTAGATTAATACTCGATTGTTCAAAAAATCTGAAAAGTGGCTTTTGAGACTACATCCAATCTCAAAAATAGATGCCCCGAGATATGATTTGATTCTACATCAATTTAATATAACTGTAAATGGATGGATATTTTATAGTTATATCCTTATATTGGTAGAGATATTTCTGGATAGGATCCGTAAATATTTCCTCGTTGTTTTGTTCAAATACTTCAATGAATTTATGTAATAAGATTATTACACCTTTGAATTTATAAAAAGAAGCATGAGATTTAAACCCGGTACATGCACATCTAGGCGTACGCCCACATACATTAGAGAACAGACTATATAGGCTAAGTACGATTTGTCTTGGCCCTTACTTGCATGTGGAGGTGGATGTATGCCAGGTTTTTTCTCATCAATTGCGTTGTTCATTAAGCAACTCACATTATTAGTATCGTATGTTAAGAACAATGCGTTTCCCCAGCCTTTGAAAGAAGACGAAGAACAATATCATCTAGCGCAAATGGCACTTGGTGATGCTAACTCCCGCAACATACTTATCGAGCATAATCTTCGACTGGTTGCACATATTGTCAAAAAATTTGACAATACAGGCGAGGATCAAGAAGATCTCATTTCCATCGGAACAATCGGCTTAATTAAAGCGATTGAAAGCTTTCAAACTGGTAAAGGTACAAAGTTAGCTACCTTTGCCGCAAGATGTATTGAGAACGAGATACTTATGCACCTTAGATCATTGAAAAAAACTCGTAAAGATGTTTCATTGCATGATCCGATTGGAACGGATAAAGAAGGAAACGAGATCACTTTAATAGATATACTCGGAAATGATGTGGATGACATTGCCGATCAGGTACAGCTTGAAATGGAAAAAAGTAAAATATATAAAAATCTAAGTATTCTTGATGATCGAGAAAAGGAAGTCGTTATTACAAGGTTCGGGTTGTTAAATGGCGGAGATGAACGTACCCAGCGTGAAATTGCGAAAGATCTTGGTATAAGTCGGAGCTATGTTTCGAGAATTGAGAAGCGTGCGTTGATGAAGTTGTATCATGAGTTTTATAAGGGGAAAAGATAATTACTGGTGACTTAGGCTTAGAAATGAATATCTAACATATAATGCAGACAAATAAAAGCACCTTAAGTTGGAATACGATTAAGTAAATAAATCGTACCATTTTGAGGTGCTTTTTCGTATGGGGAGGGATAATATGCTGTACAGAAAAATGTTGATTAACTATCCCTTAAATTTAATCATTAAATTCGCTCAATTCATGCATTCTCACAAGATACTGTAGAGATTCCTGCGTAATACTATTCTACTTCAAAAGGAGTAGCTTTAAGTTTTCGTGTAGCCAATCATTAGAAACTCTCGACATGGACTCAACTCCTTCAGACTATTTCTACACTATATGTGGCTTGAAATAGTGAACTTACTAGTATCATCCACGTCACTATTAGTCGCTCCCCTTAGCAGTTCGATAATCTCATCGTATGACTCTACGGACGGCGTATTTGACGGGTCTATTATATCCAGATACCCATTTCCAACTTTAAACCTCCAATACTCAGCAATTTCTAGAGCATTCCAAGTTTTACCCACAGTTAGCGAAGGATTCGCACCAGATAGTAAAAGGAATTTGACTACTTCCACGTGTCCTTCTGAAGCAGCTTGTTGGAGTAAGGTATGTCCAGGATTTAGACCTTCTGAGTAATAATTTACATCCATTCCGTTTTCTAAGAACAACTTCACTATGTCAACAGAATTATCAACAAAGCTATATATAGCAGGACCCACAGGACCAACCATAACCGTTGGATCAGCACCTGATTTTAATAATCCGGTGACTTCCACTATATCTTTGTTAAACACAGCATCTAAAAGTTGGTTCTGTTTTGCAGAAGTAATCCATATCACATTTAATGATCCACCATATAGTTCTACGCTCCCTCCACTTGCCGTTCCTACAAACCTTAGAGGAATAAATGTTGTTCCATTTTTAATTATTGGCGCTATTGGCATAACTTCGATATTATCATTAACTTTAGCGTAAACGGAGCCAATGGTAAGTTTAATTGTCTTGTCAGCATTTTTCCCTATCACCTGATTGTTATTAGAATCCCACTCTACATTAAAGCCAAGTTGGTTGAAAAATGGGCGGAAAGGTATCATGGTTATTCCATTTTGTATGTAAGCCTGTGTAGTAAGCTTAAGCTCTTTGTTATCAATAACAATTTTATAAGCAACAGTTTTTGCGTTCGGTTCGGTTGCGTTGATGAGCGAATTAACTGGAAAGAAAAATAAAACTAATAAAACAATAACTCGTTTAATCATCTGATTATTTCACTCCTAGTACAAAATGATAGGAAAGATTTATTTTCATGATCTTTTCTATTAGTTTCAAATAAACAATATAAATTTACTTTTCAATTTTTTTCGCTAATTTCCGATAACGTTCAGGTATTCACGAACTTGCACAGCAAGTTGTCACATGAATCTACTACTGAGTATGCCCTCCGCGTGAATACCGTGTTATATGAAGTCCCCATCTTCTTGAACACTCAAACAATCTATTAAAGTTTTAAACTCCCTTTCAATTCTGTATATTCTTCTGGTGATGTTAGCTAACTATTATATTATTCAATATAATTTCAAACTCTAATCTTCAGGGATTATCTCATATGCAATTGCTCCATTCGGAGCAGGGCTGTCTGCTGTAATGGGTGGAAAACTTTTATAATTACGCTCAGCGATTTTATTGATAAACTTATTGCTTGCAAATAGAATTACTGAAAATCCAGCGATTGTAATAATAAGTCTAGAAAATACATTTAACGATGCAATTTTCAAATCAAACTCCGGAAAAATCTGAAGTGTTGTACCTAAAGCAATGTATATCAAGCCTGTTCGAAAAAAATAAGTTTCTTTAAGAATACCAAGAATCTTAGGTGAAACTTTATCAAATATGGGCGTTACAACATGAATTGCTTCCTGTATTTGATTTTTATTTCGTAATGCAACCATAACTGCAAGCAAAACAGATCCGCATAACGTTAGTAATAATCCAAACATACATTATCTCTCCTCATCTTCTTTGGGATTCTAAATCGAAGTGATTTTAAGTAAAACTCATTTGTTTATTGATTTATGAGGATTTTATATAACGTTCAGGTATCCACGAGCATGCGCAGCAAGTTGTCAGACAGCATCTACTTCCTGAATTTTCTCTGCTGACCAAGGGTAGCCGCTGTGTGATACTGTGTTATCTGAAATAGTGCGCTTCGAAGCCTAACTTAAGCATATATTGCTATTGGAATAACTAGAAGAACTGGACCTTCAATCTGTGTAGTAAATTCAACTGGCATTGACATTTGAGATGACATCTCATAAAAAGCAGATGTAAACTGAGATAAATTTTCTTCAGGTAGATACGCTAGTGGCGTCCCCCTTAATAAGTTAACGGATTCTTCTACTTCGCCTGGGATGTATCTAACAACTTTCCCAAGAACGACGAATTGCCCATCAATGATGTCAGCTGGACTCTCATTTGAAAAATAGTCTAGTTGTACAGGTATAACTGCTTTAATATTCGAAGAACTTATATTTTCTGAGATGAGATCCAAAGATCCTGTTTGTATAAGAATGCTTGAGAATTTCTTCATTTGTGTGATCACATCATGTTCTGCTTTAGGTTTTTGTTTACCTTGTGGCGTACTGAACAGAAGAGCAACTTCCATAAGTTGAATCATACTTTCCATATAAGCCACCATTGGATTTTTTCTCAATATACCAGAAAATTCAACAAACGTTCCTGGAATAAGTTTTTCACTATCTAATAAGTCATCCAAATTTTTTAACAATTTTCTATCAATTAACTTATCTCTTAATCTCGAAAAAAGTGAAGCAGGAGTAAACACCCGCTCTTCTTCAATTTCTTTTTCTGCTAGCTTAGAGTCCTTATGATTAAGTCCTGCTTTAAGTCCAAGATTTAAAAATGCAAATACATTTTTTGTACCCACTTCCGCAGACAAATCAGTATTAGTTCCCTTTTCATCTTTTTGAGATGTTTTTACGTTTTGGAGTTGTGAAAATCCATTCTCAACTATTGCTAATAAATCAAATACAGTCCGCTGGTTTAAGTAAATAGGAATTGAAAGTTTTCTTTCTTCCATATGAAAATACCTCCATATAATTTAATGTGCTATTTCAGCTAACATACTCTTTATGAAATCGTGTTACATCTAACAAAATAGATAATTTGAATTTATCTCATGACTAATAAGATAGATTAATGTCTAACCACATCAAATTTTACCATAATTTCTATTAATGTTACATCTAGAATATACACCTTTATACAGTTCACAATGAAAGAAACTCTCCCTCTCAAAGCCTGTCCACCAAAACCTTACGTCTCTCCTTCCCCTGCTTGACTATCAACACACGCTTCTGTAGCACAAAAACGTTACGTCGGACTTCGACTATATCGTCAAGAAGTTTGACAATACAGGCGAGGATCAAGAAGATCTTATTTCCATCGGAACAATCGGCTTAATTAAAGCGATTGAAAGCTTTCAAACTGGTAAAGGTACAAAGTTAGCTACCTTTGCCGCAAGATGTATTGAGAACGAGATACTTATGCACCTTAGATCGTTGAAAAAAACTCGTAAAGATGTTTCATTGTATGATCCGATTGGAACGGATAAAGAAGGAAACGAGATCACTTTAATAGATATACTCGGAAATGATGTGGATGACATTGCCGATCAGGTACAGCTTGAAATGGAAAAAAGTAAAATATATAAAAATCTAAGTATTCTTGATGATCGAGAAAAGGAAGTTGTTATTACAAGGTTCGGGTTGTTAAATGGCGGCGATGAACGTACCCAGCGTGAGATTGCGAAGGATCTTGGTATAAGTCGGAGTTATGTTTCGAGAATTGAGAAACGTGCGTTGATGAAGTTGTATCATGAGTTTTATAAGGGGAAGCGGTAAAAAGAAACTAAAAAAGAGAAGAACGAATAGACGAGTCTATTCCGTTCTTCTCTTGCCTTATGCTATAGTTTACAGCCCTTAAAATTATCTATCCACTTTTTCCCTACTGTTAGCGCCATTCTCTGCTTTACCATCACTTGTGATACGGTTCAGCACGATGGCTGAAGGGGCAAGTTTCGCAAAAATTCTCTAGTCAATGAAGAAACGACTAACCCGACTTGAATTAGTCGTTTCTTTGAGTTAATCCGCGTTTGTAGCTTACAGCTTTGCCACTGGTCTCAAGACTTGATAACCCAAGCCTTCAGGATAATGTCTTTGATAGTCCTGACAATCATCCTCGTTCCATTTGAATCCCATTGTGGAGGGGTCAAACGTCCATGCCAGATTCTCAACTCTGCTCATGACTTCTCCGTTATGCTGCAAATAATCAAATATCGGATGGGAGAACACAAGGTAATAGCTTGCGGCAAACTCTCTCATTTCAAAGCCATTTGGGATTTCACCATCGTACTCTAGCGGTACACCAAGGCCGTAGAAATAGGTTTTCTTGCCTTCCTCCCAAGTCCATCCAGCAGTATGAGCAGTTACTATGGGATGACTGACATAACCTATACTTTCAACATATCCCGTAACCAAATCACAATCATGTCCTGCCCATAATTCTCCGTATTCGGTTGAGGTGTTTTTGTATACTCCGATGTATTTGTGTGCAGGAATATATTCTGTACGGATACTTACATCTGATAATTCCATTTGGTTCATTGTCGATTCCCCCCTACTTTTATAATGTTCGGGGAGAAGTACAGTTCGTTTGATGGACAGAGGTAATGGCCTGGGATTTTTGCGGAATACATACGGTGTACATCCATATGCAGCAACAAAAGCCCGGGCAAATGCCTCTTGCGAAGAAAATCCATATCGGATTGCGATGTCGATTATACGTTCGTTGGTGTCTCGTATGTCCATGGTTGCGAGGCAGAGCCGTCGCCCTGCCATATAGCTTTTTAATGTCATGCCGACAATCCTGTGAAACTGCGTTGAGCAATAATAAGGGGAATACCCTATTTGCTTTGACATATCTAAAAGCGATGGGTTTTCTGTGACATGTTCCTCAATCCAGTCAATCATCCTTTGAATCGCTTCGTTCCATTCATACAATCTGTTCACCTCCCTCATATCCATCATACTAAATAGCAAGAACTGATTTATGATCTAAGTTGTGATGTTTATCCTGAATAGCTGAAGATTACGTATTCACCAAAAAATATGCCGCATTTATGATTCGGTTCACCCTCATTAATAACTAAAAGGCAGTATTCTGTCTGTTTCAAGAATACTGCCTTTTAATATCATTATCTTTCATTTAGTTTAGGTATTCCCTGTTATTTGTCAACACGATATATTGACACTATACACTCCACATGTGTGGAGTGCTTAATACTGACAAACCGATAAAACGTTGCCCCTATACCACTGCCTTAATGAGGATTTTCATCTGCATGAAGCGCGGCGACACCGATCTACACGCGCATACCATCCGACGAGGACGTGCATTTTAAAAAGCACGGAGCGGAGTTTTATGCAGATCTGCTCGTTGAAGCGATAAACAAATAAACATACAAGAAAGAGTGCTTTAGAGGTACTATCCCGCTCAAGCACTCTTTCTATATAAACCTGAGGTTGCTCTATTGGGCTACCGCCATCTTTACCTGCCTAATATAGAAGAAGCGGACGATGAAGAAATAGATGACTTGAACCATAAAAAATAGACCGAGAATAAGCAATGATTCCTTGAATAGCGAGTATTGAAACATGTTGGACAGTGTTGTGAGGGCTACAGCACCATGTACTAGAGCAACAACGATTGGCGCAAAGAAAAGCAATATAATTTGCCGATTCAGTATTTTTGAAAGTTCTCTTTCGCTCAGTCCCATCTTAGAAACGGATTTGAACTTCTGCCTGTCATCATCCAAATCGTTGTATAGACGGAAATAGAGAAAACTGCCTGCGGAGACAAAAAACACGATACCGACAAACAAACCAATGAACAGTATGGGGCCAAAGCTTTGGTTTAGAATGGAATTTTGAAATTCAAGGGCGAAAAACTCGTATTTATTAGTATAGGGAAGTTGATTGGTAAGCTTTCCGCCTGCCGCTAAGGCTTCTTTTTGCCCTAGTGGTCCATGCCATGCATAGTAATGATCTTCTTGTACAGGAGGCGGGAGTTTTGCGTATTGGTCATCGGGTACAATGAAATAGCCGCTGAAACCATGTACCGCTGGTGATACAACAGCTTGATTTGCTTCAATTACAACATGGGATGGCAGGATTACAGGCTGGTTAAGCATCCCTTGACCCATGCGTGACATCCCATAATCAACAACTGCCGCTTTCCCGCCTGAAAGCTGTATCGTGTCGAGTTCCATTAACTCCGCCATGTGGTTATAGTCGGATTGTTTAACTACGACAATCATTTTATCACTATTGGAAGCCGTGAAATAACGAAGCTGTAGCGTTGCTTTTTCGATATCGAGGTTCGATTCTTTAAGTATGTGATCAATCTGCTCAATATGCGTTTGTTCGCTGTTATTACCGTTCGTTGTCATGTAGGTGAATAAATAGGGAGTTTCCTTGTTATACCCACTGATTATGGATTGGAATCCGTAAAGCGAGCCTATGGCGCAAATCGAAACTGTAGAGATAATAGCGACCAGAAAAAAGGAACGTGCGTTGTCCTTCAAACGGTAGGCAAGATCGGAAAAAAGCAGCATGTTTGTTTTCAGCCAAAAAATCGATTCCGTACTCTTTAGCTTCCGGATGATATAGACGCTGAGCTGTGTAAACAACAGGTAGGTGCCGATAGAAACCATGATAACAACAGGAATCAGTAAAAAAATAGCTTCAGTGCCTTGGGCTCGCAAACTAAGAAAGTAGCTTGTTCCCAGCAGGATCGGGACTAGCGAAGAAAGGAGAACGGATGACCTGGGCTCACTCTTTGCCAGCCTGTTTCCCTTTAATAACGTAACTAGCTTCCCGCTGCGCAGTACAGCCGAAATAAAAAAGGAGATGAGGATAAATAGTATTAAAAATGCAAATAGAGTAAGGGCAATAGCTTTATAAGGAAAATAAAAGGGCAGTTTTTCATTGATGGTAAGGACATTTTCCCCTGCTAGCAGAATAGCCTTGGCAAACACAAGTCCCAGACCAATGCCGCCTATTATGGCAAACAAACCAATAATCATATTTTCTAAAAAAATCATCAGACGAAGCTGCACAGTGGTCATACCCTGCATGATCATCAGCCCAAATTCCCTTTTTCGTGATTGCAGGAATGCACTCATGGAGTAAAGAACAAAAAAGAAGGAGAATACATAGATAATCCACTTCGATACGGAAAGGGCAAACGTCGCACTTGAATTATTTACCTCACTAAGGACGGGGTGGTATGCAAAAATAGAAAAGGTAAAGAAAACCATAACAGTAAATAGACTGCTGAGGAAATATCCCGCATAAAGCCTTTTGTTCCGGGAGACGTTACGGAATGCGAATTGACGAAACGTCATTATGATATCCCCCTAACAGCGAAAGTGTATCCATAATTTTTTGGAAGAAGGTTTGACGATTGTCACCCCGATGTATTTCCGTGTAGAACCTACCGTCTTTAATGAAAACAACACGGTTGCAATAGCTGGCAGCCAGCGCGTCATGCGTGACCAGCATCATCGTTGATTTCTGCTCGCGGTTAATTCTCTCGAGCAATTCCATGACATCCTTCGCTGATTTGGAATCAAGATTGCCTGTTGGTTCATCTGCAAGAAGCAGCTTGGGGGAGTGAATCATAGCTCTGGCTATAGCGGCCCGCTGAGCCTGCCCCCCAGATATTTCATAGATGCGTTTTTTCATAATCTCTGTAATTCCTAACTTTTCTGCTATGGTTTTTACTTTTTGCTTCATTTCACTGACCTTGTTTCCATCAAGTGTTAGTGGCAGCACGATATTCTCCTCAACCGTCAAGGTGTGGAGTAGGTTAAAGTCCTGAAAAACAAATCCAAGCTCACGGCGGCGAAATATAGCTAACTCATTTTTGTTCAGCTTGTTGGTGGTTTTGCCGTGGAATAAAATTTCTCCAGTTGTCGGTTCGTCAATCGTTGCAATCAAGTTCAGCAGCGTTGTTTTACCGCTTCCGGAGGGACCCATAATCCCGACAAATTCACCATCATCAATCGTTAAATCTATGTCCGTTAAAGCCCGATAAGCCACTTTACCTTCATATATTTTACTAACCTGTCTTACATGCAGCATACTAATATCTCCTTTCAAGAGGAAAACAGTTAATGTCTGATCAGTATACTGTAGACAGTCAGCCGCTAACTATCGATTTCACTTTCATTTTTATTACACGCTCGTAAGCTTTTGATAGGCGGCAAAAACAATACGCACCTCTGTACCGCTATCGACCTCTGACGTAAACTCAATTCCATGTCCAAGACGATCAGCAGCCTCTTTCGACAAATAGAGCCCCATGCCCGTTGATTCACGCATGCCACGCCCGTTTTCACCGGTAAAAAAGGGATCAAATACCCGCTTGATATCCGCAACAGGAATACCTATCCCTCGATCTATAACCTCAATGACGACTTCGCTTTTACGCAAATAGCAGGAAATCACGACCTTTTTCCCTTCAGTATCTTTGTTGGCAGAATATTTAATCGCATTTATGACTAGCTGGGAAAGCATGAAAAACAGCCATTTCTCATCTGTTTCGACCGTTATGTCAGGAGTATAGTTCCGAACTTCGGGGTAAATCTGGTTGCGGATAAATAGTCGTTTATTGTCATGGACAACGGCGTTGATTATTTGTGATAAAGCAACTGGCTTGACATGAAAATCCTGTTCGAAGGCGCGAAGCCGAGCCATATAGAGGACCGTATGTAATCCCGAACGCATTCTCTCCAGTTCCTCACGAATGCTGGCAAACTCAGGCTCATCGATATTCTGAACAGTGAGTTCAATAACCGACAGAGGTGTTTTCATCTGGTGCACCCATTGGTCCATGAAGGTCAGGTGCTCCTCCTGTTGTTTCTTTACCGTGTATAGTTGTTGCTGATAATGGCGGTATTGGGTATGTAAAAGTTTCTCGAGTGCCTCCGAGATGGGTGACTGCTCGATTTTCTGAAATGAGGCGTCAAGCGATTCAAGTGGCTGACTAAGGCGGAGGTAATAGTGTTGCCGACTAAGAAATTGGTACACAAGGTATCCGCATAGAATGAAGAAAGCAAGAAAAACAGAGTAAAGAGCTGTCATAAGATTGCGATAGCCATCGAGCCAATAAATCGAAAAAATGATACACACTTGCAAAAACTGAACGACAACCAGCAAAGCGTGTTCTCTTAGAAACAGTTTCACTCGTAACTCTCCTTCGTCCACGAGACGTTTAGTCGATAGCCTGTACCTCTAACCGTCAGTAAAGCATCTTCGATGCCTAGCTCCTGAAACTTTTTTCTGACGCGGGTAATATTCACGTTAAGCGTATTTTCATCCACGTAAGCTTGATCATCCCACAACTTCTCAAGTAGGGCCTCCCGGCTGGCAACCCGTGGATAGCGCTCCATAAGACTTTCTACAATGTCGGACTCTTTTTTCGTGAGCGTTATGACTGTATCCCCAAGCTTCAGTTCCAGCCTTTCTGGATAAAGCATAAGCCCTTCTTGTTCAAGAACCAGTTCTTCATGTCTGGATGCATACTCCCCATAGGCACGTCGAAGATGGCTGTGAATTTTGGCCAACACAACCCCAGAGTGAAACGGCTTGGTGATATAATCATCACCTCCACTTTCAAGAGCCATGATCTGGTCCATTTCACCATCACGAGCTGATATGAACAGCACCGGGCAGATAGATGCGTTACGGATTTGCCTGCACCAGTAATAGCCGTCATAACTAGGTAAATTCACGTCAAGGAGAACCATATCCGGCTTGGCTTGATGGAACTCATCTAGTACATGTTGAAAATCGTTCACTAGTATCCCATCATAGCCGTACTTCATTATAGTAGACAGCAGAAGCTCTGCAATTTTCGGATCATCTTCTACGAGCATTATTTTGTGCATTTCACACACACTCTCCTTTTATGGATCATTAATGATGCAATATAAGAAAATATGAAGCCGTTGGTGTCAAAATATATTTTTGCCCATATAAAACTTCTATGGCACTTTTAAGAGCAGTGGCACCCCTTAATCGTCCTTTTTCAGTTACAGTCAGACTTATTAACTCAAATGCCCCTGGGATCGATTTGATCATGCAAAGAAGCATTTCGATTGTTATGCTTATTTTTATTATAGCACCTTTGACTTTAACCCATTAAGAATTAAATATTACAAGCTATTAGCTGGAATAGCTTAATACCAGAGCATATGTGTGTATGATCATTACAACAATGCCTTTGAGACATACTGTCACATCTCATCTAAAGAACCATCAATATTAAGCACTCCATATGTGTGGAGTAGACAGCGAAAACAAACATGACTGTGTCCCAAGGAGGTGTTTGCTCTTAAAAAGCCCATCCGTAAAAGATGGGCTTAATGTTTATTCTAAGTCTTCAATCATACCGTGTTGCTTTAAGGCTTTCAAAGCATCGAATGTCCAGATACTCTTCCAAGTTCTCTCGTCCTCACCTGTTACATGCCAGTTTAATATAAAATTGCCCTCCGTTGATTGAGTTGCAACTTCATAACTTAAGCTCTGTATTACATGTTCCCGTATTACGATTTATCGGGTCTTCCAAGGCATT
Source organism: Paenibacillus sp. Y951 (assembly GCF_056786395.1). Taxonomy (NCBI): domain Bacteria; kingdom Bacillati; phylum Bacillota; class Bacilli; order Caryophanales; family Paenibacillaceae; genus Paenibacillus; species Paenibacillus sp. Y951. The sequence goes on along the minus strand of NZ_JBXCIY010000003.1, from coordinate 40,690 downwards.
AAGATTCTCAAGAGCAGTTTCTGTAACCTTCTGTAAAAATGAAGCAGGTACTAATTCTGAATAAAGATGAAGATAACCAACTAATTCAGCACTCGGATTGCCCCAACCAACAACCATTTCGGATGCAGTATCATAGGTTCTTCCTATGCCAGGTTGCCAATAATTGCGCTCCTCATCATAGGATTGTATAAGGTAGTTAATACCTTGTTGAACTAATCGTTCGCTTGATGTAGCACCTATCTCAACTAAGTATTGGAAAGCGACACTTGTTCCAATCGGGGAAGAACAATGCCTGTCACCTTCGCCCATATTTTGAAATCCCCCATCTTCATTCTGATGCTTCTCAAGAACTTGTTTAACTTCCTCAGCAGACCCATTTTCAAATTCGAACTCGAAAAGTTTTTGTTCCAATTCTCTTCCATGAGTAAATAAATATTTTTTTGCCCTTATGAAGTTCTCAAACGATAACTTTTGCATGTATTCACCCTTCAAAGTCTTCCATAGTTTTTGAGTACCAAAAGAATAAAGATACTAAAATAAGGCTGCCATTGTTTCAAACCATGTTCATCATCCCAACCGCCATCTTCGCGTTGTGAGGATTCAAGGTAATCAAGAAACTTATTAAGCAATTGTTGGGGCATAGCTATTGCGACTTCTGTATCCGGTGTACTAGCGAATTGAAATAGTGTGAAGTAGTTCTTCTCAGTAGCGTTTTTCGCACAATCAATAATATTGCATATGGTTGCTTCAATGTAAGGTCTATTTTCAGGTGTATCATCTAGGTTCAGATAGTAGTCATGGGCATGATAAGCCCCAAACAACCAGTCATTTACTCGAATGTTCTCAAGTGTCAGGTTTGATTTTACCCATAATGATGTTGATTCCACTAAGGAATTGGAGCATAATCCCAATTTGATAAGATTTCCTGTAATTGAATCAGGTGCAGACTGTCCTCCTTCACTCCACCACGGAGCATAGGGATACTTGTGTAAGGTATCTGGATTCATCAAAGAGCCATCTTCACTTCTGTTGCGTTCTATCCAATCGACAGTACCTTCCAACAAACCCGTTATTGGAATATCGGTATCACGGACAACTGTAAGCAAAAACTCTAGTGCAAGGGGATGAGAATCTGGGCATTTAATATCATGTTCCAGACCATGACCCCAACCTCCGTCAGAATTTTTATAACAAAGTAGGCATTCATGTAATCGTTCTAGTGAACCGCCATCGAATAAATAACTAAATAATGCTTGCTCCCAAAGCAATCCATTAGCGTATACGAAGTTTCTTGTTTTATCAATTGATACAGGCATTTTTAACCTCCTAATAAGTGAACGTTAGTCAATTTATTCGATAAATTGGTATAAAACTCCTGCCGAGAGTCTACAAAGAGGATCAAGAATATCTCATTTCCATCGGAATAATCGGCTTAATTAAAGCGATTGAAAGCATTCAGACAAGTAATGGCACTAAGCTAGCTGCCTTTGCAGCTCGTTGTATTGAGAACTAAATACTTATGCATTTAAGATCAGTGAAGAAAACTAGTAAAGATGTTTCATTGCATGATCCAATTGGAACGGATAAGGAAGGTAATTACTAGGTTCGGGTTGTTGAATGGCGGTGACGAACGGACTCAGCGTGAAATTGTGAAGGATCTTGGAATAAGTCGGAGTTATGTTTCCCGGATTGAGAAACGTGCACTGATGAAGCTGTATCATTAGTTTTATAAGGGAAGAGGTAAAAATAAACTAAAAGGCAGTATTCTGTCTGTTTCAAAAAAACTGCTTTTAATATCATTATCTTTCATTTAGTTTAGGTATTCCCTGTTATTTGTCAACATGATATATTGACACTACACACTCCATATGGTTTGGTTGATGACAGCTAACGATATAGCGAATTATCAGATGTAATATAATGTATGACTATACTAAATAAGAGAATAGAGGAGGAGAACAATAGTGGAAAAAGAAATGGATAACATTGCTCGTAACAAGCAGGGATTTAAGTTAAGCACCTTGTCAGGATATTTTCAAAATATTGGTGTAGATATTATGGCCTTCGACGATATTTATCCGGAAGGGCATCAATCAGGTGTCAGCATCATCATGCATGGAAATCGCGTTGCTACGAACGGCGATATACGTTTTGAACAGACGCCTGGACAGTGGCAACCGGTACCAAAGCAAGGTAAGCGAGAACTAGATGAAGAGTTGAATACGATTACCACTTCGTTAAGTTTTCCGGATACATCAAGGCACCTTAAAGGTTTCAATCCGATGATCTATCCAGATTTTGAGTTCAATTACAAAGTGGTTGTTAAAGGTGAAGGCTCGTCGATCAAAGTGTCTGTAGATCTAGATAGACCGATACCTGACAAGTTTGTCGGTAAAATATGCTTTAACATGGAACTGTTTCCTGGCGTACTATTCGGAAAACCTTGGATTATGGACGACAGGCATGGAATTTTTCCGCAGCAGCCCAACGGACCGGTTCTATCGGTACCGCCCAATTATGTACATACTGGTAATTTTAGCGAACCCGATGCAAAGGCTGACACAAAGCGACTGTCTGGCGACAACAAGGGCTACAATCCGATCATTGCCGATGACCTCATCGCCGAACCGTATGCCGTTGGTAAACGCTTTACCTCGCGGCCCGACGATCCGTACAACCGCTTTACTGTCGAAAGTAAGGGTGCAGAGCTTAAACTGTACGATGGCCGCATGAACCATAACAACGGCTGGTTTGTACTTAGTAGCGAAGTACCTAAAGGGGCGACCAACAATGCGATTCAATGGGTAATTACACCGAATGTTATAGAAGATTGGATGAATCCAGCAGTCGTTCAAACATCACAAGTAGGCTACCATCCGAAACAGACGAAAACGGCCATCATTGAACTTGATAAACGTGAAAATATACGCGAAAAACCAGTCCTTCTTAAAATAACCGAGACAGGCGAGAACAAGGTACTCTCGGCTCAAGGATTGGAATGGGGACAATTTCTCCGCTATCGCTATTTGAAATTCGACTTTACGGATATAAGGGAAGATGGTCTGTACAAAGTTCGTTACGGCTCGTCGGAATCGTCCGTATTCCGTATCGCCAGCGATGTTTATGACCGAGGCGTCTGGCAGCCGGTGCTGGAGTATTTTCTTCCGGTACAGATGTGTCATATGCGAGTGAGTGAAAAATACCGCGTATGGCATGGCCATTGTCATGATGACGACGCTCGGATGGCCCCGGTAAATTATAATCACTTCGACGGATACGAACAAGGGCCATCCACACTGACCCAATACAAACCAGGCGACGTCGTTCCAGGACTGAATGTTGGTGGCTGGCACGATGCTGGTGATTTTGACCTTCGTGTCGAGTCACAATCTGCCGAATTTTACACCTTAGCCCTTGCGTATGAAGCCTTCGATGTCAATTACGATGTGACGACGATCGATCAAGACGAACGCATCGTCGAAATCCACCAACCAGACGGAAAGAACGACATCTTACAGCAAATCGAGCATGGTGTCTTGTCCGTCGTAGGTAGTTATCGTGCATTGGGACGACTGTATCGTGGGATTATCGAAAACGACCTGCGGCAGTATGTACATCTTGGCGACAGCGCGACGATGACTGACGGTATTAAAGGAAATGATGACGACCGCTGGGTGTTCACCGAGAATAATCCGCCGCGCGAATTGACGACCGCTGCTCATCTGGCTGCCGCTTCCCGCGCATTGCAAGATTTCAACCATATATTAAGTGCTCAAGCATTGCAGGCCGCCTCCGAGATTTTTAAAGTGACAGATGGATCCGGTCCCGCCAAGGAAGCAAAATTACTTGCCGCTGTAGAATTATTCCTCACCACCGGCGAACAACAATATAAAGACTTTCTACTATCAGAATCCGATTATATCGTCGACTCCATTGACAAGGTGGGCTGGTTTACCGCAAGAGCCGAGAAAGTGCTGAATGACGCTAGTTTCACCAAAAAGATTCGCGATGCATTACCTGCTTTGAAAGAACAGTTTGCGCAGCAGAGCGCCGAAACACCTTATGGCATACCGTATCGCCCGCATATATGGGGTGCTGGATGGGGGATCCAAAGACTGGGATTTGAATACTATTTCCTACATAATGCATATCCTGATATTTTCGATCCCGAGTTAGCTCTTAATGCGCTTAACTTTGTTCTTGGATGTCATCCTGGATCCAATACGGCGTCGTTCGCGTCGGGTGTCGGGGCTATATCGGCGACAGTAGGGTATGGACTTAATCGCGCTGATTGGTCGTATATTCCCGGCGGCGTCATCTCAGGCACTGCATTGATTCGCCCTGACTTTCCCGAACTGTTGGTCTTCCCTTATTTGTGGCAACAAGTGGAATATGTAATGGGAGGCGGTTCTACGCATTTTATGTTCTTAGCATTAGCGGTGCAGCAAATTACGGCCGGTAAATAAATAAATATATAATTAGTGGCCGCAAAAAAAGCGATGAGGATGTGCTCATCGCTTTTTTCTCCCTTATCTTTTCGCAGCTTTTATTGATCTTGAAACCCGTGCAACGGTGGCTGAGTCTTAATTATGCGTAAACTTATTCCTCAACTGGTTCTTCACCATGGCCTACTGCCGTTAACTTCACGGCCTCCCCTCTCGATTCAACCATATCAAATTAAATCAGAGGATACATATTCATTTTTCAACTTAGAGAAGATAGCTAGATCAACATACTTCCCTTTTTCAAACTCATGTTGCCTCAAGACACCTTCTTTGTGAAAACCGAGCTTATTCATCAAACGGATCGACGCCTCATTATCCGGTTCCACTTTTGCCTCGATTTTATTGACCTCCATGGTCAAAAAGCCAAAATGCATGATACGTTTCACCACCTCTGTCATAATACCCTTTCCCCAAAATTCAGGAGCTAAATCATAACCAATTTCAATACGATTGTGTACCTTCTCGTAGTTCAAAAATCCGCATGTTCCAATCACCTTTTTAGAATTACTATCTTCAATCATCCACCGCAAACCGGATTGTTCCATGAAAATTTTCTGATACCAATTCATTTCATTTATCGCGTCCTCAACGGAAGTAAATGGCGTGAATGGCATATAATTCACAACAGCCTCATTTGAATAAAGCTCAAAAATATCATAGCGATCTTTTTCTTCTGCTTTCCGCAGTGTGAACCGTTCTGTTTTCAATTTGGGGAAATCAACAAATACAAAACCTGAATTCATACTAATTCTCCTTTTTTCACCGAATAACAATGTAAATATACTAAATAATAGAATAGGTTGTTATATCTAATATAAAATGTAGTGGTGTTCCCCTAAAAACTGCATTAATAGAAAGAACAAGAGGGATCTCTAAATTCTCATCCTAATCTGTCGTAACCAGTCCCTCTATACTCAGTTGTTCAAAATCTTCAGACTTAGGTGTCTGATATGGTTTTTCCATGTCATATTTTTTCTCAAGCTTAAATTGTGAATTTAACTGGTCTAAAAACAAGTTTTCAATCGTTTTTTTATCAATACCTTCTGATACTGCACATTCTACTAAATTCTTTATCTTTTGGTTAATTTCATCCAAGATGGTTGAACTCCCTTGCGCATTAACCTTTACAACATCCTCTAACGATCTAAATAACTTTGCTTTTCCATCATTCTTCAGCTTAACTACACCCTCACTATTACCAATGACATAAAGAGGTGACCATTTCAAGTTTAGGTTTTCTTTTACGCCTTCCCAAGTTCCACTAGATTTTCCCCCTGATATTTTTGATGATGCAACGAGCACAGCATCAGAAGGTGCATGAATAAATTTATTTCGTTGCATCGCATATGATCCAGAAAATGGAGCATCTAGTTTTTGAGTAGACATGATCAAAAGTTGCCCATTCTTAATGTATTCTCGAATCTCACGTTTCTTCACCCATTTGGCTAAGCCATCAGCTGGAAATATAACTGCTTTCCCTCCATTTTGAAGAGTCGAATCCACAGCTGTAGAATCAATCCCTCTTGCACCACCAGATATAATTATAACGCCCTGCGAAGCAGCTTCTCTTGCAATTATCTCTGTTTGTGCCAATTCATCAGAGCTTGCATCCCTAGCACCTACTACTCCCAATGCATGATGTGACAAAATTGACGGATCACCAGCATAATAAAAAAACGCGGGGACATATTTTTGAGTTAACTTTTTAATCCGTTGAGGCATTTCGGATCGAAACATAATTCCATATCCTTGATGAATAATTTCTTCAAGTTCAAGCATTGAAATTCCAAGTTTTCTGCGCGCCTCAATCTTATTTATTATTTTAGTTTTCTGTGAAGTTGTCGCTTGTGTTAATAGTTTCAACAATACAGCTGAGTCCATTGACAGTAAAACTTCCGGCTGAAATTTATAACTACCTAATGCCTTAACAATGGTGTTCCACTCCAAAATAGTCAGTGGAATAGTTCTCGTCTGTGGCAGTTGGGCGCAAAACAAATATGTTGCTTTTTCATTGTCTGTAAACCTCATAAACTCACCTCACATTAATCACTACCGCTCGTTACAGCTAAAGCGAACGGAGTTACTGAAATATTATCAAATGTCTCTCCAAGTAGTTCAGTTGCCACTGCAAATGTCCATCTAGAGTCCACAAAATCATCTACTAATAATATTTGTTGATTATTTAGATTCACATCTTTATCGATGTACAAATAATCTCGAATTCCTTCTTCTTGATGTCGACTATTAAGTAAAGCCTTTTGTTCAGGTTCATTCGGTCTCTTCGCAAGAATATGTGCGTATTTACATTGTAATGTGTTGGCTAGTCGTTGTGCAAATTCAGAAACTAATGTGGGCCGGCGATTTGATGGAATTGGAATGATTGTTAAGTCAGACACCCGAATTTCTTGTTCTCTGAAGAAACGCTTAAGCTTATCAACTGAAGCTTTAACCAGAACATCTGAAAAATAATGATCATCATACTTACCTCGCCTCGACTCCTGACCTAGTAGTTCATGATAATAACTCAGAGCAAGTCCATTCTCGTGTATTAATAATAATCTTTTATTTGTTATCACTGATTTTTTTCTTGGTTCAATTAATATAAAGCGCTTCTCAAAAAAATCAGAAACTTTATTAATTTCCTTTTCAACTATTATATCATCTGTCCATTCCCAAACTCCAAGACATGTACTACATTTCCCACATGGATGAGCGTTTGGATCATCCAGTGCTTTTGTTAAGAATTCCATTTGACAGTCATTTGTTTGCTGAAAATTAATAAGCTCCTGGTAATCGTGCATCTTCATTTTTATTACAGTATCATAATATCCTTCTTTAGAAACATAAGGTTTGATTGTACGAGAATATAGACTTTTCGAATCCTTCATTATAAATCCATCAATTAAGAGAAGCTTAATGATTTGATCTAATTTTGATGGTTTAATATTCATTTCCTGTTCTATTATAGATTTTTTGACCTCATCGTGATTATCGATAAAATTGAGTACCTCTATAATCTGAGCTTGCTGAGGAAAAGAACTATAAATGAAATACTCATTAATTTTATTTTCTTCAGCACCACCGTATAGGAGTACACAAAATGCCTTATCTATACCACGTCCTGCTCGACCTATTTGCTGATAATGCTCGATAACAGATTTGGGTGTATAGTAATGAAAAACAAAACTGATGTCTTCCTTATCATAACCCATACCTAAAGCAATCGTTGATACAAGTACTTTGATCTCGTTATTAATTAAGTTAGTTTCAAGAGTGACTTTATCTTCCTCATTAAGATCACTATGGTACGCATTTGCATTAATCGCATTATGACGGAGCCATGCTGCAAGGCGTTCGCATTCTCTAATTGTCGTTGCATAAATTATCCCTGAACCATGAAACTTATTGATGTTTTTGGCGATCCAAGCATACTTTTCCTCAGCAGTTGGCAAATATAGCTTATGTAAATACAGTGACTCACGTTGAAGCTCACCGCGAATAATTTCACAGTCACCTATTTGTTGTGCTACATCTGTAATAACCCTTTCATTAGCTGTTGCAGTTGTAGCTAAAACAGAAATATTTTGCGGTAAAGTTTGAAGTAGTTGGTGAATTCTTCGATAATCAGGACGAAAATCATGTCCCCAATCAGAAATACAATGTGCTTCATCTATAACTAATAAACCAACCTTTAATCTAGACAATAGTTCAATAAAATCTCCAAATTGCAATTGTTCCGGAGTAATAAATAATACATCACATTGACCGTTATTGCAGCGGTTAATAACTTTTTCTCTTTCTTTAAACGTTTTATTAATTTCACTATTTATACAATCTGCCACGATACCATAACTTTTAGTACTATCAATTTGATTCCTTGTTAATGCTAATAACGGACTAATGATAAGAGTTACCCCATCCCCCATCTGACGCATAATTTTTGTAGCGAGGAAGTAAACTAAACTCTTACCCCAACCTGTCTTCTGGACTACTAGAACCCGTTTTTTATTTATAACACTTTCAACAGCTACATCCTGTCCATCACGAAATGTAGCCCCTGCTCCAAATACTTGTCTTAATGAATCTAAAAGCAAAAGAATCCCACCTTTTGGTTTATTAGCATCCCCAGACACACTCGGCTTGTTCCACGACCAAATTTCACATCGTTCTACATAGTTCGCTACATCTTATCCATAACCTTCCAAACAAATGTTCTGTTTATATTCAGTGTCAGTTGAAGTACACTTAGATTTAAAAATCTATGAAAAGACCAATTTAACTAATTTATTACAATTAGTTACTCGGGTTAAGTAGACTTTACAATCCGAACTCAAAAAAATTCAGGCTATCTATTTTTCCGACAGGCAAAGGTACCAAGTTAGTTAGCTTTGCCGCAAGATGTATTGAGAACGAGATACTTATGCACCTTAGATCGTTGAATAAAACTCGTAAAGATGTTTCATTGCATGATCCGATTGGAACGGATAAAGAAGGAAATGAGATCACTTTAATAGATATACTCGGCAATGATGTGGATGACATTGCCGATCAGGTACAGCTTGAAATGTAAAAGAGTAAAATCTATAAAAACTTGAGTATTCTTGATGATCGTGAGAAAGAAGTGGTTATTACGAGGTTCGGTCTGCTTAATGGCGGCGATGAGCGGACTCAGCGTGAAATTGCGAAGGATCTTGGGATAAGTCATAGTTATGTATCACGGATTGAGAAGAGTGCGTTGATGAAGCTGTATCATGAGTTTTATAAGGGGAAAAGGTGACATCAATCAAAAACAAAGCTACTCGCATGAATTTTATGCAAGTACTTTGTTTTTTGTATTATTTCCATATTATAATGAACTTTCAAAGTGTTAGTTATCTATTTACGCCTTACACTGTAGAACCTCATTGCTCTTGGTATACCTTTAATTTCTAAGAAGCCTTTGTAAATATGCTGTCTCAGTCAGAATTCAAAATAGCTATCGTCGATGTATTGAGATCAAAGAACACAATGAATCTGTCTTTCGAGGTATACCGGTTTTCATTTTCTTAAGCATTTATCGGCAGCAGTAGGGTATGGACTTAATCGCGCTGATTGGTCGTATATTCCCGGCGGCGTCATCTCAGGCACTGCATTGATTCGCCCTGACTTTCCCGAACTGTTGGTCTTCCCTTATTTGTGGCAACAAGTGGAATATGTAATGGGAGGCGGTTCTTCACCATTTTCAGCGCAGAATGAATCGGTCGTTTGCTCGTACTCGTCACGATCTTCCTCGAAAAAACTATGTTGCATCAAAACTTCGACAGCCCGAATACCGGCCTCAGAATCTTACGAAGCCAATAAGCGATTATCGTCCCAGGACTCCATGAACCGGGATTCTGCAAGTACTGTATGTATTGATCGTTGATAATATAAGTCCGAGTGGAAGTTGGGCTCTTCAGACCGAGCTCTTCCCACTTTGTTGGATCATTCGAACCTCCGAGTTTATCAAGCATATTCGCTGTCTCACTATTTACTTTAGCTAGAATTTGCTCGTATGCTTGGGTGATTTGCATATGGAATTCGTCGATCGGATTACGGCTAGCAAGGCTCTCCAAGTGGATCCCTTCGCGAATGTAAGAAGCGTATGCTAGATGGTCAGACCAGAACTCGTCGATATAAAAAAGCCGTACACGCTGCTCCGTAGGGCTCATCGGATTCTCACCTTTTAATATTCTGAGTCGCTCCTCGTATAGTATTCGCCTCTGATCCTCCACCATATCCGAATAACCATTCAGTTCGCGGTGGATATCGAAGTTTTGACCCATAATAACGCGTTGGATATGTTCGATTTTACTACGGAGTCTCGGTTCTTCGAGAGCCTCACCCTGCCTAATTGCGCGAAACGCTTTATTGTGACCGAAGCGAAGAATTAACTCATCCTCTAAGCTAACGAAAAATACGGAAGCTCCGGAGTCGCCTTGACGGCCAGAACGCCCTCTCAGTTGGTCGTCAATCCGCACGCTTACGTTCATATGTGTACCAATCACGTACAATCCACCCAGCTCGGTGACAGCTTCTGCTTGCGTGGGGTTTCCTCCACCGAGCCGAATGTCGACACCGCGGCCTGCCATATTCGTAGACACAGTCACGGCTCCGATTTCTCCTGCTTTTGCGATGACATCAGCTTCTTCCGCGTCGTTTTTCGCATTAAGAACATAACAATGTACACCAACAACCACCAGCGCCTCTGCAAGCATATCAGACTCCTCAACGCTTGAAGTACCTATGAGAATCGGACGACCTGTCGCATGGACGTACGATATTTCTTGTACAAGTGCCTTAAGCTTGGCTTCTTTATCAGTATAAATCCGGTGCGGATGGTCAATCCTTATGTTTGGCCGATTCGGTGGGATTTGCACGACCTGCAGTGCATAAATAGCTTCGAACTCTAATGCAGAGGCGTGCGCGGTGGCAGTCATACCGCAAATTCTTGGATATAGGCTAATGAAATGTTGAATGGTGATCGAACCAAGAATTTTCCCGTTGGCTTTTGGCTGTAGCCCTTCTTTGGCCGCAAGCGCAACTTGCAGCCCGTCAGGCAAATACCTATTCTCTGCAACGCGGCCGGTATATTCTTCAATTAGCTCGATTTCACCGTAACGGACAATGTAATCGACGTCTTTTTTTAATAATGTTTCCACATGTAGCGCACAATTTAATGACGTTAACAAATGACTATTATGGCTATCGTACAAATTGCCGCATCCGAGCAGCGACTCTGCTTTTGTAGAACCTGCTTCATTTAAGTAAACGTTTCGCTGGAATTCGTCGAAGTCGTAATGCTTATCCCGCTTGAGCTGCCGAGCCACTTCTGCGAATTCAATGCCTTCGTTGCCGGAAGATCCCGACTCACCGCTGATGACTAGCGGCACTCTCGCTTCGTCGAGAAGTAGTGAATCCGCTTCGTCGACGATGACGTAGTGAAAAGGACGATGCACGGTATCAGCCTCATTTAGTGCGATCGTGTCACGCAAATAATCGAATCCCGCCTCTTTAGCTGTAACATAGGTTATATCTTTGGAATAAGCTTCCCTTTTCTCCAAGAGGCTCATCTCCGCATGAACCGAGCTTACCGTTAACCCTAGGAAACGATAGATTGGGCCCATCCACTCGGCATCTCGATTTGCCAAATAATCGTTAGATGTCAGAATATGAACGCCTTTACCAGTCAGCGCATTTAGATAAGCAGGCATAACAGCAGAGAGTGTTTTTCCTTCTCCGGTATGCTGTTCGATCAAAAATCTCTCGTGCAATGCAATGGCAGCCATGATCTGGACATCGTAAGGCTGTAATCCAAGTTTCCTCTTCGCTGCCTCGCAGACTAACGCATAAGCGGCGATAAGCAGCTCATCCAAAGACGTACCCAATTTTGCTTCCTTTTTCAACCGGAGAGATTCATCTTGCAATCGAAGATCGTCCCAAGCTTCCAAACTCCGTTTCCTGATGAACTCCGCTTTGTCACGATAGCCATTAAGTTTATGCCTTTTATCACGGTCTTTCAATTCTCGCATCAATTTGACGACTAAATTCATCGGTATTTGTTCCCTCCTCTTTCCGGTGGCATCCATCTCCAATTTCCATCCGTTCTTTTATAATCTTTCCCTACTCATCCTTTAACCGTCGTTGATACAATAGAACAGAAACAATCGTTAATACAAGTGTCCATGCCAAAATAATAAGGAGGGGTTTTAATAAATCTCCCATCGTAAAGTCTATATTATGTATTTCTAGCAAATACACAAGTTGAATGCTTGGTGTATAATCCAAAATTTTGAAAATCGGAAAATCACCAAATAGTAACGTTGCAACCGGAGGCGCAGTAAATACCATCGCTGCAGGAATGATAGATAATGATGCTTCAAGTAACGTCTTGGAAAACAAACCACATATCGTTCCGACTGCTGTGTATAGAATAATTGAAAGAATGATTGCAGCTACAAACGCCCATATACTAGCTGGCACATAACCCAATATATATATAGAAATAGCCAGAACAACAGCAGACATAACGAAAACTAGAATGCTTTTACCGATTAAAACATCCATGGTCGTGGCCGGAGTCATCATTAATGACCGTAAAGTGTTACGCTCCTTCTCTTCCGCAATCAAGCATGCTTGTGCGAAACATGTTAGTAATACAAACGAAGTATTTAGAAGAAAACCGATAGCTCCAGGTAATGACGAACCAGCGCCCCGAAAAAGAAGTGCGAGGATAATTGGAAAAATCAACATAATGGAGAGCGCATAATTGCGTGAAAACTCTTTGTAATCCTTCACAAATATCGCTCGAGCACGTTTTAATGAGATACTCATAGTAACTCACTTCCTGTCATTTTAATAAAAATATCACCTAAACTTGGCTCTTTCGTTTCTAATCGATCAATCAATCCTCGTTTCATCCAATCGGAGATTTGATCAGCCGTTTCCTCACATATCGGGAACTCGTATGCGTCCCCATTAATTAGGTCAACACAAACTACATTTTCTCGATGCTGTTTTTTAAGTTCCTTTGGTGAGCCGATGGTTTGAATTTGTCCTCGACACAAAATCGCTACACGATTACATAGCAATTCTGCCTCAGCCATATTATGTGTAGTTAAAAAAATTGTCGTGCCGTTCTCATTTAAGAAGCGTAATCCTTTATGTATATGTGCTGAGTTTACCGGATCTAAAGCCGAAGTAGGCTCATCTAAAAATAATAATTCTGGCTCATGGATTATCGCACAGGCCAATATAATACGCTGACGCATCCTTATTTCCAAATTTCTTATGAATACGTTTTACATGGATCACATCCATGAGCACCACTTCCTTACAGTTGATGCCTTAAGCATATATAGATTACATGCTTCCTGCCATCAAAACCCACCGAAATGTAGCTCTTATCGCCTGAATGGTACCATGGAGTGCTGATTGGTTCAGCATTTCCTCGAGAATCAAATGTTAAGAAGTACTTTTAATTCTTGTAATTTTGAACGAGATAACGGAACCACGGCATCTTTATCTGTATTCAATCGCAAGCTGTAGCTGTTCTTCGTCCATGTAATAATCTCTCTTACTTTTTGCAGATTAACAATGTAGGAACGATGACACCTATAAAATCCGAAATTTATTAATCTCTGCTCGAGCTCAGTTAGCGTCAAAGCACAATCATAATCTTCTCCACCCACATGAACAAGAATCGAACCAGTTAAACTTTCTATATAATCGATTTCAGGCGGATTAAATAAAATCACTTTTTCCTTTCTTTTCGTAGAAATCTTCTGCAAGATTATATTGGGCTGATCTTGTTCCTCTACTTCTTGCTTCTCCCCTTCCGAGTCAAGAATATCCAATGGATGAAATCCGAATTCGTTCAATCGATAAATAGAATCACAAGAAATAAGGGCATCCTCTAAATTCGAAGTTAATATTAATATTTGCTTTTCTTTCGAAAGGTCATCTAGAATCCGTTTAAATTGACGACGATCTTGCTCTTCTAAGTAAAAATACGGTTCCTCCAATACAAGTGTAGGCTGATGCGCAAAAAAGACACGCAGCAATGTTACATACATCCTATTCGATGAGCTTAGATCCTTGATTTTTACCTTCTGTTCATCTTTTAAAGCAAAATAATCGATAAGCGAAGCGGCACGCTCATTTCTCTCCGTTACTTTGATTAGAAACGTAATTAGCTCTTCCACCGTTAAACGCATATATTCGCTTTGCCCGGCTCGAAATAAATAATATTGAGAATGATTCACTAATTGATTCATTAAAAGCTGCTTTCGCTTTAAGTCCGTTATAATGCCAATTGATTGGTTCGATATCATATTTAATTCAATCTTCGGTAGAAATAATTCCCTATTATAATAAATTGGTTGAAATTGCATATCGTCCTCCTGGTCAGTGTCGCTATTAGGATTTATATAGAAATTATAATATTGGGATACTTTTTTTCATATCTAAGCCATATCAGTATATATTTTGACCATAAAATAGATATCAACAATGCATAGGTCGGGAAAATACGATGAGCTCGTCTATTCATTTCGAACCTTCAATATTAAGCACCCCACATGTGTCGAGTAGACAGTGACAACAAATATGACTGTGTCCCAAGGAGGTGTTTGCTCTAAAAAAAGCCCATCCGTAAAAGATGGGCTTAATGTTTATTCTAAGTCTTCAATCATACCGTGTTGCTTTAATGCTTTCAAAGCATCGAATGTCCAGATACTCTTCCATGTCCTCTCGTCATCACCTGTGACATGCCAGTTTAATATAAAATTACCCTCAGTTGATTGAGTTGCTACCTCATAACTTAGGCTTTGTAGTACATTTTCCCGTATTACATCAAACAACGGACTACTAGGGGAAGTTGCGAACCAGAATGGTTTGGCGCAGTAAGTAGACCATTTTGTTGAATCTTTTTCAATAACTTTGCCAATACCGTTTTTGAATCGCTTAATTATCATCGACTTTATTGGTTCTTCGGTACATGCAGACATCCTCAAGAAACAAAGCAATGAGAACTCGTTGATCGGATCTTCCAAGGTATTAAGATTGTCAAGAGCAATATCTGTAACCTTCTGCAAAAATGATGCAGGTACTAATTCTGAGTAATGATGAAGATAACCTACTAGTTCAGCACTCGGATTACCCCAACCAACAATCATATCAGATGCTGTATCATAGGTTCTCCCTGAATCAGGTTGCCAAGAATTGCGCTCCTCATTATAGGATTGTAACAGATATTTAATGCCCTCTTGAACCAATCTTTCACTTGATGTTGCACCTACCTCAACTAAGTATTGGAAAGCAACACTTGTTCCAATTGGGGAAGAGCAATGTCTATCACCTTCGCCCATATTTTGAAATCCACCGTCTTCATTCTGATGCTTCTCAAGGACTTTAATAACTTCCTCAGCAGACCCATTTTCAAATTCGAACTCGAAAAGTTTTTGTTCCAATTCTCTTCCATGAGTAAATAAATATTTTTTTGCCCTTATGAAGTTCTCAAACGATAACTTTTGCATGTATTCACCCTTCAAAGTCTTCCATAGTTTTTGAGTACCAAAAGAATAAAGATACTAAAATAAGGCTGCCATTGTTTCAAACCATGTTCATCATCCCAACCGCCATCTTCGCGTTGTGAGGATTCAAGGAAATCAAGAAACTTATTAAGCAATTGTTGGGGCATCGCTTTTGCGACTTCTGTATCTGGTGTACTAGCGAATTGAAATAGTGTGAAGTAGTTCTTCTCAGTAGCGTTTTTCGCACAATCAATAATATTGCATATGGTTGCTTCAATGTAAGGTCTATTTTCAGGTGTATCATCTAGGTTCAGATAGTAGTCATGGGCATGATAAGCCCCAAACAACCAGTCATTTGCTCGAATTTTCTCAAGTGTCAGGTTTGATTTTACCCACAATGATGTTGATTCTACTAAGGAATTGGAGCATAATCCCATTTTGATAAGATTTCCTGTAATTGAATCAGGTGCGGACTGTCCTCCTTCACTCCACCACGGAGCATGGGGATACTTGTGTAAGGTATCTGGATTCATCAAAGAGCCATCTTCACTTCTGTTGCGTTCTATCCAATCGACAGTACCTTCCAACAAACCCGTTATTGGAATATTGGTATCACGGACAACTGTAAGCAAAAACTCTAGTGCAAGGGGATGAGAATCTGGGCATTTAATATCATGTTCCAGACCATGACCCCAACCTCCGTCAGAATTTTTATAACTAAGTAGGCATTCATGTAATCGTTCTAGTGAACCGCCATCGAATAAATAACTAAATAATGCTTGCTCCCATAGTAATCCATTAGCGTATACGAAGTTTCTTGTTTTATCAATTGATACAGACATTTTTAACCTCCTAATAAGTGAACGTTAGTCAATTTATTCGATAAGCTGGTATAAAACTCCTGCCGAGAATCTACTAATTTGTTCTACATACATCGAAAATTGAATAGACACGGAAGTGGAATTCCGTGCCTTTTTGAAAAAAGTTACGTTGTTTGAACAGCTTAACATTGATGAGCAAGTTCAAAACAAGTGCTCCATCAAGTAATTGAAAAGATAAGAAGTACATCAAGATGGCTCTATCAAGATTCACTACTACATTGCTCCCCTTCAGGGAATGGGTGTATTATTGCAGGGGCTTAGACGGAAGCCCCTTTCCATTTAAGTAACACTGTACACTCAACATGAACGATTTTGGTCCGTCCTTTGACTTCCTTAGGTGAGTCTATCACATCGTTGCTTTTCAACTTCTTTAATATGAAACGCACTTCCATTATAAGCTTGATAATGACCTATAAACAGAATCTTTGAAACCCACTAACATCATGAATCTTTCAGAGTTAATTTGAATCCTTTGCCTGACTTTTTAAGTAATATCTGCTCTGAATAGATAATAACTTTACCCTGTACTTTGTTCATAACTTCAAAAAATGTGACAACACAGGCGAGGATCAAGAAGATCTTATCTCCATCGGAACAATCGGCTTAATTAAATTTCAGACAGGTAAAGGGACCAAGTTAGCTACCTTTGCCGCAAGATGTATTGAGAACGAAATACTCATGCACCTTAGATCATTGAAAAAAACTCGTAAAGATGTTTCATTGCATGATCCGATTGGAACGGATAAAGAAGGTAATGAAATTACTCTTATCGATATACTCGGCAATGATATCGACGATATCGCTAATCAGGTACAGCTTGAAATGGAAAAAAGTAAAATATATAAAAATCTAAGTATTCTTGATGATCGTCAGAAAGAAGTTGTGATTACGAGGTTCGGTTTGCTCAATGGCGGAGATGAACGTACTCAGCGTGAAATTGCGAAGGAGCTTGGGATAAGTCATAGTTATGTATCTCGGATTGAGAAGCGTGCGCTGATGAAGCTGTATCATGAGTTTTATAAGGGGAAGAGGTAATATATAAACCTAAAGCTGATAATCGGATTTATGTCCGATATCAGCTTTTTGAAGTTTTGTGGTTGTTATTGATTCTTATAAAGATTGAAAGAAGAATATAACTGATGCAATCATGCCACCCACTGCCCCTAATTTTGTGGTGGAAAAATAAAAATCGGAAGGTTCGGGCTCAACGACAGACAAACTGTATGATATATGAAATATAAACAATTGCAGTGATTTATTACTAAACAACAACCAACTAAATACAAAGAAAATGAGTGATATTATAAATATGATTAGATTTCCTTGCTGTTCATGATATTCATTGTATGCTGCAACTACCAAACTACTTGGGTGATAATATTCTTCGTTTGGTGAAAGAATTCGTTCATTGTTTGAATAGGCTACTATACTTACAACAATCTCATCATTTTCGTCAAATGCCATAAGTAAATCGTTATTATTAATATTCCTTACAGTATAGGTTTTTCCGCTTGGATATGAAACAATAAATATATCCTCGAATACATTCACTGTTGTCTCTTCAATTCTAAAGCTCTCACTAGCAATCTCTAGTTCTCTATAATCTTCATGTATAATAAGCCTAATTTCATTGCCACTATTGTCTGTATAGGAAGTAATATTATTATGTTCCTGGGCGTTTTCTGAATACTTAATATCATTAATATAAAACACTTCTTCACTATAATAATTATAAGCCCAAACCACTATACTAATAAAAATAATAGCTATTACAATACGTTTAATCATTACACTAATCTTTGCAAATTTCATTTAACACCTCGCGTCTTGAACTTCAAGTCTAAGAGTTTATTAAGTATAATTATTATTCTATTACCATTCTTACCGCGATAATAGTTTGTTAGTTTATTAATATAGTTAATGCTATAATCATCTAATATATAACAAGGGAGGCATATTAATCAATGTTAAAGTTCAACAAACTTGCGCATCTGCCAAAAATGAAGGTGTTAAAGACGTAAAAATAAACGATGATGGCTCTGTTACGTATACATATCCCATATCAATACATAAAGAGATGGTGAAAGTGGATTTGATGCTTTTACATCGCTAGAGATTGGTATCCAAAGTATGTACTACCAAAACTTTAATGGCGTTGCTTCTGATAAAGTAAAAGCAACCATTGAAATTCAAGATGCTCCTTTTATTCGTATATATAGACTATCCACTTACAATAGTAGTATAATCACACAAGATATAGATGCATAATAATTTAGAATTGAGGACTATCATGAAAACAATTGCAGTATATTGCGGTTCCAGTATGGGCGCATCAGATGTATATCGTGAGGCAGCGATAAAGCTTGGCAAAGAATTAGTTAGACGTAAGCTAACCCTTGTATACGGTGGAGCGAGTGTTGGAATTATGGGTATCATTGCTGATACTGTACTTCAAGAAGGAGGAAAAGTGATCGGTGTCATTCCTGCCTTATTAGAGCAACGCGAAATTTCGCATCATGGACTTACCAAGCTTATTAAAGTAGACAATATGCATGAGCGTAAACATAAGATGATGGAATTAGCAGATGGCTTTATTGCATTACCAGGTGGGCCTGGTACGATGGAAGAATTTTTCGAAGTATTTACTTGGAGCCAGATCGGTCTACATCAGAAGCCTTGTGGATTATTGAATGTGAATGGCTACTATGACCATCTCCTCTCCTTCTTCGATCATATGCAGCAGGAGCAATTTTTGAAGCCAATGTATAACGAGATGAACCTTGTAGCTAATGATGCTGCCGAATTACTTAATCAGTTCTCAAGCTTCACTCACCCAGGCTTGAAAACATATGAAAAAATTTAGACTACCGCTACAACCGAAACTTTCCTACCTAAAGCTATTGTATAATATAGGAAATTGTAGTAAATTATAAGACAGTTGCATATGAAACCGTCCGGGTGCTTGAGGAATCAGGCTGAGATAGTAGCTAGTACCGCTACTGACCGTTGATCTGAACTGGATAATACCAGCGTAGAGAATGGGGTTCTAGAAGAAATTTTTCTGACCGTCTGCGTATTACCAGACGGTCTTTTTATGCTTCCATCACAAAAAATGTTGGAGGTTAGCAGTATGAACAAATTAAAGCTTACAGATGTTGTCGTTATTATTATGATTGGTATTGTTTTCGGAGTTATTATGCATTTCTGGGATAATCTTTACAGTGTAGTGAAGCCGATACTCCCAACTTTCAGACAATTGATTTATGGCATGTGGTTCATGGTTGGTCCCTTTGCCTATCTAGTTGTCCGCAAACCTGGTGCCGCTCTAATCGCTAGTGTTGCAGCTTCTGCCCTATCCTCGATTATGGCATCAGCAGGCTTAGAAGTATTAATGTATGGATTTGTACAAGGACTTGCTGCTGAGCTTGTATTTGCTAGTTTCCGCTACAAAAAATATAATTTAGTCGTTGCTGGCTTGGCGGGAGTTCTGTCATGTCTAGGTAGTTTTATGCTAGATCTTGGCTATGGCTATGCCGATTTGGAAACTTGGGCTTTAATCGTGAAATACGGCTTGCGTGTCATTAGTTCATTTATCTTTACAGGTATTTTTGCTTACTATATTGTTCGTGCATTGGAGAAAACTAAAGTGACGTCGTTAGTACGACCGATTGATCAGAAAGAACTCGAGCAATTGCAAAAATAATGAAGTAATGCTGGAAGCATACGAATGGAGGAATAGCGTTTGGCTAATATCGCAGTAAGTGTGGAGCAATTACGGCTCAAATTCAGTGGAGAGCAAAGATTAGTCTTCCAAGATTTCAACTTACATATCGCTGAAGGAGAAAAGATTCTTATTCTCGGTCCTAGCGGCTCGGGAAAATCTACATTGCTACAAGTACTAAGTGGTATCATCCCTACCTACTCCTCTGTTCCGATGCACTGTACATCGATTCAGACGCCAGAACATTGGGGATTTGTCTTTCAAGATCCTGACACCCAATTTTGTATGCGTTATGTTGATGAGGAGCTTGCCTTCGTCTTAGAAAATCGACAAATGGCTCGCGAGTTAATGGAGCCAGCGATGCGTCATGTCCTTGATGTAGTTGGGCTTCAACTTCCATCACTGCATACGCCGATTGGAAGTCTCTCCCAAGGGATGAAGCAGCGACTTGCTTTGGCAGCAGTACTGCTGTTAGAGCCTCATACCGTTTTCCTTGATGAGCCTTCCGCTCTACTTGACCCCGAAGGGAAACAGCTTATTTGGGAAAGTTTGCGTAACAGTTTACAGCAGCATACTGTCATTGTTGTCGAACATCATGTAGATGGTATACTCGATTGGTTTGATCGAGTTGTTATATTGAATGAATCAGGCGTAATTGTTGCTGATGATACCCCCTCTTCTATCTTTGAAACTCAGCAGCAATTACTGCTTCAATATGGCATTTGGTATCCGAATGTATGGCAAACCTATTTATCTGGGCAGAAGCATATTTCTTATCATACTGCTACTCCCACTAGTACTAATATCATCATCGAACTTGAGAAGTTCAGTGGTTCGCGAGGCAATCGTACACTTATCGAAGTCGAGCATGCTACGATTACAGAAGGTTCATGGATTGCTATTACAGGTGCGAATGGCGCAGGAAAAAGCTCATTACTGCTTGCGTTAGCTCGTCTAATCGATAGCAGCGGACAATATAAAATATACGACCAAGCGATCGCAACTGGTAAATCAAGAAAGTTAACAGTACCGCTAGAAATCTCTTATGTATTTCAAAGTCCTGAACTACAATTCATCGCGGATACTATTTATGAGGAATTGCTCCATTCCTACAAGCAGGGCACAGCTCAACCCGATTATAAAAGCAGCAAAGCTCATAAGAAGCAGCAGGGGCATAAACCGCAGAATGATTACATGGAGACCATTCAAAACTTATTTGCTCAATTCAGATTACATATGCCATTAGATCGACATCCATTTGAATGTTCCGTTGGTCAAAAACGCCGACTTAGTATATTAACAGCGATGGTAGAGCAACGACCGATTCTATTGCTAGATGAACCTACCTTCGGTCAGGATGCTGCCAACACATTTACCATTATTGAGAAGCTTCAGCAAATGAACGCACAAGGTGTTACGATTATGATGATTACGCATGACCCTATTATTGCTTCACATATTGCTAGTGAGGAGTGGCATATTGCAGATGGTCGTCTACATTCGATAACGATCAATGATCGATGCGCAGAAAGAGGTGACGTTAGTGGACAATGTATGGAATTGGTTCATACCAGCTAAGTCAACATGGCTTCATGATGTCAATCCAGCATTCAAATTCGTCATGCTGATGGCAATTATGCTTTTCCTCTTTTTCAGTCGCAATGCCCAGCAGTACATTTTACTATTTATTAGCTTTAGTATGTTGTTATGGACGATGAGTGGCTTCCCTATTCGTAAATTAGCGCTGCTGCATATTCCGATAATAATTTCAGCTATCTCCTCTGCAATTACGCTTTTGTTATTCGGAAGGGGTCAAGAAGTTTTGTGGCAGTGGGGAATTATGAAGATTTCAGAAGAAAGCATTGCGTCCGCAACGCTGATTGGTAGTAAATCTGTTCTTATTGGAATCGTTAGTCTGATCCTCCTGTTAACGACATCGCCAACATTATTACTGTACTCTCTGATGCAACAATTACGTTTACCTGCGAAATACGTATATGCATTTATGGCTGGTATTCGCTTAATTCCAATCATTATTGAAGAGTTTCATATTCGTACACAAGCACTTAACGTACGGCGCATGCAATTAGGAAAAGGGGTTCGTTCACTATTTGGACGAATGAAACTTTATTTCATCCCGCTCCTCGCTCAAAGCATTCGTCGTGCTCATCGCATTGGGATCTCCATGGAAGCGAAGCAATTTCAAGCGAAAAGAACTTATTATTATGTAACGAAATATAGCGTCAACGATGTAATTCTATTGATCTATGTTAGCGTTAGTGTCATTATTACGTTTTCATTCAGTTAGTCATTGCCAAAAACTAATAAAAGCTGTCTTAAGAAAGATCAACAATCTGATCACTCTTTCTTAAGACAGCTTATCTCACTCTCGCGGAGTACTGCATAGAAATACATCACGCTTGAAATGTGCTTTTTCGATACATGCTTCATCTTCAATCCGATAGCCAAGCTCCATTAATTCCGTTCTAATTGGCTCCACCGATACAATAATTACTCGGCTAGCCATGGAACTTAATGATCGCAGCATTTCATATCGCTCTTCTTGTGGAAGAACGGAGCAATGATTATAAGGGAGATCGACAATCGCGACATCAAATGTTGTTTCTACTTCTATCATATTATGAATACGTAATTCAGAATGGTAATCGAATGCTGCCATATTTTCTCGCGCACCAACTACTGCAAGTGGATTGATGTCGCCGCCCGATGCTTTGATCCCTTGCGAGCATGCTTCCATCAATACTGTACCGATTCCACAGCATGGATCGAAGAATTGAATGCTTTCATTCAATGATGGTACAGCAATATTGACTAATGACCGAGCTACCTTTGTACTTAATGCAGTCGAATAATGCCGCGGTTTATCATTATGCCGTTGCCAGATTGGATCATGCCACTCCAGCTCGCCAAACACCCAAGCTTCCTCGAGCTGTATTACTCCTAGCAGTAGTTCAGGCTGCTTCAAATCCACTTCGCCCTTCACTTGTCCGCCAAGCTGTTGCTCGATTATTCGTCGCTCTTGGAAAGCGATCCGCTCTACTTGTTCGCCTCGCATTTGATCGAGTGCAACTACCTTATAGGTTCGTGTAACTTGAGGCAATAGTGATACTTTATCCAGTAAAGTGTCCAGATCAGAGCCTTCGCACCAGATGGCAAGCCGGTATTTGACGAACGGACTCCGATCGACATGTTGCTGTATTTCACTGCGCAACAGTATGGTGGAATAATCTACATCAAAGCTTGCGCCCCATAATGCTCTCATCTCCATACTGCATAGAGATCTCTCCTGCTCATGACAAGTAATCCGATATATATAATCCGTTATACTTGTTGTATTTGCTACGTTTTGCTGGCTCATATAACTATTCCTTTGTATCTAGCTTATTATTCTGATCAAGTAATTGTACCGTATTGTTGTCATCCTCAATATTAGCGATCTCATGAATCGGAAACGGCTCATGACATTTGCTACATTCTCTAGCATCAAAGGCATTATGATGTTGGCAATGAGGACATGACTTCTCGTCGTTAAGATTATGAATCTGATGTGTATTTTGTTCCATTTCAAATTTCAGTATATTAACTTGTTCTAATTCACTTGCAAACAAAGCCGGTTCTAGTGCAATGCTTTGATCCACATATTGAGATACCTTTTCCCCAATTTGCTTATAGAGCGAATTAATTTCCGATTGCTTTGAAACATTAATAAGTCGTAATTTATTCACTTCCACAACGATTTTTGCTTTCTGACCTGCTTCAGAGACACCGCTCTTGATTTTATCCATTAAGCTCATATGTCATACTCCTCAACTTTTTATTAGCTTCCTGATACTACTACTTGGAATAAAAAGTAACATCGGAAGCATTAACTAATTTTTTATTTTCTTCCCGATACTACTACTTTGGATTAAAAAGTAACATCGGAAGCATTCTCTAACTTTTTTTTAATTTCTCGAAACATTGGGCTGAAGGTTGATTCTAGCAAATTCTTATAGTATTGTTCACCTTATAGTATGAGAGAGGGAGAATGAATGATGCAATTACCTAACAATCAGTGGGGACAAATACTGCAAGCAGAATATAATACATCCTATTTTGAGCAACTATCACAATTTATCGAATTAGAATATGAACAGCATATAATATATCCATCGAAGAATCAAATATTTCATGCACTACAATTGACAGATTACGATAGAACAAGAGTAGTTATATTAGGACAGGACCCTTACCACGGCGAAGGTCAGGCTGAAGGGTTAGCATTCTCTGTTGCTAATCATATGCCTCTGCCACCATCTTTGCGCAATATTATGAAGGAACGCTTTAGTGATCTAGCAATTGCTGAGTCTGGCAATGGTTCATTAGAAAAGTGGGCCAAGCAAGGAGTATTACTGCTCAATACGGTGCTTACCGTACGAGCAGGAGAAGCAAATTCTCATCAGAAGAAGGGCTGGGAATTATTCACTGACGCTATTATTACTAAGTTAAGCAGTAAAGAGGAGCCCATTATTTTCGTCCTATGGGGTAAACCAGCGCAGCATAAAAAACGACTTATCGCTTCTCATCACATTATTGTGGAGTCTGTACATCCTAGTCCACTAGCAGCCTATCGTGGCTTTTTTGGAAGCAAACCATTCTCCAAAGTTAATGAGCATCTTAGCTCATTAGGTCATCCGCCTATCGATTGGAATAACTAACTAGACACGCTCATATAGCCTTTCAACGGCAGCTATAATACGATCCTCCTGGAAGGGCTTCACGATGAAGTCCTTCACGCCAATATCAATCATATGCATAATTAGATCATGTTGACTCATCGCAGAACAAATAATAATTTGAGCATTAGGATGCTGACCTATTATAGTCTCCGTTGCTTCTAATCCATCCATAATCGGTAATGTTACATCCATCGTTACAATATCAGGTTTATGTATTTCGTACAAACGAATAGCTTCTTCGCCATTTGCCGCTTCCGCTACAATCTCGCATCCGTTACTTTCAAGTATTTCTCTCAATATTAAGCGCATAAAAGCAGCCGCATCAACAATCATAACTCGTTTCATTGAACACGTACACATCCTTTGACAGTTATTACTATAGTGTATTCAATTGTACTGAACAATAACTGAAAGAATCCGAAATCATACTTTCGATGGAGCCAGCAACGTGTACGGTACGAGTACACGAGCGGACATTCTCTTGCACGAGGCTTAAAATAAAGGTTCAAAACATTCGCTTGTCAGCATCAAGAAGATGACCCACAGCGGAAACGAGTAGCACAGTGTACGTTATTGGTACACGAGCACACGCAGGCTTTCGATGGGGAGGCATATTCGCCGTCGAATAAGCTACGTTAGCATAATCATCGTGATCACAAGTGGATGTTTTGAACTACCTCTCCTCATATGCTAGACTAGCTTCCTTTAATAGATGTATCCCCCCTTCACTCAACCACTCTTCAACGAATTGATCGAATGCCTGAATAGGTAATTCACCATTTATTATTTTCAAGAAATAATCCATTTCAAGTGCAATTAACGCATCCCAATATTGCTCATAAGCCTCAATATGCTCGACATTATAGCTTTCCACCATCACCATTGGTTTCTTTGATATCTTTCCACCTAGTAAATAAGATTGCGCATTACTCCACGCCTCCATATCTTTTTTCGGCTGCTCCTGTTCCCGCATAACATAGTCATATAATTTTGCTTGTTCAGAATTCAGTGTCTCTACATCTATTTCATCATTCATCGTTTGCATTAGTGTATCGTATCGCTTCGTTACCCCGTCGGGATCATCTAGTAATAGATCGAATGGGAAGTAATTGCGAAGCTGAGTTCCCAATTGCTGAGCTGTAGCTCGAATCGCTTTGCTACTCTCATCATCCATCCCTTCATGTCTTTCTAATGTAGTTGTTAAGTTTAATAGCTCGACAGCTACTTCTGGATTATTATAATTTTTACGTACAACAAGATATCGATCAGTAATCGGTGATGTTTTTGTAATAAATTGCCTTTTCTCACTTAAGGGTGCGGCAAAAACATTCCATTCCGCTTTCGTATCTTGAGACACCGAGGCACTTAGTGGCCAGAAAGGAGCCCACCACGGAGCAAACAGAATACCCATCTGATTTTCTGCAACATATATATTAGAGTCCTTTCTAAGCATAAAGTCTCGATCGATAATCCCCTTTTCATACCACTGTGCTAAACGAATCAACGCCTGCTTCGTCGCCTCTTGAATCGACCCATATACGAGAATTCCTTCCGAGTTAACAATCCAATTTTGCGGAAAAGAATGAAAGGCCGAGAAAAAAGAATTTAAGCCAAACACACCTGTTTTATCTTGATATACCAATGATTTTTCGACAGGTATTCCAAGCGTATCATCTTCACCATTGTCATCCGGATCATCATGAACGAATGCATATGAGATTTGCTCAATATCTTCAAGCGTTCGCGGCATCGGAAGCTTTAATTTGTCCAACCAATCTTGGCGTACCCACAAATAAGTAGGAGCATCTGCTTCTATTCCTACATTAGGCAATGCATATAATTTCTGATCAATAGTAGCTTCCTCAAGCGCTTTACCGTTTGTTGCATTATAGATCGACTTTACTAGATCAGAGCTGTGTGTTTCATATACTTCTGTAAGATCTGCAATCATATCTTGCTGTACTAAGTAATTTAACTGCTTACGATTAACTATGAATAGATCAGGCAAATCATTACTGCGAATGGCTAGATCCATCTTCGTGCTGTATTGCTCTTCACCACTTGCATCCCAGCTATATTGAATAATAATTCCTGTTTTTTCGTAAATGTAGCGCGACATGAAATTCTCTTCCCCTACATCACCTTCCGGCAGCTCAATCTCTGAATAAGAATATGGAATACGTAAAATAACAGGTTCATTGTATTTATCTTTATTAGTAATCGCAGCTTCGTTATTAGGTGCTAACACACAGCTTGTCATGAGCAACGAGCATACTAATCCGAACCATAGTAGTCTAACTGTTTTCATTGTAGTCACCTCACCTCATAATGCAACGAACGATATTCTGTTGGATATACCCCGAGCTGTGCTCTAAACGTACGACTAAAATATTTATGATCATCCAAACCAATTTTATTCGCTATTTCAGAAATCGTGAGCTGTGTACTTAATAGTAGTTCTTTAGCTGTTTCAATACGTAATTGACGCAATACCTCTCCAAATGAAACGCCAAAAAATCGTTTGAAGCATTGACTAAAATAACTTCTACTCATCCCTACTTGATGTGCGATATCATTCTGGTTCAACTCAGAACCAATTTGATTATACATACTTTGAATCGCTTTGATCATACAGATCACGACATCATGAGACAACGTTAAGTCAGTCATTCTACCACGTAAATGTAAAGATAATTGTAATAGCCACTGCTCTAATTTTGCCCATTGTGATATATCCGGTGCGTACAGTGGCGATTTGGAATCATCATCATGCCATTTTATTGTTAACACAAGCTGTGTATATAGTTGCTCTACTAATGGAATAACATATTGGGGATCTGGTTGGATAGCTAACGTAGCTCGCTGCCATCGTTGCCACTCTTGAGGAAATAGTAACCATCTATATTGCAGCTTTTCATCGTTCCATTGCTTTAGCTGCTGTTCTACATCTCTTGGCGATAATGCTTGAACGAGTTCGTTCTCTGTAATCGTCAACGCATCATCATGTCCATAATAAAAAAAATAGTTCAACAACTCATGCTTCAACCATTGTTCAACTTCATGATGTCCCGCCCGTTCACTGCGCTCAATATAGATTACATTGCCATATTGCACTATATTGCCTTGCTCTAATTGTACGATCTGCCGGGCATGCTCGCAATCAAGCCGCAACAAGTGCTTACTAATCTGGCTATACGTTAAACTAGCTGGTAGCTGCTCCTGCATATAGTAGCTATCTACCTTTGTCATTCCTCTCAACAATAAGTATACTCCACCCCTATAAAAAGCTGGTTGCTCTTGCATCTTCTTTTCTTTATCACGCTTTAAACGCGAAATAATTCTTGTTACTATTTCATCTACATTATCCCGATTCAATAATGTTTTTACGATATAATCAATAGCTCCGATTTGGAGTGCCTCCTGAACATAATCAAATTCATGATGACAGGTTAGTACTACAAATTGCACTTCAGGATATTGCTCTTGTACCCGCTTCATTAGCTCGAATCCGTTCATAATTGGCATCGTTATATCAACAAACATAACATCGACAGATTGCTCGGCTAGAAATTGAAGTGCTTGTATGCCATCTTTCGCTTCACCAACAAATGAAATACCGTATTTTTGCCAATTCGTTAAAGATAGCAATCCTTTACGTACCATTCTTTCATCATCAACGACAAGTGCGTTAATCATAACGTTCCTCCTCTAGCGTTAATGGAATAATGACGGATAAACAAGTTCCTACTCCTACTTCACTCTCAATTTCTAGATGACTTGAGTTGCCATAAAAGCGTTCTAATAAACGCTGCACATAACTAAGCCCGATCCCCATTCCGATACTGGAACTTTCATATCTACGTTCTAATATTTGTTGTCTCGTCAATTCGTCTACACCTGGACCATTATCTCTAACTTCTAATTTCAAAGTCAGCTCAGTATGTTGAACGATAGAAATAGCTATTAGACTAGTGCCATCACTTCTACCATGATAAATTGCGTTCTCTACCATCGGTTGCAGTAAAAATCTCGGAACTGAAATAGATTTCAAGCTATCATCGACATCGATTTCAAACTGTAACTCATCTTCATAACGAATATAATGAAGATCTATATAGTTTTGCAATGCAGCTAATTCATCCGAAATTGTCACGATCAAACTACCTTTTCCCATATTGTAATGCAGAACTTTAACGAGCAACGTAACAATTCGATCAATACCATCCTGTTCATTCGCCCGCGCTAGCCACTGCACTGTATTCAATGTATTATGTAAAAAATGAGGATTGATCTGACTTAGTAGCTTCTCTATTTCTAATTGCGATTTTTTACGCTCATTCGAGGAAACCTCTTCGATTAGTTCATTGACCGTCCGCTTCATCACTTGAAAATTACTGAGTAATGTATCAAATTCTTCAATCCCAATATTTTTTACAGGCGCTTCCCGATCACCAGTCATTCGTACGATTTCTAGATTAACGCGGCGTAAAGAGCCATATACTTTGCGCCAGATGATCATCGCTATAATAAATGCTAACACGAGTGACCCGAGCACTAAAATAACCATGCGCCATACCCATTCATTAATTTCATGATTGTACGCACTCTTTTTCACCGCTATAACAAGCTTCCAGCCCTGAATACTTTCATAGCCAAATACATAATTGCCTTCTAGCTGTTCGAGTCCATTGTCGACCATTTGCCAATTCAATGATTCAGGTGCAAATGGCGGATCACCAACATCTGCATATAGCACTTCATTTTGCTCAGAGATTAAATAATGATGAACGGGCATAGCGTACCAATTACTATTCATCATCTTGCGGAACATATTATAATTAGATTCTAAGTAAATGTAGATCGAATCATCACTGCTCGTCTTCACTTCTCGGATCGAGGAAAATACGATATTATCATTATTTTTATATTGAGTCGTATGAGGTCCAAAGTAAGCGGTTCCATTATATCGAATAAATAACGGTAAATGATCGATATTAAAATCATCGCGAACCGTTAAATTGTTAAACAATATCGATTGTTCCGTATTTTCATGATAGTACACCATCAAACCTATATTAGGATTTGTAAAATTAACGACATTGAACGTATCATCTATATATTGAATAAGGTTGGCTTTTTCAGTTTGCTTCTCTGATTGGATATATTCATTGACACGAGTAGCTGTTTGACCATCTAACGCAAACTGCTTTGACACGAAATCCATATTACTAAGTAAATTTTCTATGCCCATCGCTTCTTGTTTCAAACCCGCTTCAATACCTGCTGATATTTTATGCTTCAATATAGAGTGCATAGCAGTATAGGTATAACCTGCTAATAAAGCAGGTGGGCACAAACAAGCAATTAATAAATAAATAATGAGTGTTCTTCGCAACGTACTCCGTTTGAACAATTGCTGGATTCTATTTATAATCTTCATACGTACGCAACCTCATTTATCTACTTTCTTAATATTGTAATCAAAATAGCTAATAATGGAAACAGTTTAAAATTAAGCAAGGAAACTATGTGCTAGTTTCCTTACTTTATTAATACTTTACTTATGAATTATGAAGTTTTACGTGCTTCGAATACTACTTTATGTTGCTCTTTATTGAATTCAACAACCTCATCATAACCAAGACCTTTTGCTTTACTGATCATTTCTTCTTTCAACTTATCGAATTGTGCTTGATCGTCAGCATAGATCAATTTCCATGAATACTCCTTAATTACAGAAGCGATTTGACCTTGTTTTTGTTTCAGATCATCGCTCATCTCTACGTAAGGTTTACCTGTAAAGATAGATTTTTGTACTGCAATTTTATTGTTTTTAACAAACCATTCAACCGCTGTATTAGCTCCCATAGCTGCTCTCCAATTTTCATCTAATTTCGTTGGAGCTTTCGCTAGAGTAGATGTCCATAGACTATAATCGTATGGATCACCATTTTCAGGGTTAATCATACTTGTTTTGAATGTTGTATTATTGATTTGGTTACGTCCATCATCCCAAACACCGCCACCAAATTCTGCAGGAATTGGCGTTTTATTTGATGGGAACGCTTCTAAACCAAGAGCAGTCAATGCTGGTTTGCCATCTACAAGCTCCCACGCCATCCCTTCAGGACCATAGTTAGCAGTAAGAGTTCCTTCAGGAGTGTACAACCAATCAATTAATTCCATTACACGATCAGGATGTTTCGTTTTGGAACCAATGGCATATACACGATTACCACCATATGGATTAAAGCCATATGAGAACGATCTTGCTTCATTGAACGGTACAAGGTGAAAACCCTTACCTTCTGCAGTACGTTCAGGTGTATTATAAGCATCATCAAACCAAGAGAACCATGAGAATAGAACTTGACCATCAGTCATTTTATTCACAGCATCACCAAAGTTTTGCGTAATTGAATCAGGATCAACTAAACCCATTTGATTGGCATCAAAGTAAAGTTTTAATCCTCTCATATAATAGCCATCTTCCTCAAGTATATCTTGAACATCTTCTGTATCCGCAGATACTAAAGTGAAACCACCTGGATTGAATCCATCGCCTTCTTCAAAACCATGCATACCAGCCCAAGCTTTAGCGTTCATCATCATGTTACCATCCCAGTCACCCCACATCGAGAATGCATACGTTGGTTTGCCACTATCACTTTTTGGTTGAGCTTCTTGCATTGCTTTTAGAACTGGAAGGTAATCTTCCATTTTATTGATTTCTGGTCTACCTAGTGCTTCATATAGATCCCAACGTAGGTTAGGATGATAGTTAAGCTCTTGAGCTTCAGAAGGACCATCACTATCTGGACCAATTTCATTACCAACACTATAAAGTCCAGTACCGCCACCAAATTGTGCTATGTTTTTCTCTAGCGCTTTCGGGGCATTAGCTAGCAGATTTTTACCGTATTGATCAATTAAGCCATCCTTGTTCCAGTCAAGAAGCATGCCTGCTGCAATCGCATCAGTATATTTGGCATCAGTATCACCGAATACAACTAGATCACCAAGATCGCCACCAGCCATCATCGTTTGGAATTTCGTATCGCCTCCACCTTCAAGGTTAGATGCGATAATATTGATGTTAATATTGAACTTTTCTTTCACCGTATGAGCAAACCAACCTGTTTGTTCACCAGAGAAATTCGAAAGCATAGAGAAAATATCAATAGTAATTTCCTCACGTGTAGCAGGCTCAACGACATCAGTACCTGCATCGCTAGTCTTCGGAGCTGGAGTAGCGGTAGTTTTCGGGTCATTGCCTTTAGATCCACATGCTGCTAATAATGAAATACACATCACCAATACTAATAGCGTTACTAACGACCTCTTTGTTTTAACCATTTTTATTACTCCCTTCTTATAGTAAACTTTGAACACATACTTTAAGAAAACCACCTCCTACAAACTTTTTGTTAAAAAAGTTACATCGAAAGCATTAGCTACAAACTTTTCAAGTACTTCATGATAAACGTCTGAGTTATGAAAAGTTACATCGAAAGCATTAGCTACAAACTTTTCAAGTACTTCATGATAAACGTCTGAGCTATGAAAAGTTACATCGAAAGCATTAGCTACAAACTTTTCAAGTACTTCATGTTAAGTTAGCCTTTCACTGCACCGATCATAATTCCTTTTACAAAATAACGCTGGAAGAATGGATACACTGCTAGAATTGGAGTAACGACAATCATCGCTACAGTTGTTCTAACAGATGTAGACGTTTGCAATTTTGACAAATCGATATTTTCCAATCCTTGACCCGATTTAATAATTGCTGCCAATGAGTTCGATTCATTCAAATATTTATATAGTACAAATTGCAAAGTGTAGTATTTATCTTTCGTCATAAGAAAGACCGTATCCATAAATGAATTCCACTGATTGACTGCTGAGAAAATTGCAATCGTAGCAACGATTGGCATAATAAGTGGAAATACGATACGCGTGAACAATGTAAATGTACCGGCTCCATCCATTTCAGCTGATTCTTCAAGTGCTTCAGGTAATGATTCAACAAAGGTTTTTACTAGGATAACGTTAAATGGTGATATGATTGCTGGGAGAATATACGCCCAAAAATTATTTGTTAAGTTCAAATTCATCATAACGATAAACCAAGGAATGATTCCTGCATTGAAGTACATCGTTACAATAACGAAGCGGTACCAAAATACACGGCCGGCCATTTTACGTTTTGTGAACAAATAACCGAGAAATGCTGAACCAATTACAGTACCTATTGTTCCAAGTACCGTTCTGCCCACTGATACTAATGCAGCTTGTGACAGGCCCTTTACTTTCAATACTTCTACATAATTCGAGAAATGTATGCCCTTCGGGTAAAAAGTTACACTCCCCGCAGCACTTAGAGCATTATTACTTATCGTTTGTATGAACAAATAGTAAAATGGAAATATACAGATCAGCGTTAATATAGCGAAGCCTAAGTAATTCAAAATCGAAAATAATTGATCAGCAAAGCTACGTCGTTGCGTCATACGATGTTCTCCTCCCGTACAGTGATTGAACTAAATAACAGATTCCCCTCTTACCCATTTCGAAAGTTGATTCGCGACAAAGAGTAAGAATATACTTACAAATGATTTCAGCATACTAACAGCAGTAGCAAAGGAGAAGTTATAACCGACAAGTCCTGTGTTGTATACGTACAAATCGAGAACCTCTATCGAGTCCTTATTCAAACTGTTTTGGAAGACAAAGTATTGCTCTAGACCGTTATTCATAAAGTTTGCAATCGATAGCAATAGCAGTACGAAGAACGTTGACATAACACCAGGTAACGTGATATGCCACATTAAGCGGAAACGTCCCGCACCATCAACCTTCGCAGCATCGTATAATTCTTGATCTATTGAAGTAATGGCAGCAATGTAGAGAATTGCACTCCATCCTAGAGTTTTCCATATATTCCATAGTGTCATTTTGATCCAAATGAAATCTGGCGAAGCTAAGTAATTAACAGCTTTTTCTTGAAAGCCTAGCTGAATCATTAACTTATTAACAATTCCGTTATCGACTGAAAACAACATGAACGCAATCGCGTACACAAGTACCCAGCTAATAAAGTTAGGTAATGTGGTTAACGTCTGTACCATTCGCTTATACCAATTCGTCTTAACTTCAACGAGTAATACTGCGAATATAACGGGCAAAACTGATGTTAAAATCCCTAATATACTAATACCGAATGTATTCTTCATAACTCTAGTAACTTCTTTTACTTGAACTTCATTGTTTATGATTGAAGTAAACCATTTAAATCCAACAAATTCAGTTTCCAATAACGGGAATCCGACGCGATAATTGAAGAACGCGTACGTCCACCCATATAAAGGGAAGTAACTAAATACAAAAACTAATATTAAAAATGGTGAAGCATACAGCAATAAGCGATATTTCGTACTTATTGTAAACTTTTTTCGAATCGGTTTACTTTCAAGTGCAGGATTCATAGTTACCCTCCTAAAACTTTTCATGAGCTACTTATCATACTTCCTTGGTGATGAAAAGTAACTTCGGAAGCATACACTAAAACTTTTCATAACTTCCTGTCATACTTCCTTGGTGATGAAAAGTAGCATCGGAAGCATATGCTACAACATTTCGTAAGCGCTTACTATTCTTATGTAAATTCATTTTATGCTTTATTTGATTGATAGAGGGATGGAAAGTTGTCTGTGAAATAGTAAAAAAAGTGTGCAATTAACCAACATATTTCATCACCTAGTAAACATTTTTCTACCCCAGCTCGTGGAATGAACATAAAAAAATCGAGTAAAGAATGGTTTTCACCATTCTTTACTCGATTTAATTGTAGTAACTGGAACAACCGATCAAACAATACCCAGCAACGTGTACGGCACGAGTACACAAGCGGACATTCACTTGCACGATGCTTAAAATGAAGGTTCAAAACATTCGCTTGTCAGCACCTAAGATCAAACAATACCCAGCAACGTGTACGGTACGAGTACACAAGCGGACATTCACTTGCACGATGCTTAAAATGAAGGTTCAAAACATTCGCTTGTCAGCACCTACGATCAAACAATACCCAGCAACGTGTACGGTACGAGTATACAAGCGGACGTTCACTTGCACGATGCTTAAAATGAAGGTTCAAAACATTCGCTTGTCAGCACTAAGAAGATGCCCCACAGCGAAAACGAGTAGCACAGTGTACGTAATTGGTACACGAGCACACACAGGCTTTCGATGGGGAGGCATATTCGCCGTCGACTATGCTACGTCAGCGTAATCATCGTGATCACAAGTGGGGGTTTTGAACTTCCTCTCATTTCTTATCAATGATCAACGCAATTTGTTGACGAACCGTATACGTCTCCTTAAGTTGATCTTCTTGAAGAGCTCCAACTTTAATGAGACCCGTGATTTTCCCTTGATCAGGCTTGGATAACATCCGCCAAAGTTCGGGATCAGGTAGCGCATCATATAGTAAATTTTCCTGATATTCTTTACGCTCAGACGTCACCAATTTCACTTTATAGCTACCGACATTCTGCTCTTTGCTATCTTCCTCCACCATCTTCGCCATTATCTGTTCCTTCAATTGAGCCAATTCTTGTTCTATTAACTTTTGCTTTTTCTTCAATTGATAATATCGGCTAACTTCAATTTTCATATTATCATCCCCTTACAGAACATAATATGAAAATAGTGCAGAGCCTATGACAATGAAATAAACCCCATATAGTTAAGAATTGGTTCATACACACCGTGTAACAGCATGTATAGCAACGCCCCTACGAAAGCACCAATTAATGCACCATTAACACGGATTCGTTGTAAATCGATGTCAACTTTACCTTCCACAAATTCAACCAGACGCTCTTCCGAAAATGTATTTAACGTTGCGCGTACAATTTTACCGATAACAGCATGCTCATGCTCAATCAGATGACTTAGAAAATGCTTTAGCTTCACTTCAACTAATTGTTGTGATTGTATATCGGATTTGAACCAGTCCCAATATGATCTCACTAACCTGATCAACCATTTTTGCAATTGTGGATAAGGCACACTATTGGGTTCATTCCCACCACTTAATTGACCTTGAACATATTCAATCAATTGCTGTAGCAAAGGAGAAATCGTTATTTCCTCTAATAATTGTTGTTTCCATTGTTCTATAACTGTTGCGACATCTTGATCGGCTTCTTGAAGCTGCTGAGCTAGATTCTGCAATTGTTCAGACAGCATAATACGAAGCTCATGCTGTGGATTTTTCAATTGTACGAGCAATAATACGATATCGCGATATAGTACATCAGCGGCATCGTCAAAATTAACTGCATTGGCTGCTTGAGCGAAGGAAAACAATGTTTTGGCTAGCCAACCACCACCGGTTTTTTCTAATGCTTTGTCTTTTTCTTGCTCTAGTAAAGCTTTAATAGCTGGTATTACATCAGGTTGTTGAACTCTTTCTTGCGCTAGCTCCAGTAGTTTTTCAATCAAATATTGATCATATTGCTTCTCAAGGGCATAGGAAAGTCCTTTACCAATATGAGTTGATGCTGAATTACGTCCCAGCTGATCATGAATTTTTGCCGAAACGGCTACTGCCAGCTGCTCACTTTGTATAGAACTAATTACTTTAGACAGCAACCGTTGAATCCATCGTTCTGAACTTTTACTATTCCATTGACGATCAACCAATGAAATCACCAGTTCTGACAGCTTCAACTTGTTCAGTTGTTGTTCAATCATTTCTTTATTCAAGAGCTGAGCTTCTACTAGATAGACTACTCCATCAATTAATTTATCGCGATTTTTGGGAACAATCGCTGTATGTGGAATCCATTTCATACCAAGCGGATGACGGAATAATGCCGAAACAGCAAACCAATCTGCTAAAGCACCTACCATACCCGCTTCTGCGATGAATAGCAATGCATCACACCACCATGGATGATCGAGCGTCCATTTCAAACTAAGAGATATAACGAATAGAATCGCTAATAACAATAAGCTAATATTGGCACGACGACGCATATTCATGATAGTATTCCTCCAACAGTGTATTGAATTAGATATAGGAGAACACCGATTAATGACCCTACTGCTGTACCATTTAAGCGAATATATTGTAGATCCTTTGCCGTCTTCTCCTGTACGAGCTCAATCAATTGCTCTACATCGAACTGTTCTAATTTGTTACGAACTAATTGTCCAACATAAGCATGATTACGCTCCACAAATTGCATTAGAGCATTCCGTACATAATGATTGAACTGTTCCAATATATCGCTCTGCAATCGCAAAGAAAGAAGTAATTCATCAACCTTACTATCAAGCCAAGTTGCTAGCGAACCTTCTGCTTGCCCATGTTCGGAACGATCAAACTGCTCGTGCAACTGCGTTAGAAAATTGGAGATCGATGCCTTCGTTAACAGTAATGATGTTAACTTTTCAAATATCCGCTCAATTTTTCGCGATATGTCTGCGGCATAAGCTGAATCTTCTTGTAGTCTATCGCTAAATTGTATGATGTATGATTGAAGCTTTATTTGCAGTGGATGATTATGATCTTGAATAGCAAGGAGTAGCTCATCAGCTATTTTCAGCAACTTTTCAGTTAGCTCATCTGCATTCAATCCCGCTATCCCATTTACAAATTGTCTGCCCTTCTTATTCTGCTCGTAGGAACGCAATGCCGTAGCAATAAACTCCTGTAAAAACTGCTTAATACCAGGCTTTTCAAGCAATTTCCGCAGTTGTTTGGAAACGGCAGAAATTAGTAGATGATCGTACTTCTCTTTCACACTCCACCTTATAAATTGCTGTAGTATCGGAGTTAATTGACTATGTTGCAGCCCTTGATTAATAAGGCGCTTTAAGGATAAGCTTAATACCGCAGGATTACTTACTTTCAACAAATCAGCTAGCAATTGACGAGACAGATCTTTGATCGCTTGTTTTCCTTCATCACTTTCAACATAATGGACGATAACTGTAGCCGCATTATAATGCTTAAGCTGCTTTACAATCATTTCTGTTGATAGTAGCTCATGCTCTACCATGTCAACGAGTTCATCTATTAATCGATCTCGATTTCGAGCTATAATATTAGTACCTAACCAGTTTGGCCAACGTATTTTTAAAGGCTGACCGAATATCGCACTAACCGCAAAAGAATCAGCTAATCCACCAATAGTTGCAGCACAAAAAGCTGCAAAAAGTAGTCCTCCGAAAAAATTTTGTTGAAATGGAAACACAACTAACAATCCAATAAATGATAAACCAATTGATAAATTAACACTTTGACGTAAACCCCATGTTCTCATAGCAGGACTCCTTAAAGTTTTCGATCATTGTAACGTCTAGTTGTACTTTCTTAGATCAAAAGTACTTTGGAAGCTTATGCAAACGATCATTGATCTTATTATTTTATCCTTTTTTCGACAAATCAGCCACTCTATCTTAATAAACATACTATATGAGCCTAGAAAGGCAGTTATTTATGAGCAATTTGAACGGAATTAGAATATTGTTAGTTGATGACGAGGAAAGTATTCTCGAATTTTTAGAATTAGGTTTGATGAATGAAGGTGCTATCATCGAAACTGCGATCAACGGTATACTCGCAATTGAAAAAGCTGAACAATTTAACCCCCATGTCGTTATCCTTGATGTGATGATGCCTATGCTAAATGGTTTTGATTGATGATTATTTAATTAAACCATTTAGTTTCAGTGAATCGATCCCTCGTATTCATGCACGAATTCGTAATCAGTTTCCTAATCTATTAGGGGAAGTTCGTTCTATTCGTGAGAAACTAGGAGACAAAGAACATCGAATCATTCGTACCCTTCGAGGCGCTGGCTATAGGATGGATGTGTAATGCAAACAAAAAAGTGTTTTTTACATTCTTTGCGTGGACAACTAATTACAACTACATTAATTATAATTGCAATTCTATTTCTTCTTATCGGTATATTACAATACACCTTTATGAAGGATTTCCTACACGAGAATCGAGCTGAGGCCATTCACTCACAAATGATGGCCTGGCCACCGGATCCGTCGTTCCTCAAGCTGAATGGCGAATTAACAAGACGTAGAGATGATAATGAACGAACACCAAGTGGACCAATTATGTTTCAGCCAGGAATGGAAGTTAG
The DNA here is from genome assembly GCF_056786395.1 of Paenibacillus sp. Y951. Taxonomy (NCBI): domain Bacteria; kingdom Bacillati; phylum Bacillota; class Bacilli; order Caryophanales; family Paenibacillaceae; genus Paenibacillus; species Paenibacillus sp. Y951. The sequence continues at coordinate 1,615 of NZ_JBXCIY010000003.1, read as the reverse complement.
CTATATTCAATCCGATGGTAGTGTAACGATTATATCTGACGATCAAGATGAACTATCTCCAATCATTACTACAGAAGATTACGCCCATATCTTAGAAGCTAGCAAATTACATCAACTCCAAAAATATTACATTTTTGCTGACAGTGAAGGCGCAGATAAGATGGTTGTGTTTCATCATAATAATGCTAATCGTGAGCAAGGTATATTGCAAGTAAGCGTCGAGCTCAGCTCCTTGTACAAACAACTGTATACACAGTTAACCATTTATATCATCGTTGCGCTTGTGGCATTGTTAACTGGATTTCTACTATTACTACCAAGTCTGAGAAAGACGTTAAACCCATTAACGAATGTTATCGATGTTGTAGAACGTACGTATGCTGGTAACCTCTCTGAGTAATTACCTGTCAATCAAAAACAATACGAGATTGATCAATTATCTTTTGCGTATAACAATATGCTTGAAAGAATTGATCCTGCTTTCGAGCTTGAACGACAAAGCAATGAACGAATGAGACAATAGATGGGCATAAGGGTACTATTCATGTAGAGAGTAAACTTGGGATCGGGACAAGCTTTATTATTTTGTTCCCGAAGGTAGACGATAATGAATAATTCGATATATGCTTGCTAGTTCAAGATGTTCAAGATGTTCAACCTGCTGCATATGAAAAGTGTCAGAAAAAACAACGTATTAGATTGGCTCCAACAAAAAGACAGCGGCAAGTCTTAGACTACCGCTGTCTTTAATCTAAAGTTGAGTATCTAATTCAAATCAAGGCAACGATTACTATTTCAAGAAAAATCTAAAGAAAACGAACCAGGTTTACTTACAACTCTATGAACGATTGAAAACAGACGAGTTGCAATATCACCTTTAACATTAAGTCTATACCCACCTTGAACTCTATCCACAAAGCCGAGTTCAATGCACTCTATTATTACTTTGTCAAAATTCATGTCCATGGGTAGACGTGAGCGTAGTATCGAATCTCCTATTGGAGTAAAGTCTGGCTGTAAGTTTTCATTATCATGCAGTAACTCATATAGAACTGTAATAATATTCACAGGTAAAATATTCATTGGAAATTCTACCGATTCATGCATTGCTTCTGTAGCTTCGTTTAAGAAAAGTTATGTTGCGATACAAACTAATCTATCTTTTGCCCACAAACCCAATCCAGTTGGACCTAGCTGGATTTGAGTTAGCGCTGGATGGGATGCTGGTGTCTGCATATTGTGAGATGTTGCAGCAATCACCTCGCCCAGAAAGTTGATTTTTTGCTCTTGGGTCGTCTTCTTGTAAATGTCAACCTAAGAATGTATACTTTTGCTTGTTTAATAATGTGCAAAATCACTTGTCTTCTTTCACAAAGTGATCCTTCAAACGGTAAGATTCGCCTACAATCGTGACGACCGTTGCATGATGTAAAATGCGATCTAAGATGGCATTCGCTAACTTTGGTTCGCGAAATACTTCATCCCATGCCTTGAAATTTACATTCGTTGTAAAGATCGTGCTTCGCTTCTCATAGCGCATATCGATGAGCTGAAAGAAGATTTTGGCATCCTCAGGTTCAATCGGAAGATATCCGATCTCATCGATGATGAGAAG